>JBBSOG010000514.1:0-4174 GCA_038259985.1 Cytophagales bacterium
CTGCCACCTCCAGTCGGGCTAACGTGGGGGGAATGGTAGGCAACAATTCCTCTGGAACAAAAAGTATTCTCTATGGCAAAACCGTAGACCATGTTTTGGCCGCCCAGATTTTACTCGCTGACGGCACAATTTTAGACCTACACGGACTATCACCGGAAGCCTACGCGGCCAAAACCCAACAAGATGATCGTGAAGGTGAAATTTACCGCTCTTTTCAGGAAATGATCCTAGAAAATGAGGATGAAATCCGGGCACGTTTTCCCAAAGTCATGCGCCGGGTGGGAGGTTACAACCTGGATGAATTTATCAACGCAGAGCATTGGAACCTAGCCAAACTCATTACCGGAAGCGAGGGAACGTTAGCCATTACCTTGGAACACAAGCTCACCCGAGCGCCGCTTCCACCCCATCAATCCGTGGCGGTGGTGCATTTTGCCGACCTGCCGGAAGCCATCAGGGCGGTGCAGCCAATGCTGCAATACCAGCCTTCCGCCATTGAGATTTTGGATAAAACCGTTCTCAAACTAAGCAGGGAAAACCTCATGACACAGCAGCACTGTCATTTTATTGAGGGCCAACCCGTCGCCATTTTGATTGTAGAATTTTACGGCTACACCGCCGAAGAGGTAATGCAGCGCCCGGCAGCGATGATCAAAGCGCTGAAAGAGCAAGGCATTGGCTACGCTTATCCGCTATTCCCGGAGGGCAAAGCCTACGACGATGTCTGGATTGTGCGTAAAAAAGGATTGGGTCTAATGCTAGGCATTAAGGGCGAAAAGAAACCACTGCCCTTTATTGAGGATGCCGGAATACCGGTAGAAGTGTTGCCGGAGTACATTGATAAAGTGCTGAAAATTTGTGAGAAGCACCATACCGACGTAGCCATGTACGCCCATGCCAGCGTAGGTGTGATCCATGTTCGTCCCATCCTTGACCTCAGGCAGCAAAAAGATATAGAAAACCTAAAAAATATTGCCCAGGAGACCTTTGAACTGGTGGTCAGCTACGGTGGCTCCTGGAGTGGGGAACACGGTGATGGCTTGGTAAGAAGTGCCTTTAATGAGCGTTTTTTTGGCACCCGGCTTTACCAGGTTTTCAAGGACATCAAACACCTGTTTGATCCAGAAAATGTGATGAACCCTGGCAAAATCGTAGAAGCCCAGACCATTGAGCATAACTTGCGTTACGGAGCATCATACGCTGATCGGGAGGTAAAGACGGAGTTTCAATATCGCTTTGAAAATAGTTTTAGGGAAGCCGTACACATGTGTACCGGGGTGGGCGAATGTCGCAAAATGCTGGGAGGGACCATGTGCCCCAGTTTCAAGGCCACCCGTGACGAGGAGCATTCTACCCGGGGAAGGGCCAATGCCTTGCGCCTGGCGATGTCCGATCAACTGGACAAGGAGGGGCTGGGCAGCAAACGCCTGCACCAGGTGCTGGACCTTTGCCTGTCGTGCAAGGCTTGCAAATCCGAGTGCCCTTCCAACGTAGATATGGCAAAAATGAAAAGCGATGTCACGCAAATCTATTATGATGAGCACGGTACTTCTTTGCGCGATCGCTTGATTAGGGACTCTTCCAAGGCCGCCGCGCTCTTGTCAGGACGTTTGTCCAAAGGAATCAATGCGATCCAACGTTCAGGCCTATTCCGGGCTACTTTAGAAAAACTTAGCGGTTTTGATAAACGCCGGATACTTCCCGAGTATGCACCGGTGCCATTTTATCAATGGTTTGAAAAAAACAAGCATACGTTTCAAGGCGAAAAAAAAGCGGGTCGCCGCCAGGTAGTGCTCTTTGCCGATACCTACCTGAATTTTCATGAACCTCAGATAGGCATCTCCGCGCTAGAACTGCTTAACTCCTGCGGTTATGAGGTGATACTGGCCAACGTGGGTTGCTGTCAGCGCCCTAAAATCTCACACGGTTTTTTGAGAGAAGCCAAAAAAGATGGGGCTAAAACGATAGCGGGCCTAAAAAAATATCTGGATGAGGGTTTGACCATTGTCGTATGCGAACCTAGTTGTGCCTCTGCCCTGAACGATGACCTGCCCGACCTGATAGAAGATGAGTCCTTGGCAGCGCAGCTCAAAGCACAAGTGATGATGATTGATGTATTTTTAGAGAGAGAAATAGCCACCGGCAGGCTAGATGTGGCTTTTGAAGCTAGTGGGGCCGATATGCTCATTCACGGACATTGCCATCAGAAAGCCCTCTACAGCACCAGGGGCATGAAAACAATCTGCGAAAAAACCGGGCAGGAAGTAGCCGAAATACCTTCCGGCTGTTGTGGGATGGCCGGTTCCTTTGGCTACGAAAAAGAGCATTATGATATCTCGGCCAAGATTGGGGAGAGCAGCCTGTTCCCGGCGGTAAGGGCTATGCAGGACGGTACCACTTTGGTAGCCAATGGGTTTAGTTGTCGGCATCAGATAGCCCATTTTACCGGCGTCAAGCCCAAGCACTGGGTAGAAGTGATCCGGGCCAAATCATAGAGATGCCCATGCGAAGCACTAGGACATATTAATTCTGACGTCATCGCAAACGAGGAACGAGTGACCGGGGTCGCCCGGCGACAATCTTCTGATTGCGAGGGAGATAGCCACTTAGGTAGTACGATTTGTCCTACTGTCCAGCGCCGCGTCGGCTGGCTATGACGTGTTTAATTTTCATTTAATTCTGTTCTGATACTAACTGGCAAAAATTTAAACTAACCAAACAACCTAGCATGTCACTTTCCTTATTATCCTTCCTGGCGCTTTTACCGATCCTGGTGGTAGCCGTGCTCTTAGTGGGTTTTCGTTTGTCAGCCAAAGCCAGCATGCCACTGGGCTTTCTGCTTACCGCAATGGTGGCTTACTTCGCTTGGGGCTTTCCCATCACCAATATCATGGCCTCTACTATACAGGGTTTGTTCATTACTTTTGACATCCTATACATTATTTTTGGGGCAATTCTTTTGCTCACCCTTCTTAACTATTCGGGGGCCATCCAGTCCATCCGGCAGGGCTTTACCGGGGTAAGCCAGGACCGTCGGATACAAGTGGTGATTATTGTCTGGTTGTTTGGTTCCTTCATTGAAGGGGCTGCCGGTTTTGGTACGCCCGCCGCCATCACTGCACCCCTGCTGGTGGCGATGGGATTTCCGTCTATGGCTGCCGTGATGTTGGGGATGATGGTCCAGAGTACACCTGTGACTTTTGGCGCAGTGGGCACCCCGGTGCTGGTAGGCGTGAGGGGTGGTCTGGAAGGTGCCTATGTAGAAAGCCAACTGGAAGTCGCAGGCGTGAGCTTTTTGGATTATATACAATTGGTCACCTCCAACGCCGCGGTCTTGCATGCCATCACCGGCACGCTGATGCCCCTGTTCATGATCTGTATGATGACCCGTTTTTTTGGGGAAAACAAAAGTTGGAAAGAAGGTTTAGCCATCTTCCCCTTCGCCTTGTTTGGCGGATTATCCTTCACCATTCCTTACATGCTGACCGGAATTTTTCTCGGGCCGGAGTTTCCTTCTTTACTTGGTTCGCTGGTAGGTATGGCGATTGTCGTGACCGCTGCCAAAAGAGGATTTCTGCTTCCCAAGAATACCTGGGACTTTCCTGAGCGAACGAATTGGCCCAAGCTGTGGATGGGTACCCTGGACATCAAACCGGATGATGGGCACCAAAAACCTTCCTTGTCACTGATGAAAGCCTGGGCACCTTATCTTTTTGTAGCAGGACTTTTGGTGCTGAGCCGCCTCCCCCAATTACCTTTCAAAGGTATACTCACCAGCGTGGCGGTCAGTTATGATCAAATTTTAGGCACTCCAATTTCAGCCAGCAGCACGCCGCTGTATTTGCCAGGCACGATATTGATGCTGGTCGGACTGATCACCTACTTCCTGCACCGCATGAAATTTTCAGACGTAAAAGCTTCACTGTCAGAAAGTGGCAGGATGGTATTGGGGGCTGGCTTTGTGTTGATTTTTACGGTGCCTATGGTACGCATTTATATCAATTCTGGCAGCAATCCTCTGGATATTCCGGGTATGCCTATCGTCATGGCAGAATGGGTAGCGGCTCACGTAGGCCAGGTGTATCCTTTGTTTGCGCCTTCTATCGGGGCTTTGGGGGCTTTTATCGCCGGAAGCAATACGGTAAGCAACCTGATGTTCAGTTTCTTTCAGTTC
>JBBSOG010000515.1:0-4172 GCA_038259985.1 Cytophagales bacterium
AGTTTGACCGCACTTACATCCGGGTGTTTTCTATCCTGGCCTTCTTTGTGTTGTTCATTGCCAGCATCAATTTCATGAACTTGTCGGTGGCCCGTTCCGCTACCCGCTCCAAAGAGGTGGGCATCCGCAAAGCCATCGGCGCGCTAAGACAGCAGTTGATCAATCAGTTTCTGGGCGAATCAGTCTTACTCACTTGTCTGGCACTAGGCTTGGCGGTGTTGATTGCCATTATCTTTATCCCTTACCTTAATACCCTGACCAACCGTTCCCTGTCGCTACTGACCCTTACCGAGCACTGGGGAATGCTACTAGGTATTATTACGGTGGCCTGTCTGGTGGGCATTTTGTCCGGAGCTTATCCTGCCTTCTTTTTATCTTCTTTCCAAACCGCCAAAGTGCTGAAGGGCAAAATGGAAAGCTTCGGCAGAAAATCATTTTTGAGAAACGGACTGGTGGTTGTGCAGTTTGCCATCGCCATTGCCCTGATCGTAGGCACGGTACTGGCGATTCAACAGCTACAGTTTATGAAAAGCAAAGATATTGGTTTCAATAAAGAACAGATGATGCTAATTCCCATGAGCCGGGAAGCCAATGAAAAGTATGAAACACTCAAAAATGAAATGGCCAAACAAAATGGTGTTCAGGGGGTAACCGCTTCCGGGCAACGAATGGGAAACAATCTTCATCAAACGGGTGCTAAGCTCAAGACAGATACCGTGATGCGCCAACTGACCGTTTCGCAGATCAATGTAGACCATGACTTTCTGAAAGTCTATGGCATCCAGCTCAAAGATGGACGGGATTTCTCCCTAGCATACAGCACTGATGCAGATTTTGGCTTTATCATCAACCAGTCGCTGGCCGACGAACTAGGTCTGGAAGAACCAGTCGGTGCTCGCTTCGGCTTCGGTTGGTACAATGATGATAGCTTAGGCACCATTCTGGGCGTGACACCGGATTTTAATTTTAATTCGCTGCACCATTCTGTCAATACCCTTTGCCTGCACATCCATCCCGAATGGGGATTCAGCGAACTGTCAGTAAAGGTCAGTCCTGATAATATACAGCAGACCATCAGTGAGGTAGAAAAAGTCTGGGCCAGCCAGGTCAGCGACCGCCCATTTGAATATTCTTTCCTGGACGAGCATTTTGAGACTTTATACCGCTCCGACGAACAGATGAGCAGCATCGTGTCTATCATTGCCGGGTTGGCGATTATCATTGCCTGTCTGGGTTTGTTCGGACTGGCGTCCATCAACACCGAGCAGCGGATGAAGGAGATCGGTATCCGAAAGGTGCTGGGCGCTTCACTTTCCCAGCTTCTGCTGGCACTGTCCAAAAACTTTGCCCTGCTAGTCACCGTCGCTTTCCTGATTGCCGTTCCCATCACTTACTTCCTGATCCGGGAGTGGCTGGCGAGCTTCGCCTTCCGCATTGACATCGGTGCCTGGGTATTTATTTTTGCTGGTGTGGTATCCTTCCTTGTCGCGATGGCCACCATTAGTTTTCAAACCATCCGGGCTGCCCTCACGAACCCAGTAAACTCTTTAAGAAACGAGTAACAACTAATGATTGATGAAAAATGACTAATGATGAATGTAATGTATGATTTCATTATTCATTCCTCATCAATCAATAATCATTAAAAAGCTATGTTCAAAAACTACTTCGTTACCACCTTGCGCAACTTTCGCCGCAACAAAATGAATACTTTCATCAATGTAGCCGGACTGGCACTCAGTATGGCTTGCTGCATTGCGATCTACGTCTTTGTAGAAGATGAGTATACCTACGACAGCTACCATAGTCAGGCCGATCATATCTACCGGATTGTAGGGCAGTTTGAGGGCAATGAAGGAAAAGATTATAATGGAAGTGTCACCTATCCGCTGGCTGATGCAATGCGCAATGACTTCCCCGACCTACCGCTGGTGACGCAAGTAGTGGCTTTTCACGAAGCTATTCTGAAAACGTCCGATGAAGCTTCGCCCATCAAAACTGATGTTCAGCATGGCAAGGGCTTAACCTATGCTGATGAATACTTTCTGCGAATGTTTGATCACCCCCTGCTCGCCGGTGACGCAAAAACTATCCTCACTACCTCTAGTGAAGTAGTACTCACCAAAGATCTGGCGGATCGACTCTACGGTCGAGATTATCAGGATCGTTACGACGAACTGTTGGGAAAAACCCTCATAGTTAACCAGGAACCTTATCAAATTAGCGGCGTAGCGCGGGACGTTCCTCAGAACTCCAACATCGTTTTTGATTTGCTTTTGCCGATCCAAGCATATGAAAAAGATAAACCCTGGCTGGAGAATTCGTGGGGAAACGTAAATTCTGAATGGTTTACGTTCGTGCTATTGTCCGAGTTGGCAAGTCCGGCAAAATTAGAATCACAGCTGGTAGCCTTCAAGGATAAATATTACAATGAGGAGGAAGCACCTAAACACAGCTACTACCTACAGGCGTTGTCGGCAGTACATACCGACGAGGACTACGGGGGTACCATTTACGCTACGCCTGCCATCTTGATCGGCGCCTTTATCCTCATGGGTATCATTGTGCTGCTCACGGCTTGCATCAACTTTATCAACCTGGCCACCGCCCAATCGGTGCAGCGGGCCAAAGAAATTGGCATTCGTAAGACCTTGGGCGGGGTTCGCTCGCAATTGATGCTCCAGTTTTTGGGGGAAACTTTTTTGATTACGCTGCTGGCTGCCGGGGCCTCACTCTTGCTGGCGGATTGGTTTGTAAACTCATTTAATCAGTATATGTCAGTGGTGATCCATACCGAGTTGGCTATCAACACCACCATTATCTATTTTCTGTTAGCCTTGTGTCTAGTGATCACATTCTTGGCGGGTTATTATCCAGCCCGGGTGCTGTCGGGCTTTCGTCCGGTAGACGCGCTGAAGCAGTCTATAAGTCAGCAGAAAAGTGGCTTTGCCGGAAGGTTTTCGTTGCGCAAGACGCTGGTGGTGACCCAGTTTGTGATTTCGCAGTTGCTGATCATCGGTACCATTGTCGTCTCTATGCAGATGCGCTATCTGCAAAGTCAGGACTTAGGATTTCGTCAGGATGACATGGCGGTGGTCTCTATTCCCGAAAATGATAAGCAAAAACTGGAAACCTTTCGAAATCGGATCACCAGCCAAGCGGCGGTAGAGCGAGTAAGTTTTAGCTCGGGACCACCTACGTCAAGCAGCCAGAGCTGGTCTAGTGCCTACAATCCCTTGCGGGGAGAAAGTGAAAAGTATGGCATTGAACGGAAGAGTGTAGACCCGCAGTACCTAAAAACTTTTGACATTGCTTTGGTCGCCGGAAGAGACCTGCGGGAGGAAGACAAGGCAGTTGATTCTTTGCCCGGCTACAATATATTGATCAACGAGAAAGCCGTGAAAATTTTCGGATATGGCAGCCCGGAAGAAGCCGTAGGGCAAACGCTGGAATACGGTGACAAAAAATCTACGATTGTTGGAGTAGTACATGATTTCAACAATACGTCCTTACAGGAAGAACTTCATCCTAACCTGATGTACTACGGCGATTGGGTTAATATCGCTGCTATCCAACTGAGTGAACAACAGTCTATTCATCAGCTCTCATTTGTGCAAGACGCCTGGGAGGAGACTTACCCCGAGTATTTTTACCAAGCACTGACGATGGAAGAATACTTTGAGAACGGCGCGATGTACCTGCTAGAAGACCTCATGTTCCAAGGCTTCAGAATCTTCGGCTTCCTGGCTATTATCATCGGCTGCTTAGGCTTATACGGCTTGGTATCTTATCTGTCATTGCAACGGCAGAAGGAGGTGGGGGTGCGTAAAGTCTTGGGGGCCAGCGTTTCGCAGATTGTCTACCTGTTTTCCAAAGAGTTTACGATCTTGGTATTGCTCGCTTTTGTCATTGCTGCCCCGCTGGGCTACTTCGCGATGCAAGCCTGGCTGGAAACCTTTGAGTACCGGACTGAGCTGAGCATCTTGTACTTTGTACTGGCCCTGCTGGCCTCTATCAGTATTGCCTGGATCACGGTAGGCTACAAGTCCATCCGCGCCGCCCTCGCCAACCCGGTCAATGCGCTGAGAAGTGAATAATTTGTAATGAAGAATGAATGATGATTAATGAAGAATAGATAACTCCCAATACTGTCGCGGAACTTAGTTCCGTGA
>JBBSOG010000516.1:0-4169 GCA_038259985.1 Cytophagales bacterium
CAGGCAGTCCACAATTATACTTATACCACTGATGCGGCAAGGTCACTGGCGCTTTTGGGTAATACCCCGGGGGCTTATCACCAAACCTGGCACTTACCAGTCTCTGACAGCCATACAGGAAAAGAATTTGTGGAAAAGGTTGCTTCCATCTTGAAAGCAAAACCCACTTATTTGGTAACCCCAAAATGGCTGTTGCGTACGCTCTCAGTATTTATCGGCCAACTCAGGGAAAGCATGGAAATGCTCTATCAGTTTGAATGTGATTACCGGTTCAGCGACGAAAAGTTTTCAAAAGCCTTTCCTGATTTTAAGAAAACAGATTTTGAAACGATTGTGAAACAAATGGTATGAGGAATGTTAAGGAACTATCTCAAACCGAATAACCACTTCATATGCTTCCACATCTCTTATTTTAGTTACCCTGACTTGCAAGCTTTGCTCATTCAACTCCTCCACCATCCAATTCTCATTGTCATAGGATTTCTTCATGTCATAGCCATAGAGCATTCGGTGACCGGAGGCAAAAAGTGAGACTGCGAAAATATCGTGGTTTTCATTTAGCTTCCAACTGGCGATGTGGGGGATATAGGTAAGGTCATTTTCCTGACACAGTGAAGCTCCTTCTTCACCATGCAACTCCCCTACGAAGCCAGTGCCGGGGGCTTCGGTGGTGAAAATATTGTCTCTGTTACAAGCGTGTAATTGTGCATACCAATCCAGCACTTCGCCATCACTTTTTCTCTCGGCTTGCATGGAGACTACCTTCCAAGTTTTCTGGTGAAGTAGGGTTTTGAGGGGATACTTGGGAACCACTTCAGTTTGAGGGTTACAAGAAATGAGACATAGCATAAGTAGCCATACGAAAGCAAAATAATGTTTCATTTGTGGGTTATAAAAGTGTTAATAATCGAGTACAGTAGTATGAGAAATAGTATTTCTTTCCAGTCTTTTTTGCGCTTGGTTTGCCTCTCGTTGCAAAGGTCGGCAATAAGCAATTTCCAACAAAAACTTATCTGATTTTTCTAACATCTCACCGGCTAATTGTAGGTAATCTTCTGAATAAGATTGAAGCCTCATTCGTTCTGCTTCAGTCATAGAAAAGCCATGCCTACCGCCGTTCCCGGCCGGGACAGGCAGGCGATCAGGCTGTTTAAGCACTTCATTCATCTCCGTGGATTTTAGGATCAAGTCTTCAGCTAAATACTGATAAGCCACGGCAGCATAGGCTTTTCGCTCGGCGGCGAATTGTTGAAAGTTACTTGACAATGATCGAGACCTTTGCTTTGCTTCTTTTAATGAATTCAAATCAGCAGGCAGGGGGTCGGCAGCACCGGCAATGAATAAGTTCTGATAAATCTCACTCGGGCTTTCATTAAACAGGGGATGTTCAATCACATAATCTATTTCTAGCCCAGGTTGTGTTGTTCCCTTTACTAGTTCACCAGCCAGGTACAAGGGCCTAGATAAATCTGTCCAGTGTAGATCCTTGATGCTTTCCACTTGTTTGAGGTCTTCCAGCACCTTCAGTTGTAAAGCCTCAATATTGGTATAGCTGCCCAGGATGTCTTCACTAAATTCCAATATTTTCTTATACTCCTGCTGCTTAATAACATTAACCGCCAGGTTCTCGCTGCTTTTGGCAATGGCTTGTTTGTCAATCACAAAGATGACATACTGCGCTGAAGCTGAGATGTGCAGCGTGATTAGTATTGTGACCAATAATAGTTTCTGCTTCATAGAATAATGATTTAGTCCTGAAATAAGGGTGTGCCAGACAACACTTCCCTTTCACGGCCTAGTTTAAAGGAATTCAACACCTGTGACTTGGAAAATGAAGGCTTTGCGCTTTGCCGGATGAGCTGATCAGCTTTGACTTTAAGTTGCTTACTAGCCAGCAAATAATCCTGCATCCTTTTTAGTGTTTCCAAACGTTCTGCTTCGGTCATGGAAAATCTTTGGTCAGTGGTCAATAATATGCGTAGCTCATCGGCTTTTTCTACTTTGCTTTGAGCAAGCTGCTGATAGGCATTAGCTAATTGTATTTTCCTTTGCTGCCCCATTTCTTCCAGGGCAAGCACATTGAGGCTTCGGGCTTTCTGGTAGGATTCAAAAGCAAGTAGTTCAGTAAAAGTAACAGTCCCTCCAGACCGGTTCTCATCATAAGGAATAAGCTGGTCGTAAAGCATTTGGCTTTTTACCAGCGGTTCTGCTTGCTCATGATACACCTCATTGAGATTGGCCGAAAAAGTATAGTCATTTAAATGCCCGGATGAAGTGACTACTTTCCCACTGGCTTCCTGATCACTTTCAGCATCGGACAATACCAGCCGGGCGGTGCTGGTCGTTTGCCGGAGGAACTCTTGATAATCGTACTGAAGCTTTTCCGTGGCTTCTACTTTTTCTTTGGTATTCTTAACCTGTCTTCGGATTACATCCAACAGCACTGCCTGCTCAAGATTAGTTTTCATATGATCATCTATGTTTTTTTTGAGCAGCTTATCCATCACGGGGATTACCTGCTGGGCAGGGGTTTGGTGTACAATGACCATTAGAGGTATTAAGAACAGAAGAATTCGTTTTCTCATGTTTATGTTTTTTAGAGATTAATATTGATACAAGGGCGTAGTGGACAGCACTTCCCTTTCCAGTTGTTGTTCGTAGTGCATTAGCGGACCGGATTTACTGTGTTCAGCTTCTTCCATTACGTCCAGCACCAACTGGTCAGACTGAAGCTTCAAGTCCATGCTCTGTAAAATATAATCATGGGCTTGTTTGATGCTGGAAAGCCGTTCGCCTTCAGTCATGGAAAAGCGTTCATTGACCAGCAGCGCCTGGCTAAGTTCCTGCGCTTTTTCCAGCAGGTCTTCGGCCACTTGATTGTAAGACAATGCCACCTGCAACTTCTTTTTGTAGGCCATCTCATCAAATGCCGCCCGGTTCACCGATAATCCTTCCAGCATGGCTTCTAATGCCCTGAAGTCTTGTGGTAACCGGGAACCAGAGCCAAAACCATCCAATTGCTGGTACAAAGCTTCTCCACCTCCAATCCCTTCCAGTGTGGCATAGACTTCCTTAAGCATGGCAATATTTTCGTAAGCCGGGACATAGGCATCCATATCAATTTGCAATGCCATGGCATGGGCCTGGTTTCCCAATAAATCTGCCCATTGCAATTCGTTGACCGTTTCTGCCTGTTTTAAAAACTCATTATAATCTTCCTGCAACTGATAAATATCCGTTACTTTTTGTTCAATCAGAAAGGAAACCGCCACCTGTTCGGTAAGCTTGTCCTTTTGGTCAGCCAGGGTCAAACCGTTGGCAATGGTCACCGCAATATGGGCGGGGTCTACCACCGGAATGCCTTGGGCACAAACGAGGAAATTACTAAGAGTAAGCATGATGGTACAAACAATTACATACTTTTTCATGGCGTTGTTTTTGTTAGTTGACAAGATAAAGGGGATAGCCATCGGGCAGAAAAACGGTGGACTGTTTTCGTTTTGAACGTTGCAACACACTTCTTCCCAGTTCAGCAGCCACATCAAGGGGCAAGTCCCGGACACTTCTTTGCCCCTGGCGGTAAGCCGTTTCCCGGGCAGCATCTTCCCACACATTCAAGTTTTCATCCAGCAAGATACCTTCGTGATAGGTGTGATCGTGTACGCGGTACTGTACTGCTTGCTGCAAGATGCGAGATACCGAAACCTGTACCCGGTTTTGGGCTAAGTTAACCATCCCATAGACCAATGTTCCCGAAGGTATTTTATCGTCATTGACTGTCAAATCTTCGGTAAGCCTCAAGGTCAGCATTTGGTTATTGCTCACTTCCTGTCCACCATGCACTACAGATGGAAAGAAATTTCCCTCTTGCAATCTCATTCCTACTTTCACTGGCTGAAAGAAGTCAATGCTTGTTTTTTGCTTTGTAGAAATAGCTTCGTTCGTAATTACTGCCTTACTTGTTTTTGGCTTCTTTCTAACCTTTTTGACTGGCTGCACCCTTTGTGGTATGTCCAGTTCAACAGTATCATGATGTGTCTCAGAGAGCGGATTTTCGTGCAGTGCATTTTTCTCCTTGAGTGTATCCTGTACAGCTTCACTGGCTACAGTTTTAATGCTTCCATTTACCGGGGAGGTTTGCCAGCTTGGTTTCACCAGCTTCTGGTTCA
>JBBSOG010000517.1:0-4168 GCA_038259985.1 Cytophagales bacterium
GATATGGTATACTTGCATCGGTTATCCAGAAATAACCTTCTCCCTTATCAAAACGAATAGTAGAAAGCGCTTCCATCACTTCCTGCATCATCCGTTCCCTGGCCTGGGCACCGTACATGGCTAAGAGTCTTTCATTCATTTTATCTGTTGATTCCATAGCCTCAATCATAGATTCTGCCGACAGAGAATCATTTGCCATAAATTCAGGTAAAGCATGAATATAATTCAGCACCTTTTCCGGCTGTTGGATGTAGTCATGCTGAGCTTGTATCATTCCATAAGCCACGTCTACAATATCTATTAAATAATCCCTTTTGATCTCCAGTTGAGACTTTCTAAAGGTTTCAGTTTCGTGTTGTCCCTCTGTCCATATGTGATAAATAGAGACTGATGAGATCACCAATATACTCAGGCTTAATAGTAATGAAACCGGTAATGTAATTTTCCTTTTGAGGCTCATAAATTTTTACTTCCAATCGACAATGGGTTGCCGTTTCTAATTAATCTTACAATGTTCTGTAATAAATAAAGGCTTTTCCTAGAATTACTTGGGCATTGCTTACACTCATCGGAAATGCCGCTAATATGCATGCATTTACCCTCTCCGCCCTGATTAAAATACTTACATTCAGGCTGTAAATTTTAAACATAAGTACATTGCGCGTGTTTAATTATTCCAAATCTGACCTACTCTTCATGAGTCGTTAGTTTATTCCTTTTACCTATGCATAGCACGAAAACATTTCTTCAATGGGGCGAAGGGGATCACACCCTGGTCTTTCTGCATTATTTTGGCGGGTCAGCACAAAGCTGGCAATATGTATCAGAAAAGCTGTCCGATAATTTTCGCTGCGTGGCTCTCCATCTCCCCGGGTTTGGAAATACGCCTCCGCTGGAAGAACCAACTATCATTGGTTTTTCCCAATGGATTCACAAACAACTGGTGATGATGGATATTTTTGATTGTACCCTCATTGGCCATTCTATGAGTGGAAAACTCGCTTTGCATCTGGCAGCCAACCAATCAGAAATCAACATTGAGCATCTAATATTGGTAGCTCCATCCCCTCCTACGCATGAGCCTATGCCCTCAGAAGAAAAAGAAAGGATGCTCAAGCACCCTGACCGCCAGGAAGCTGCGCAAACTGTAAAAAATGCAATAGTAAAATCCCTAAATGCTGAACAAACTGAATTAGCCATTGATACGCAACTCATCATTGATGAGGCCACCTGGCGCTGGTGGTTGCTGGAAGGCATGAACCATTCCATTGCTGAGCTTATGCCCCAAATAGAGGTTCCGGTCACGCTATTGATCTCTGAAGATGATCCGGTCATTACGATAGAAACGGTTCAACAAGAAATTATCCCTTTATTACCCAAAGCCCATGTGGTCAGCACCCGTGATGTTGGGCATCTCATTCCGCTGGAGGCTCCGGAGTGGATAGCTGATCAGCTAAGAAAGATTATCGCTTAAAAAAACTCCTCAGGCTTTTCATTATTTTCCCCTTCAACTTATAGTTTTAGATATCAGCTTCCTCTTCATCGCTTTGGTTTTAACCTTAATAATGCTATGAAGTTCCCGATATAGGTAGCATTTGGATTAGTTTCTTGATAGTTTGATTTCTTTTCTTGAATCAAATATTTTCCAGTAAAGCAAATCCATTTTCTTTATAAACTATTCTCAAAATACATGGTCATGAAATACGTAATGCCACTAATGCTATCAGTGTTCGCTTTTCATTTTGCCCCTGCTCAACAGGAAAATACTTCTATCAAAGATTCATCCTATTACAAACTTATTCCCGGATCGGAAGGCTCACAGCAAATGCGGGTAGAACTTTCCTCGGATGTGGATACTACCTGGAACTTCTGGAAGCTTAGAGGATATCATTTTGGTTTTGATCCTCATTTTACACCCATGTATACCAACATCAACGGTATCTTAAGTACGCCTTACATGATTCAGGTAAGAGGAAATGCAGAAGAAAAAAACAAAAAACGCTGGGGCTATCATGTATTTGAAGGGTATGCGAAAGATGATCAGTCAAGAATCACGATGCTCGTCAACAAACATACTGAAAATGAAAAGGCCGTGGCTGAGATGTATTACTACGGCACCGTGTATAATCATTCAGAAGCTGCTTACAACTGGTTTCGTATTGGTTCTGATGTACGGCAACATTCCTTTTTGTTCAGCAGGGATAAAGCTATTTTTTATGGTTCGTTGCAACTCAGCAATGCGCTAACTTTAGGCAGCATCGGGAAAGATAATATCCGCAAAGAAAAGCCTGAAGGCGATGATGAACGCAATTACGAAGAGAGTGCCCAACATGTGAACTTTAAAGAACTTAAAGGTAGTAATGACGGCACCCTCTTTTATGACAAAGACCGCCACTTGGTTGTCATCAAAATTGAGGGTAAGTGGATGAAAATTATGGTAGAAGCCCTACCGGATAGTGTGAAGTATGACTTTGAATAAAGGCAATTTCTCAGTTTATTTATCTTAACAAACAACACTTTAGAACTATGGACAAAGCATTGGCATTTGTTATCCTTTTCACTTTCTCATGCAACCAATCGGAAGAAAATACGGGGCAAGTCAAGGCTTTTGCTGACCATGAGGAGTTGAAAACTTTATATGAGGAAGATCAGTCTGATAGAATGAGTGGCGATATTGACTGGTCTATTATCTCCAAAAAGGATAGTAGCCGGGAAGCCCGGGTATACGAACTGCTGGATTCTAATCTGGTGCTTACCGCTAATGATCATTACCATGCCGCGATGATCTTTCAGCACGGCAATGATACTATTGCTTCAGGAATGGCAGTGAAGATGATGAGAAAAGCTGTTGACCTGGATTCTACAACTAATAAATGGCTATTGGCCGCTGCTATTGACCGCGACATGATGCGCAGAAACGAACCACAAATCTATGGCACCCAATATACCAAACATGGACAGGATGAACCCTGGGTTTTGTATGACATTGATACGACACAGGTAACCGACCGGGAAAGGAAAGCCTTTGGTGTAGAGACACTGGCGGAGCAGCAGGAAAAGGTGAAGCTGATGAACAAAAAGAAACTATCAGATCTACTGGCAGAAGGCAGGACGATTGATGAAATCATCAAGTTCTGCACCCTGAAGACCATAGACCAGTCAGCTTTTGACCTATCGGAGCAGGGAATCAACCAGTTTGGTTACCAACTCCTGGCACGTGACAGAAACGAGGATGCCCTCATGATCTTTGAAATGAATACCGATTTATATCCCGAAGGATTCAACACTTACGAAAGCTATGGGGAATGTCTGCTTAAGCTAGGCAGGAAAGAAGAAGCCATCGCTGCCTATCAAAAATCATTGGAATTAAATCCTGAAAACACGCATGCTGAACAGGTGCTGGCGGATATGGATTGATCTCTTTTGCTTTTATACACATACAACCCCTGGTCTATGTTCTTTTATTTGTTCGCCCGGACCAACGATTACTCTGCCTTGCTATTTCAAATATAGCTATCTAAAATACACCTTAATATCTTATCTCAGTGTTTTTCCATCGGCTTTCCTCCATAGCTAAGAAGAAAGGTCTGTGGGGATACAGCCCAAGGAGAGTGAAGAACGCAATGCTTTGATACCTAAATATACCAGATAAGCTGTTCCCGAATAGCCTGCTGCTTTCATAAAAATACCTTATCAAGTATGCATGCGTCATCGCTTAGTTTTCCTTTTGCTCAGCCAATATCCATTCGCCCTCTTCAGCAAGCACATCATAAAGCACATAGGTGCTCTGCCCATCTTCTTGTATCTCAAGTTGCTGCTGGCCTTCCTCCCGGTTCTGTTGATACAGCACTGCATTATTCCATGCCTCCGGCACATAGGTTTTAAGGGTGATGGGCACATCATACACTTCAGGAGCAAGCTCAGGGGAGACTTTCACTACAATCTGATCATCCTGTACTGAACTGCTGACCTTTGTATTTTTTCTTTCCCTGATATATTTGCTAACGTCCGCAAAAGTAGCAATCCACAAATCTGATTCCCTTTCCTTCATATAGCTGAAATACTCTTCCAGCTCTGCTCCTGTTCTGGGTTCCCAGCCAATTCCATCTACCCCATGAAATACCAGTACCAACCAGATATTATCATGCACCAGGGAAGTATCCACCCA
>JBBSOG010000518.1:0-4144 GCA_038259985.1 Cytophagales bacterium
ATCTTGGAACCTTCACCTCTTTTGCCTAGCAGGTTTTCTTCGGGTACTTCACAGTTGTCAAAGAAGAGCTGTGAGGTGTTGGAAGCCCGCCAGCAAAATTTACCGTGCATCTCGCTCGCTTCAAAACCGGGGGTACTGCTTTCTACAATGATGGTAGAGAATTCTTTCATACCATCTTTTTCCCCGGACACCGTTTGAACCGTAGCACCTAAAGTAATTTCTGTGGCTCCATTGGTAATGAAAATTTTGGAACCGTTGATGGTCCATTTTCCATCCTTGAGTTTAGCATTGGTCTTGCTTCCGCGAGAGTCTGAGCCAGCTTCGGGTTCGGTCAGCCCAAATGCCCAAAGGGCTTCACCGCTGCAAAGTGAAGGAAGATATTTCTCTTTTTGTTGCTGCGTACCGAAACTATTGAGGGGACCTGTGCCCAGTGAGTTGTGGGAGGCGATGGTCGCTGCCTGGGAACCATCTACACGAGCGAGTTCCTCCACGGCGATGATGTAGGAAAGGTTATCCATGCCCTGTCCGCCAAACTCCTCGGGGATAGTCATGCCACAGAGGCCCATTTCGCCCATTTGCCGGGTAATATCTAAAGAAAATTTTTCTTGTTTATCTAGTTCTGGGGCAACGGGCTTGATCACCGTCTCAGCAAAATCCCTGACGGAATTTCGCACCATTTCGTGTTGCTCTGTTATATACATAGGTTTTCGTTGCTTTCTTACTATGTATATAATCCAAAAGGGCTTACGAAAGTTTTACCAGAGGCATATTTCGTTCTACCATCCCATCCTGACTTACATAAACTTCCTTAACAGTAGCATCTTTAGGAGCAATAATGTTATTTTCCATTTTCATGGCTTCCACTATCATCAGCACATCCCCTTTCTTCACCTCATCCCCGGCTTTTACGTTAAGTTGAATGACTTTACCGGGCATAGGAGAAGAAAGCTGATCTGTCATACCTTGCTCAGCGCCTTCTTTGATCACGAACTGGCCATCCACCAATCGGTCGTGGCGGTTCAGGTGAAACAGCATGCCATCCAAGGAAATCAGGTAACCCTGGTCTGCTGCCAAAGAAACATAGGCAGTATAGGACTTGTCATTGAGCGCATACATAATTTTTCCGTCTGCCTTACTCAAAATGTGGAGAAGTTCGGTTTTGTCCTGAAAAAGCAGTTCGTATTCAC
The DNA here is from genome assembly GCA_038259985.1 of Cytophagales bacterium. Lineage (GTDB taxonomy): Bacteria > Bacteroidota > Bacteroidia > Cytophagales > Cyclobacteriaceae > Catalinimonas. The sequence continues at coordinate 1,188 of JBBSOG010000518.1, forward strand.
CCTTGCGAATTGGCCAGAGTTCAAGCAACACTTCTTCCTCTTCTAGCGTCAAATTGATAGCCGGTAAGAGTCGCCAATAACCCATCTCCTGCCATACATTATTAACAAGAACTTCTGAGCCATCTTGGGCAATGAGGTCATAAGCCAATCCGGCAGCTATGATAGGAAGCCGGGGAAAATCTTTTTTGTCGGCTTGCATTTCGTCTAGTAGTCTGGGGGTTTCCTGGTCACAATATTTGGTGGAAATCTTGTTCTGCTGAAAGTCTTCTGACTTTAACAGGTGCAGCAGATAGGGAATGTTGGTATCAATACCGTGGATGGCGAAATGTTTTAAGGCTTCTATACTATCTTTCCTGGCTTGCTCCCGGTCTTTCCCGTAGACCACCAACTTAGCAATCATTGGGTCATAGCTACTTTGTATTTGGGTCGGGCCATCTACGAAAGTATCCAGGCGATAATTAGGTGCTTTTGGAGGGGAGAAGTATGTGATTTGTCCGGGAGAGGGCAGAAAATTATTCTCGGGACTCTCCGCATAAATTCTGCACTCAATAGCGTGGCCTTTTTGTTTGATATCCTCCTGCTGGAAGGATAGTGGCTGACCGGCAGCGATTTTCAGTTGCTCTGCCACCAAGTCTACGCCAGTAGTCAATTCCGTGACGGGATGTTCAACCTGTATGCGGGTATTCATTTCCAGAAAGTAGAACTGCTGGTTCTTGTCCAGGAGAAATTCAATGGTGCCAGCGCTGCTATAGGGAATGGCTTTCGCCAATTGTACGGCGGCCTGCCCGATCTCTTCACGTGTCTTTTGGTCTAAGCTAGGAGACGGTGCTTCCTCAATAATCTTCTGATAGCGTCTTTGCAAGGAACATTCTCTTTCGTAAAGGTGAACTAAATTGCCCTGCTGGTCTCCCAGCACCTGTACTTCTATATGTCGGGGTTCGTCCAGAAACTGCTCTACATACACGGATGAATCTCCAAAATAAGATTTTGCTTCCCGGCTGGTTGATTCTATCGCTTGTTTGAGCTGCGAGGGTTCTTGGACAATGCGCATCCCTTTGCCACCACCGCCCGCTGCCGCTTTGATAAGTAGGGGAAAAGGAAGTTCAGCAGCCTTGTCCAGTATTTCTTCCTGGCTACCGGTAAAACCTTTTGTGATCGGTACCCCGGCTTCTTGGGCAAACTTACGTGCAGCAATCTTATTGCCCATCAATTGAATAGTCTGGGAAGTTGGGCCGATGAAAACGATGCCTGCCTGTTCGCAAGCCGCCACAAAGTCTGGGTTCTCCGACAAAAAACCATAGCCGGGATGGATAGCTTCGCAGCCGTATTGCTCAGCGATCCCAATGATCTTGGAAATATTCAGGTAGGTATCACTAAGTTTGCCAGCACCCAGGGGTACCGCTTCGGCAGCCATACCAACATGCATGGAAGACTTATCATCTTCGGCATAGATGGCTAGGGTATCTACGCCCATAGCATGGGCGGAGCGGCAAATGCGCACGGCGATCTCGCCGCGGTTAGCGATGAGTATTTTTTTGAACATGATTAGATGATAATGTTCTCTCTTTTTTTGATCCAGGAGGGCCTGCGTTTTTCTATAAAGGCAGCCATGCCTTCCTGACCTTCTTCCGAAGCGCGGGCATCAGCAATCATCCGGGCCGTATAGTCTATGGTCTCGTTAAAATTATTACTTTTGCAAATATTAAATATCAGGTCTTTGGTGCTGGCCATTGCCTGAGGGGAATTGGTTCTGAACTCTTCGTACAATTGCTCCAGGACTTTCTCTATTTCTTCACCAGAATAAACATGATTCACCAAACCTTTGGCAAAAGCCTCTTGACAAGTAAATTTTTTTCCTGAAAGCATCAGTTCACGGGCGTCAAATTCCCCAATACGCTTGATCACATAAGGGGAAATGGTGGCAGGGATAAGTCCGATTTTTACTTCACTAAAGGAGAAAGTGGTATGGGCAACGCAGTAAGCGATATCACAAGCGGACAACAATCCATTGGCACCTCCGAAGGAAGCACCGTGTGCGAGGGCAATAGTAGGTTTGCTGAAGTTGTAAATCATGTAAAAACATCTGGCCAGCAGCATGTTTTCCTGGTAATCTTCATCATAGGTAAGTTTGGAAAAACTCTTCATCCAGTGAATATCAGCTCCGGCACAGAATACATCACCTTTTCCCCGGATCACCAATGCCAGCAGATTGGAATCATGCTCAACTGATTCCATACAGTCCATAACATCCGCGATCATCTCATGATTGAAAGCATTCCTTACCTCCGGCCGGTTGAGCCAAAGCGTGCCAATCCCATCTTTTACCTCAAATTCTATCGTATCGTACTTGCTCATGCTCGTTTTTGATTAGTCTACATTCTGAATACGCCAAATTTCGTTTCTTCATACTTTTTGTTCAGGGAAGCGGCGATGCCCAGCGCCAGGACTTTGCGAGTATCCAGCGGGTCAATAATGCCATCATCCCAAAGCCGGGCAGTACTGAAATAAGGCGAACCTTCTTGCTCATACTTTTCCATGATTTCTGATTTCAACTGCTCAGCTTCTTCTGCGGGAAAAGTTTTCCCTTTCGCTTTGAACTGATCTTCTTTGACGGTCACCAGTACGTTGGCCGCCTGCTCTCCGCCCATCACTGATATGCGGGCATTAGGCCACATCATCAACAGCCGGGGATCATAGGCCCGGCCCGCCATCGCATAGTTACCAGCACCAAAGGAACCGCCGAAAACGATTGTAAATTTGGGCACATTGGCGTTGGCTACGGCATGCACCATCTTGGCACCGTCGCGGGCAATACCATTACGCTCGTACTCCTTACCGACCATAAAGCCCGTGATGTTTTGCAGAAATACCAGTGGAATATTTCGGTGGCAACATAACTCTACAAAGTGCGCCCCTTTGAGTGAGCTGTCGGAGAAAAGAATTCCATTATTGGCAAT
>JBBSOG010000519.1:0-4134 GCA_038259985.1 Cytophagales bacterium
GTTCTGCTACCTGGTTACACTCATACTCAAGTGGCTATGCGTTCTTCCTTTTGGTTATGGTTTGGCGGCTATGCAGAAAGCCCGGTTTATGTCCTTACCGTTTTACAAGCCGCCTACAAAATAGCGAATCAAAATCCCTTGGGATCTGCCGCCGGATACGGAAGCTCTTTCCCTCTGGACCGCAGCATGACCACCCAACTATTGGGCTTTGAAAGCATGAGTTATAATGTGGTCTATGCGCAGATGGGGAGGGGAAAGGTGGAGAAGACAGTAAGCTTTGCGCTGGCCTCTATTGCAGCCACTTTAGGTAAAATGGCTGCGGATGTTTGCCTGTACATGAGCCAGAATTTTGGTTTCGTCACCCTGCCCGATCATCTGACTACCGGCTCATCCATCATGCCGCACAAAAAGAACCCTGATGTATTTGAGTTGATCCGGGCCAAGTCCAACAAGTTGCAGGCTTTACCCAATGAGATTACGCTTATCATCACCAATCTCACCTCAGGCTATCATCGTGACTTGCAGTTGGTGAAAGAAAGTTTTTTGCCCGCTTTTGAAGACCTGAAAGACTGCCTGAGCATCAGCGAATACATGCTCAATCATGTGCAGGTCAATACGCAGATCATGGAAGATGATAAGTACAAGTATCTGTTTTCTGTAGAAGCGGTCAATCAGGAAGTGCTGAATGGTGTACCTTTCCGGGATGCCTACAAAAAAGTAGGTGCGCAAATAGCTGATGGCACTTACCAACCGATGAAAGACCTCAAGCATACGCATGAGGGCAGCCTGGGTAACCTTTGCAACGATCAGATAACTGCCAAGATGAGTCAAGTCCTCAAACAGTTCTCTTTTGCGCATGTAAATGAGGCTTTGGATAAACTTATCGGGAGTAAAGCCTCTTGATTTTATTAAACCTGCTGGCCCGCGTATTTTACACGTGCCAATTTACTTTCGCATCTGCGATCCGCCTAAGGCGGAATATCAAGGGCATTGAACGCCCGACCAGCGTGGCGCGATAATATGCGCCCGAGCCAGGTGGACTGAGCTTTGAATCCTTAACTTTACAGTTATGAATATCTTTCCGGTTATTAATTCAACGATTTCCGCTGAATATTTAGGGGTATTTATCCAGGAAAAATACGGTTTAAGTTCAGTTACTAGCTGCCAATTGTTTCGTGCCGGAATCAATGATACTTATTTCATTGCTGACCAGGAGCGCAGCTTTGTGTTCCGAATTTATAGCTTTGCTTGGCGCTCATTCCTGGAAATTTCAGAAGAGATTCGCCTACTTAATCTGTTGAAAGAGCATACCATTTCCATCTCGTATCTTATCAAGGATAAAGATCAAAGCTATATTCAAAGAATTCCGGCACCGGAAGGTGAGCGCTTTGGGGTACTTTTCTCTTTTGCAGCGGGACAAAAAGTTAGGTTTATTGCCGAAAAAACAGCATTTCAAATCGGTGTACTCATGGCAAAGATGCATGAGATTACGGTGAATAAACAAGTACAACGTATTGATTATGATGCCCATACATTAACTCAACTTCCGTATCAGTATGCCAGACAGCACTTCTCTGAAAGTAATGAAGATATGCGTTTTGTGAAGCGGGCAGGAGCGATCATTTCCGAGCAGTTTAAGCAAGCATCTGGAAAAAATTTGAGACAAGGAATAGTGCATCTTGATATGTGGTATGACAACATGAGCATACAAGCTGAAACCGATATTACTATTTTTGATTTTGACTTTTGTGGAAATGGATGGCTTTTGCATGACATCGCCTATTTCAGTAAGCAACTCTTTCACATTGAGTCTGATAAGAATGTGTATGCATCTAAGCTGAACGCTTTTTTTAATGGATATGAAAGTATTATTAGCATATCTGAAATAGAAAAAAAGCTCATTTCATATGCAGGCTTGAGTATCTGGATCTTTTATCTTGGTGTACAATCCCAAAGGTTTGATAACTGGTCTAATGTTTTTTTAAGTGAGAATTATCTTAATAGATACATTGGAATGACAAAAAGCTGGTTAGCGTATCATCAAATCAATATTGCTGTTTTTGATGAGTGATTTACATTTTTATGAAAGCTTATTAGCATGCCTACATGAACCTAATCAAGACGTTAGCCGACAATATTAAATCAGAGCATCTATGGGAGAAGGAGCTTAGTCTTCAACGCAATGAATACCTCAAAGTCAAGGGTAGTATTGACACCAAATTGTACTTTGTCAGGAGCGGTAGCCTAAGGATATTCGTCATTGATGCTTTTGAAGAACATACTATTCGCTTTGGCTACCAGGGCAACTTTATCGCTGCCCTGGACTCTTTCATCACCGAACAGCCTTCCGAATTATACATACAAGCGCTGAAAAAGACAGAACTGCTGGTGATCAGTAAAATCAGTTTTATGGAATTGGTAAATGCTTCAGCCGAAAACCTACAGCTTTGGCACAAAATCATGGAGCAGATGGTCTACCAGCAGATGGAGCGGGAGAGGGATATCCTTACCTCCAGTCCATTGGAACGTTACCAAAGGGTTTTACAGCGTAGCCCACAGCTATTCCAGGAAATTCCACACAAGTACATCGCCTCTTACTTACGTATGACACCGGAAACTTTGTCCCGGCTCAAAAAGTCTTGATTTCAATCAATCTTTTTTCGCAAGCGCTTTCGGATCTTTGACAAAAAACATTAACCATGAAAATCAGGACAGAAGAATTAAGAGGTGAACTTATTGAATGGACCCGCCAGCATCTGAATGAAGCAGAGGCTCTGAAAACAAACCGCCTGGAAGCTTTAAGGTGGAAACCCTCCCTGGAAGAATGGAGCGTGCTGGAATGTATTGAACACCTTAACTTATACGGTGATTACTATCTTCCCGAAATTGAAAAACAAATCAAATGGAGTAATTACGCACCACAGGAAATATTCAAATGCGGAATGTTAGGTAACTACTTTGCCCAGAGTATGCTGCCCAAAGAGAAGCTCAATAAGATGAAGACTTTTAAAGATAAAAATCCTTTGGGAAGTACCCTGGATATGAACGTATTGGATCGTTTTATAGCCCAACAGCAGCAGATGTTACAACTACTTGACCAAAGCCGTCAGGTGAGCCTGAGTCGGACAAAAACAGGAATCAGTATCTCCCAATGGATTACTTTAAAGTTAGGAGATACCTTTAGGGTAGTCATCTACCATAATCGCCGACACATGGTACAGGCTGAAAAGCTTTTGAAAAAACACAAATAAAAAACCGAAGAAGATCAGCTCCTTCGGTCTCATTAAATAACTCCACATCCCATTTTTCAAAGGTTCATTCATAAAGTCCTCTTCAAGCTGATTTTTCCTGCTTATTTTTTTCAACTTTGACTTGTTCAGCCTTATGAATTTCTTTTTTTTCAGGATTAATTGTATAAGTTGGACATACATGCGCATAACACCCGCTTAACAGAACTCCTGATACTAACACAATTGCAATTTTTTTCATAACCACGTATTTGTTTTAGTTCAAAGTAATACTGATTGTGAAAATAATACAAGATCAAAAAACGAAACATATTACATCGTAAGAATGGTGCGCGGGCTTCACATTGAAGGGTGCCGAAAACTGAATATCACCTACAAACCTACTGAAAAATGTACGTTATCGCACACTTACTATTCAAAATCGGACGCTTTGAAACTTAAAATAGGCGCTCAATGATATCCACAGGCGATTTTTCCCTTGGCATACTTATTGGCAAAACAGATTTACTACCCTAAAACACTAAACTTACCATGTTAAAGCTCATTGATGTTGATAAATATTTACAATCTAGGTTCAAAAAAACTTTTATTCTCAAAGGAATAGACCTGGAAGTGAAAGAAGGTGAATTTATTACAATTATGGGACCCAGCGGGGCTGGGAAATCTACCCTACTTAATATCATTGGCCTGCTGGACCCGCCCTCGGCAGGAGAATATTTTTTATTAGATCAGCCGGTACACAAACTTAAAGAGCGCCACCGGAGCGAGCTACAGAAACATACCATCGGCTACGTTTTTCAGGCTTATCATTTGATTGATGAACTCACCGTTTTTGAAAATATTGAGACACCGCTTTTGTATCAAAATATGAAAGGCAAAGAACGCA
>JBBSOG010000520.1:0-4131 GCA_038259985.1 Cytophagales bacterium
AGTGATCTGGTAACCGGTAGTCAGGTCAATTTCTGAACCCATTCCATAGGCAGTACCGCCGGTGATAAAGTTCAGGTAAACATCCCAACCATCTACCGGAACAACATATAGCTGCGTACCAAAATCAGACATACCATCAAAATCGCTGTAAACGTTCCAATCGTTAAACAAGCCCATCATCAGGGATACCCGGTCGGAGAAACTATATTCTAATTTCAATCCTGCGTTTTGAAACGGACCATTGGTAAAAAGATAAGAAGTTGAATAATTGAAATTGCCCGTTGGGGAAATCACTTCATAACCTACAAATGTACCCATATACCCAGCAGTAGCCGTCAACGAAGGCGTAATTTGATAAGAGACATATAAGTTTTGGATATGAAAAGAACTACTATTAGAAGCAGCATCAGGGATAGATTGGGATTGTCCACGGGGACCAAAAGATATTTCGCCCACGAAACTTGCTTTTCCAACTACCTGGGAAAGGGCGATGTCAATCATACCTAATGAAAGGGAATTTTGTTCATTGGCAAAACTTGTACCAATGTTAGAACCACCGTCTTCGGATTGATACCCGGAGAAATCATATTTGTAATAAGTATCTACTGAACCTGAGATATTTAAAGGATTTTTTTCCTCGTCATCCTGGGCATATAAGCTTGTATTAACAAGTACCAGAATCAGTAATAATAGTTTGGTTTGCTTCATTTTAAAATAATTAATAGGGTTTTGTAAAATTTTGGTCAGTGCAATAAAAGGTTTGTTAAACCGGGAATACTGTTGGTAAGTAGTTCCCGGTTTATAATTTTAAAGTAGTTTGATTTTAAGGATTGAATAGAGATATCCTATTCATAGATAATAGTATAGCCCCTGATACCATGTTCATGGCTGTCAAGGCCTTCTTTTTCATGTTCGGCAGATACCCTCAGCCCCATTGTTTTTTCAAGGACAAAAAAGATAATCAACGCGCAAGAGAAAGCAGCACCACCACAAGTAAGTACACTTACGAGCTGGATGATAAACTGGTCCACGCTTGCCATAGATCCGAATATTCCTACTGCCAAAGTGCCAAAAATGCCACAAGTAAGATGTACAGAAACTGCGCCTACACAATCATCAAGTTTTAACTTATCCAGCAACACTACGGATAATACCACGATGCCACCTGCCAATAGGCCGATGATCATAGCCTCATAAGGGGTCATTAGATCAGCACCAGCGGTAATGCCTACCAGGCCAGCAAGAATGCCATTAAGTACCATGCCCAAGTCAAGTCTCTTGAACACGAAGTAAGCCATAACATAGCCGCCTATCGCTCCACAAGCAGCTGCCAAGGAAGTAGTCACCAGTACTCTTGATACAGTCTCAGGTTCTGCAGAAAGCACTGAACCGCCGTTGAAGCCGAACCATCCAAACCAAAGTAAAAACACACCCATCGTTGCCAACGGAACGCTGGAACCGGGAAAGTCATTTACTTTGCCGTTCATATACTTACCGATACGTGGCCCTAAGATGATGATACCCGCTAAGGCGCCCCATCCTCCTACGGAATGAACCAGCGTTGAGCCTGCAAAGTCATAAAAACCATAGGTGCTTAAGAATCCGCCACCCCACTGCCAGCTACCGATAATGGGGTAAACCAAGCCTACAAAAACGATAGTAAATATCAGGTAACCGTTGATTTTGATTCTTTCAGCTACGGCACCTGATACAATAGTAGCCGCAGTAGCCGCAAACATTCCCTGGAAGAGGAAGTCTGTCCAGTAAGTGTATCCTCCGTCAGCGTAGGTGAGGGATACATAGTCCGCTGCTTCTCCCAGGTGGAAGCCGGCAAATCCAAAGATAAAGCCTTCTCCGCCAGGGTACATTAGGTTAAAACCAACCAGCGCGTAAGTAATTAATCCGATTGCCGGGGTTAAGGTATTCTTAAAGAGGATGTTCACCGTATTTTTAGATTGGGTGAAGCCTGCTTCTACACCGGCAAAACCAAGGTGCATGATAAAAACAAGAAATGTGGACACCATCATCCAAACGTTGTTGGTAGTCAATAAAGATTGGGAAATCTGGGTTCCCAAATCAACCGTGGCTTGTGTTTCTGACATAGTAGAAAGTAGTAAGGCGTAATTTTCCATAGTGTTTAGTTAGGCAGTATTCATATGATACAAAATATTATTTTGATAATTGAAAGTAAGCACAATTTTTATTTTTACGCAAATTTCATACGTAATAAAAAGTGGAAAACCATAAGATTATACGTATTAAATTACGTATTTCTTATATTATAAATTGTAAAATTTGGATAATTAACGACTTATAAGAATATAAGCCATAATAAAGAGGAGTCAATTGTAGGAAAAATTGTGTAGATGATATTTTTTCTGCTATGAGAAAAGTTTAAATACATTGGTTGATTTAATACAATTAAATATATCAATAATTACTATTTAAAAATAAATGATTAATGCTGATTCAATATTGTTTAGTACTCTGTATGAGAAAAAATAATTTGAACCACAGAGAGCACAAGGTATAGCACAAAGGGCACAGTGAAGGCACGTTTAAACTTTGTGTCTTTAGCGAATTCTTTGTGTACTTTGTGGTAAAAAAAATCCTCATGTAGAGTGATTGTTTAGTTAAGTGTATTTAGGAAAAAGGACCATATCTCATATAGTAATATTAGATGTCTTAGTATGTTTGTCCAATCTATGGATTAGCGGTTAACCATTGTAAATCAAGTTAGACATGAACTTGAATCGGCATCGTTCCTTAACGGTTAAAAATATAGCCAGGAATTAATTTCAACAATGGGCAGGAAGTTGGATATCAAACATTTATAATTTTCCATCTTGTATTTCAAACCTTCACTTCAGCGTGTGATGCAAGACCAGTACTCTGGCCAAACAATGGACTTGCTGGCTTCAAAGTTTGTAAAAAATATACCTGGAGCCCCTAAATGCTTTTGGTGATTTCGTTTACAAAACACCTAAGCTAGTCCGTTCCGGTAGAAAAGAACCAAGGCCAAAAAAACTAATAGGCCTTATTACGTGGACTTCAATCCCATTTAATCCCTGACTAAACCAAATTGAATACTGATTATACTTTTATCGGAGAGGTTGTAAGTAATGTTAGCCCAGATACTGCTTTGTCAGATCTGTTAGATAAATTTGGCTTGGCTCAATAGTTGAATTTAAAGCCACACCAGTCATCCAGGGAATAATTTCCGAAAAAACCATAGTAATTGACCAACGTGGAAATGGTGATTGCGCAAAAGGTTTCAAATTTGGCACCCAATATTTAGTATTAAGCTCCAAAGCGATGCTGCTAACCCTCAACTCCAGAACAAAGTAATTCAGAATCCTTAATAGATAAAATACTTGGTGAGGTAAGTGAAGAAGAAATAGAGACCATGATAGAAGTATCTGATAAATTCTTTAGCACCTTAAGCGAATAAAGATAATATATCTAGACAGATGAATGCAAAGTAGACGGTTAGTCATGTAGACAATTTAATAGGTAAAAAATATAGCATTAACACCAATCAAACCAGCCCTCTGCTACGGTAAGTGGCATGGCTGCCTGTGACCGTCACCACAAATTATACTATTCCACAAGTCCACTTCTCCTCCCAATTTTCCCCTCAAGCATCTTATCGAATCAATTGCCTCATTTATGACTAACAGAATGGGTAAACATAACTATGCTAAATCTGGATTATCATGAATAAATTGTATGCCATTTAGTAGGTATTTTTTAATTAATTCCCTAAACTTTTAAGATGACTTTTGTCATTTTTATTTCGGAGCAGGGGTAGTAATTTCAAATTCACAAACATAAGTCATGGAAACAGTAAAGAATGTAATACTCGCAAAGCAGGCCAACTGTGAATCTGATGAAGTTTTGGACTACGCGCTCAAGCTATCCGATAGGCTACAGGCCAAACTCACCATCGGCTTATGTTATCAGTACGAACATGCTTATGCTAAAGCGGGGGGTGCAGAGCACACAAATGCGGTCAGAAATGCTTTTCAATATATTAAAGAAGAATACCTGGACCATACCGCCGTTGATTATCGCCTCGTGTCCTGCGAAACCAATCACTGTGACCAGGCGAATGAGACGCTTGACATTTAT
>JBBSOG010000521.1:0-4126 GCA_038259985.1 Cytophagales bacterium
ATGATGGTGCTTTCATCATCAAAGTCCTCCCCTACGCTGTAGAGAGTAGCCATCGTACCTACAAATACCTCCCGGGCAGCAAAAGAAGTAATCAGGGCAATCCCAATCTTCCAGTCATAACCCAGCGGGCGGATGACTGGTTCTATCCAGTGGCCAAATTTTCCGGCATAAGAGTTTTCCAACTTAGAGGTAGCCACAGCTACTTCTACATTTTCAAATAGGCTTGGGTCATTTGCGTCTTCAGCTTGTTGCCTTACTTGTTGTTCCGCTTGGGCAATATCATCCCCCGGACCATAAGAAGCCAATACCCAAAGTACAATGGATACTGCCAAAATGATCTTTCCGGCTTCAAAAACGAAAGTCTTTGATTTTTCCAGCACCGTGAAACCTACATTTTTCCAGCGCGGCCAGCGGTAAGCAGGCATTTCCATAATCAGAAAGCTCCTTTCCTTGGTTCTGACGATCAGCTTCATCACCCAGGCTGAACCCAAGGCCGCTATAAAGCCCAGCAGGTACATGCCCATCAATACAATGCCTTGTAAATTGATAAACCCCAGCACATTGGTAGAAGGCACCACAAGGGCGATCAGCACCGCATATACCGGAAGACGTGCCGAACAACTCATCAGGGGCGTAACCATGATCGTGATCAGCCGGTCTTTCCAGCTGTCAATGCTTCGGGTAGCCATGATGGCCGGTATGGCACAAGCTAAACCCGAAATCAGTGGGACGACGCTTCTACCGTTCAGCCCCACTTTGCGCATCACTTTGTCCATCAAAAATACTACCCTGGACATATAGCCCGACTCTTCTAATAAGGCAATAAAGGCAAAAAGAATAGCGATCTGAGGCACAAATATCACGATACCGCCGATGCCGGGGACTATCCCTTCAGCCAGGAGGCTGGTCAGTACACCATCGGGAAGGTTGTCCTGTATCCATTCGCTTAAACCGGCAAAGATATAGTCAATAAAATCCTGGGGTACGCTGGCCCAGGCAAAGATCGCCTGAAAGATCATGAAGAGGATAGCGAAAAAGATCAGGTAACCGAATACTTTGTGCGTCAGAATACGATCTATTTTATCAGAGAATGACCGCTGTTCTTCCGCGCTGGGGGTGCTGATAGCATCGTGTAAAATTTGCTGGATATTGCGGTAACGTTCGGTCGTTTCGTCAATCTGAAGTTTGTTGGCATCAAAACCAAAAGCGGTGCGCAATGACCTGAGTTGTTCTTCCTGATTTTGGTCTATAAAACGTAGCCTTTCCGCGCTTTGCAGCCACTGGTAAGCTTCGTAATAATTATTGACCCCGTACATCTGCTTTACTTCGGCAATACACTCGGGGGCCAAAAGATAAACATTCATAAAAGGCTCTTCGGCACAAACTATCGGCTGGCTAAGTACTTGCTTTAATTGCTCTAGTCCTTCCCCATTGCGGGCATTCATACTTACCACCGGCACATTTCCCAGGCGACGGCTCAAGAGCTTGATATCCACGTTAACCCCTTTCTTTCGGGCAATATCCGCCATATTCAGTACCAGTACCGAAGGAATGGATAAATCCCGGATTTGGGTAAAGAGCAGCAGGTTCCGCTCTAGGTTGTTCATATCGGCGATGATCACCGCTACATCGGGACGTTTTTCCTGTTCAGGGTGCATGAGTACATCCAATACAACCATCTCATCAGCTGCGCGGGGGTACAGGCTATACGTACCCGGCAGGTCAATGATTTCCGCAGCCCGATTGCCCGGAAGTTTCGTTTTACCGGTTTTCTTATCAACAGTCACCCCGGGATAATTCCCTACCTTTTGGTTGAGGCCGGTAAGCAAATTAAATATCGTGGACTTACCTGAGTTAGGATTACCCACCAGGGCAATGCTAAGCTTGGATTTAAGGGCAGGGCTGGGGGGCAAAGTATCCGTTGGGTAGTTCATATAATTTCTACTTGACTCGCTTCATCAATGCGTAATGAAAGGTTATAACCGGATATTTTCACAGAAATAGGATCTCCCAGCGGGGCACGGTAGTTATATCTCACCTCTTTGCCAGGCAAAAGGCCCATTTCCAACAGTTTTATCGTTAAAGATGACTGCTTTATGTTTTTAATCACCGCTTTCTCGCCGGGTTTCAGTTGATCCAAAGTTTTCATCAAGAGCATTTGCGCTACATTCATGGACGACAGTCGCAATTTAACAGTTATTTAGATAGAGTCTAATTAAACAAAAGAAAAAAAAGAGAAAGGGTTTCAAATCTTTTTAAATTTTCGGCAAGGTCATTCAACTAATGCATACATAAAATGATTTTCATCATATTTTTAGTGACTTTGTTTCATAGCCTAGCCAGCACAAATCCAAGGTTATGACGATTAAGAAATCACACTAAAGTTATATGCTAAATAGCTTTAATACTTAAAGTATTCTTCACCCATAATTTAGTAATGCACCCGATTGAATTAATCATAAAGTTTGTTTAATTTAAGGGGTAATTTTTCTGAAAAAATAATTTTTCCACCAACCTACATTTTACGATTGATGGTAACCAACCGCATAAAGTTCCGTGAAGTCTTTTTCTTTGTCCTCTTTTTTCTCTGTGGATCTTTCTATGCAGTCGCCCAGCCTAAATATGATTTCATAGAAGACATCAGGCCGGTTTTGGATAAACACTGCTTTAGCTGCCATAATGTAGGCAAAGTGGCGGGCGATATTAACCTGGAAAAGTACGAAAACCAGGGCAGGTTGCTGGATGATGGGCATATCTGGTTAAAAGTGGTGAAGCAGTTGCAATCCGGACAAATGCCCCCGGATACCAAACCGCGTCTCAATGAGCAAGAGTATGATATACTGGTAGAAGGCATCAATGATATTCTGGTTAGCTCTCTGGACGAAAATAACCCGGGCCGGGTAGTGATTCGCAGGCTCAGCCATAGAGAGTATCAATTTACAGTTCAGGACCTGATAGGCGTAAACTTTGATGCCCAGGCATTTTTTCCTTCGGATGGTTCAGGGGGAAGTGGTTTTGACAACTACGCCCGCACTTTATTTTTCACACCACTGAAACTGGAAAGGTATTACGAAGCTGCTGATCAGATTGTGGAGCAAGCTTACACAGATATGGAAATCTGGAAAGCTATCGTCCCCAAGCCTTATGCTCCCTCATTTTGGGATAAAACGATGCTTTGGTTTAAAGCCATTTTTTCCGATGTAGACCCACTTGATCATCCTACGGCTTATGCAGAAGAAGTACTAATACCTTTTGCCACCCAAACGTACCGCCGGTTTCTGAAACCCGAAGAAAAAGATGACCTGATTCGCCTATTCCGACAAGTTTACGCTGGTTCTGACAACATGGGAGTTTCGCTACGTTTTGATACTTCTATAAAAGCAAGCTTGAAAGCGATGCTTATCTCACCGCAATTCCTCTATAAAGTAGAAGATGAGCAGCCTACGGAAAAACCTTATCCGCTCAGTAACTTTGAGCTTGCCAACCGTCTTTCTTATTTCCTCTGGTCAAGCCTGCCCGATCAGGAATTGTATGAAGTAGCTTACCGGCAAAACCTGCATGATCCACAAATCATGAATGCTCAGGTGGAAAGGATGCTGCAAGATCCTAGGGCCAAACGCTTTGCCGAAAGTTTTATCAGCCAGTGGATGGGCATCACCAAGCTGAAAGAAAGCAGTCCCGTTGACCCTGAGAAATTCCCTGAGTTTGATGAAAATCTCCGCCAAGCCATGTACCAGGAAACGGTTGATTACTTTAACTACATCCTTACCGACAGCCATAACTTGCTAGACCTGATTGACAGTGACTATACTTTTCTGAATGAATCCCTGGCCAATCATTACGGTATCAAGAATGTAAAAGGTGAAAATCTACGCAAGGTTATGCTCAGCGACCGTAGCCGCGGCGGTGTGATGGGGATGGGTAGCGTATTGGTTTCTACCTCTTTACCTTTACGCACCAGCCCAGTGCTCAGAGGAAAATGGGTGTTGGAAGAAATTCTAGGAACGCCACCCCCACCCCCACCACCCAATGTAGGCGAGCTCCCGGAAGAATCTTCCCAGGAAGGCACCAGTATCAGAAGCTTACTAGAGTTTCACCGTGATAGCGATGCCTGCCGGTCTTGCCA
>JBBSOG010000522.1:0-4126 GCA_038259985.1 Cytophagales bacterium
ACTCGCATGGATATCCAAAAAGTCCAGAAAATGCCCGCCTTTTTGGGTGAGGTGGATCTGATCAACGCTATAGAACTGCTGCCAGGTGTGAGTGTAGCGGGTGAAGGAGCAGCTGGCTTCAATGTAAGAGGAGGCGACGTAGGACAAAACCTGATCTTGCTGGATGGCATTTCTATTTTCAATCCTTCCCACCTCTTTGGCTTTTTCTCCGCCTTCAATGCCGATTTGCTTAAAGACGCTACGCTGTACAAAGGAGGAATTCCTGCCCGCTACGGCGGACGCATAGCTTCGGTGCTGGATGTGACCCTCAAAGAAGGGAACCTGAAAAAAGTAACCGGAAGTGGTGGCATTGGTTTGGTCGCCAGTCGATTGGCTTTAGAAATTCCTTTGGTAGAAGAAAAAAGCTCGCTGATGATCGGTGGAAGGGCGTCCTATTCTGACTGGATACTGAAAAGGGTAGATGACCTGGATATCAGACAGAGTGAAGCTTCCTTTTACGATGCCAATGCCAAGTGGACTTACCGCCTCAATGAGCGGCACAAAATAGGACTGACCGGATATATCAGTAATGATGATTTTTTGTATGCCGGGAATACTTCTTACGGCTATCAGAACAGGGGGGCATCTTTTAATTGGGACTTTCTTATTTCGCAGGAATGGCTGTCTACATTTACTTTGACACACTCACGCTTTACCTACGATGTCGGTGACGTTACGGATAGCACCCGTGCTTCGGTACTCAATGCAGGCTTTGCCATCTCGGAAGGGCGCTGGAACCTGACCCGCTTCTGGTGAGAACGGCATCAGGTAGATGCGGGCGTCAATCTGGCCCGCTACGATTTTGAACCGGGCGAACTGAAACCCGATGGTGATTTTTCTTTGATCGTACCCAAAACCTTAGCACAAGAGCAGGCATGGGATATGTCGGTATATCTCAACGATGAGTTTACCATCACACCCGACCTGACGCTGAACCTGGGCTTGCGTTACAATCATTACAGCGCAGTGGGGCCGAAAGATGTGGCCATTTATCAGGAAGGTGCACCCATTAGCCCTGGTGCTGTAGTGGACTCTATTAGTTTCGGCTCCGGTGAAACCATTGCGCAGTATCAGGGCTTTGAGCCTCGTGTAGCATTACGCATAGGGCTGGATGCCCGTAGTAGCGTGAAGTTGAGTTACAACCGAATGCGACAAAACATGCACCTGATTTCTAATACCACCTCTATTACCCCTACCGATATCTGGAAGCTAAGCGATAAATATGTACGTCCGCAGATTGGCGACCAGTACGCGATTGGCTATTTTCGCAATGCTATTGGCAATGCCATAGAATCATCAGTGGAAGTATATTACAAGGACATTAACAACCTGGTAGAATACAAGGACGGGGCCGAAATATTGATGAATGATCAACTAGAAACCGATCTGCTCAGCGGCGTGGGCAAAGCGTATGGCGCAGAGTTCTTTCTGGCTAAAAACCTAGGACGTTTGACGGGCTGGCTGTCATATACTTACTCCCGCACCTTGAGAAAAGTGGAAGGGCAGTATACGGACGAACGCATCAATCTGGGCGAATGGTACCCTTCTAATTTTGACAAACCGCATGATTTTACTGTGGTAGGCAATTATCAATTTACCCGCCGTATACGCATGGGTTTTAACTTTACCTATAGCACGGGTCGGCCGGTCTCTTTGCCGGAAGGCACTTATCGGGTAGGTAACCAGGATATTGCCCACTTCTCTTCCCGCAATCAGTACCGGGTGGCGGATTACCACCGTTTGGATATTTCAATCTCGCTAGACGGCAGTCTGAAAAAGAAGAAAAAGTGGGATTCTAGCTGGACCTTCGCCATCTATAATGTTTATGGACGGAACAATCCATATTCCGTATTTTTCAGGAATGACGCGGGCGGCACATTGAATGCGTATCAGCTTTCCATTTTGGGGCGCCCATTTCCTTCCATTACCTATAATTTTAAGTTTTGATGAAAAAGCAAGCAACGCTATGGATAGGCTGTCTGATGCTGCTGAGTACATGCATTGAACGCATAGAACTGGACGAGTCATTATCAGGAGAGCCGGTATTGGTGGTAGACGGAGTGATGACTAATGCCAATGAGCCTTACACCATCAAACTGTCTTATAGTTCGCCCAGTCTACAGACCTATGAAGGTGTTGAACTGACGGGTGCTGAAGTATATATCACCGATGAGGAAAGTAATAGAACGGATCTAAACGAAGTAAAGGAAGGCGCCTACGAGACTGATCCCAATTTTTTTAATGGGGAAGTAGGAAAAACGTACAAGTTAAACATCATCACTCCCGAAGGAAAAACTTATGCTTCCCTTCCTGAAAAGATGCCGGAAGTACCCCTAATTGACAGTGTTTATTATGAACTGGATAGCCGTCCTTACGAAACCTCTCTGGGTACTATACTGGATGAGTATGGATTACAATTTTATTTGAATACTGGCAGTGGGGGTACTAAAACTGCTTACTATCGTTGGAGTTGGTTAGAAACCTACGAGTTTATTGCCCCGCTCACTACGCCTATGCAACTTGTCGTTCCGGTATGCTATAGGTCCGGTACGCAGACACGTTACCTGAACATCGCTTCCTCCCAGGGGCTGAACAAAGATAGAATAGAAAGGCAAAAAATTAACTTTGTGGAAAAACAGGGTATAAAACTCCAACGCAGATATAGCCTGCTGGTCAGGCAGTATGCTTTGTCGGAGAGAGCGTATACTTTTTGGGAAAATGTGCAGGATCAACAGGAAAATTCAGGTTCCGTATTTGCGCCGCCACCTTCTCCTATTCCCGGAAATATGTACAATGTCAACGATGATACTGAGCTGGTGCTGGGTTATTTTCAGGCTTCTTCGGTCGCGGAAAAACGGGTATTTGTCAACCGGGCAGAAATCCCTCCTGGGCCGGGCGGCTCACCTGGTGGCTTCAACGAATGTATTGCTGGAGATCCCGAAGCTTCTGACTATTGCTATGATTGTAGTTTAATGTTTGGCGTCACTACCGAAATCCCCACATTCTGGTGAAAACATTCTTAATTTTATGCACCCTACTGTCAGCTTATTGGTTACCCGCTGATGAAACCCTGGAAAACCTGGAGGTTCAAAAAATAGCTTATCAGGAAGCGCCCCCTTTGGAACGCTTGCATATGCAGCTTTCGGAAGAAGTAATGGCTGTCGGGGGAAAACTCTGGTTTCAGGGCACTTTACAAACAGCCCAGCCGGAGAGCAAGGTGCTGTATGTAGAAATACTGAACAGCCAGCAGACAGTTGTGCAGGGCATTTATAGTATCAAAAACGGGCTTTTCAAAGGCCAGCTTCAGCTACCGGACACGCTTAGCGGTGGCTGGTACCAGATCAGGGCCTACACCCAATGGATGCGCAACCAGGGGGAAACTTCTTACTGGTCACATCCTTTGATGATCGTCAATCCTTATGAAGACAAGCTAGCTGTTCAGCAAGCAACACAAGCCAAACGTAGTGGGGAGATCAATTTCTTCCCCGAGGGTGGAAATTATGTGGAAGATTTGCCTAACCGTATTCTGGTGCAGTTGCCGGTAGGTATAGCAAAGAAGGTAACTTCTGCCCGACTTATCAACTTACAAGATAGCCTCCCTCTCGCCGAAGTCCGGTTTCAGTCAGGGCAAAGTGATCTTAATATTACGCCGGAAACTGACAAAGATTATGCATTGGAAATATATCTGTCCGGCGGAGATACCCTTTTACAAGCCTTACCAAAACCACAGCAACAAGGTGTAGCTTTGCAGGCTGATTTTGACCAAAACGGGTTGCAAATAGAAGCGCATCATCTTGAAAAAGGAAAATATGCTTTAGTGCTACGCACGAATGACACATTCCACTTCAGTGAGAACTACCGCGGACCAGCGTTTTCTTATCAGTTTGACGAGGAAGAATTGCCCGCCGGCATATTTGAAATTAACGTAGAAGATGAAAGCGGAAAAATATTGGCGCAACGAATGCTATATCATGAACCCCAGGGAGAAGCTATAACAATCGCACTGGGTAAAGTGAAGTACCATCCCCGTGAAAAAGTGGAAGCGACATTAAGCTTGCCCGGTACAGATAACACCATACCCTTGTCA
>JBBSOG010000523.1:0-4115 GCA_038259985.1 Cytophagales bacterium
CATTTGGCCAAGACAAACGAACGCAGAATCCACGCCAGTGCGGTAAATGCAAATACTATCGCTACCATTTTCTCCTCATAAGTCATTTTGCCAAATGACTTCAAGTGCCGGGAAATTTCTTCACGGGCACCCTCACTTCCACTCACTTCCGTTTTGAAAGCGAAATGCGTCAGATAAAACCAGGCTACCAGCAACAAGACAATACTCAGGGGAAGGCCAAAACTAAACCATTCTACAAAAGTAAGCTCATCGGCAAACATTTCTCCCGCGACCGCGGCAAATATCGCATTGGTTGGTGTTCCAATAAGTGTTGCCATTCCACCGATAGAAGCAGCGTAAGCAATGCCCAACATCAGGGATTTCTTAAATAGTAAGTCGTTCAACCCCATCTTTTCCCCGTGTAATTCACCGATTTTGGCAGCAATTGCTAAACCGATGGGCAGCATCATTAGGGTAGTGGCGGTATTGGAAATCCACATGGAAAGAAAAGCGGTGGCGACCATAAAGCCTAGGATGATCAGATTGCCGTTGGTACCAATCCACTTGATGATGTTCAAAGCTATTCTCTGGTGAAGGTTCCATCTTTCTATGGCGATGGCAATGATAAAACCGCCCAAAAAAAGCATAATCAGTGGACTGTAATAAGTCGTAGTGGTGGTATCAATATCCAGTCCACCGGTAAGGGGAAAAAGCACGATGGGAAGAAGTGCTGTAGCCGCCATCGGAATAGCTTCGGTGATCCACCAAACGGCAATCCAGGTAGTTGAGGCTAAGATAGCCTGACCAGCAGCAGGTAGACCATCAAACGGATAATTTAAAATTAGTACAAACAATAGCGGTCCCAGGACAAGCCCTATCTTCTCTTTGGTAAGCATCAAATTTGATTTAGTTCTTTCCCATTTTTAGACATGACGCTATCGCTGTACCGCATTGAGCAGTGGTAGCCTTACCGCCCATATCCGGCGTATTGGTGTTGCCTTCCAGCACCACTTTTTCAATGGCCTGTATGATCATTGCATGCGCTTCGGGCTGTCCCAGGTGTTCCAA
Source organism: Cytophagales bacterium (assembly GCA_038259985.1). GTDB lineage: Bacteria > Bacteroidota > Bacteroidia > Cytophagales > Cyclobacteriaceae > Catalinimonas. The sequence goes on from JBBSOG010000523.1 coordinate 1,048, forward strand.
CATCATGGCTGCCGACCAGATCGCCCCGATAGGATTGGCAATCCCTTTTCCGGCAATATCAGGTGCAGAGCCATGCACCGGCTCAAACATGGAGGGAAAATTTCTTTCGGGATTGATATTAGAAGAAGGCGCGATACCGATCGTTCCGGCAATGGCTGGGCCCAGGTCAGAAAGTATGTCGCCGAATAAGTTGGAGCCTACCACCACATCAAACCAATCGGGGTGCAGCACAAAATGCGCGGTAAGGATGTCAATATGGAATTTATCTACTTTGATATCAGGATAGTTTTTTCCCACTTCCACCACCCGTTCATCCCAAAAGGGCATGGTATGCACGATACCATTGGACTTGGTGGCTGAAGTAAGGTGCTTTTTCCTTTTCTTGGCCACTTCAAAGGCATACTTCAGTATACGATCGGTGCCCCGGCGGGTAAACATGCTTTCCTGTACGCATATTTCATCCTCAGTGCCCCGGTTGAGCCTGCCGCCTATCTCAGAATATTCACCTTCATTATTTTCCCGTACTACGATGAAGTCAATGTCTTCTGGCTTGCGGTTGGCCAGCGGACAGGCAATGCCGGGAAACAACTTCACTGGACGTATATTCACATACTGCTGAAATGTACGGCGGATAGGAATAAGCAATCCCCAAAGGGAAATATGATCGGGTACACCGGGATAGCCTACCGCCCCCAAATAAATAGCGTCGTGATGCTTGATCTGCTCTAAGCCATCATCGGGCATCATTTTTCCTTCTGTGGCGTAACGTTCACAGCCCCAATCAAAAGTGTCAAACTGATAATCAATATTGCAGGCCTCACCTACTGCTTCCAGTACTTTGATACCTTCGGGGATTACTTCTTTTCCGATACCATCACCGGAAATTACGGCTATTTTAAGTTTTGTCATATCTCAAAGGGCTAGGATAGAGAAATCAAAAGTTGTAAAAGTTACTACCTTAATGCTTTTCATGATAAATGCTGAAGACACATTTAGGCGCTTACTATTTTATGCTTATTGATAAAATCGGGATCTATGGCTACCCCAAGGCCAGGGCCGGTAGGCACTTTCACCACCCCATCGTGGCTTTGTAAATCAGAAGTGGGGCAGTCTGCTGGCAGTTCGTTGTTAAAGCCTTTGAACTCATGGAATGGCCCGGCATTAGGCACGGCTGATACGAAATGCATCATATACAGATAGCCTAAGCCCGACCCTGAAATATGGGGTGTGCATACTTTTCCTTTGGCAGCCGCCATACGGGCCACTTTCATGGAGCGTATCATGCCCCCGAAATAAAAGATATCAGGCTGCACGATGTCCAGCGCATCATTTTGGATCAGCCAGCGAAAATTATGCATGCTGGGCTCCTGCTCGCCACCGGCAATCGGAACGGTCATCGCATCAGCCACCTGTTTAGTTTCCTCATACCAGTCAAAAGGAACGGGCTCTTCATAAAAATCGTAGCGGTATTCTTCCATCAGTTTTCCGATACGTATCGCTTCATCAGGCGTGTATGACCCATTGGAATCCGCATAAATCACCATGTCGTCACCAAAAGTTTTGCGCACCAGAGGAATGAGTTTTTCCGTTCTTCCCGGAGGATAATCAGCATTATGGCTCATACGCCCTCCTACTTTAAACTTCAAGGCTTTGGCCTGGGACTCACTTACTTCCTGCTGAATAAATTTGATGGATTCCTCGGCGGATTTTCCCCGGTAGTTGTTGGCCTGGTATACTGCAATCTTAGGGTGGTGAATATCACCAATTAATTCACCCATCGCCTTATCGGCAATTTTGCCCAGCATATCCAGCACCGCAAATTCTATGGTTGCCAATGGAACCCACAGGGCAAGGTTTTGCAATTTGTAATTACTCTGATAAACATAGACTTCTTCCAGAAGGTTTTCCCATTCACGGGCATCTTTGCCGATAAAAAAAGGCTGCAATCTTCGGGTAAAAATGGGATACAGCGATACCATCTGCATATTATTGCTAACCGCTATTCCCTCCGCCCCATCTTTGGAAGTAACCCGACAAATAAAATTATCTTCCAGGCGCAACAATTCCAGGCGGTCAATGTAAACCGGGCTGGTAAAAAGCTCCTTTTTCAAGACCGGACGGGTCAGTGCTTCATCCACCGGGGAAGGATCAGTTCCGTATGCATACCTGCTATCTTCTACTGAAGGAAAACCAGCCAGAGCCGCTCCCATAGCAGATTTTTTGAGAAAATCCCTGCGGGAGTTTAGAGGTAGCTTCATGGTTTCTATTTACTTTTTTACCGAAGTACTTATTGAAAGTTTTCCGCCATTTTGTTGATTTCGGAGGCAGTTAGCTCATCACCGGCCGATATAACCATACGATAGCGGAAAGTAACTTGCTCTCCTGGGGCAAGGCTAAAATCTAAGGTTTCTTTTCCTTCAGAAAATATGGCCTGGCCCAGCGGGTTAGCGGCGAATAAACCGTAAGGGCGGGCATGCCAGTAAGTAGGATAGCCAGGGTTTTTCGGATGGTCAATGATGGTGATAGCTACCTGCTTATTGTCTACGGTGCCATAAAGTTTTACCCACTCGGCACGGGTGCCCCATACGGCTTCCCCTTCCTTGCCCTCACTGCTGAGGTAATTTCCGGTCACCCCATCGTTATCCATCACGGCGACTTCGGTAGGGTTTCCTTTGGCATCGGTGAGGGTAAGCGCTTCATTGGAGGGCATCTCTAAGGCACGGGTAACGCGAATGGCGATCATCCCTTCTTTGTTGTCTTTAAATGATACTTTTTCATCCTGAGCCGTAAGCACCGTTTCGCGGTCAATGATACGCTGGTTGCCATCTTGCAGAAAATGGAAAGTGGTGTGTTCATCCAACAGCTTTTTGCCATCCGGGGCAAGCCAGTCAGCACCTACTTCAAGAATGCCTTCATCTCCGCTTTGGGTGTTGATTAGTTCTCTTTGGCGAATGGTGCCGTATTGGTTTTTCTTTTCTTCAGGAATATCATAAGAATTGTTCCAGAAATCCAGCCCATTGACATCCCCGTAGTTGAACCAGATACCAACATGGTGCGGATGATCTACC
>JBBSOG010000524.1:0-4110 GCA_038259985.1 Cytophagales bacterium
AACGAAAAGACCCAGATACAGAACGCTTCCAAGGTGCGTTCCTATGAAGGGCTACTCGTGCATGTATTTGGTAAGATAGCTGCTGCCTGTTTTGCCCTAACTCGCTACCCTTGATTCGCATAATATATTTAGTCATAAATTTGGAATTTTAAATCCCCTACCATCCCCAGGTTCCGGCACCTCCTTTAAAAGGCCCCACGATGTCTTGGGTAATCCAGCCCCCATAAAAATCCCCTTCCTGGGCCAGTACTTTTTCATCGGCTACATAACAAGCCTCCATTTTGGAAGGATAAAAAGCGACATAATCTTTCAACGCAGCAAAGGCCTGGGTAGGTTCAGGATAATACCAGCCTGCTTTGGCAAGGTGCTGCCCGTTGACTTCCAGGGAATAATATTTCGCCATACCCTTGAATTCGCAAAAACTGGTGTGCGCAGAAGTATGCAAATATTCCGTTTTGATATCCGCTAGCGGAATATAGTACACTGGTGGATGAGAGGTTTCCAGCACCCGCTTAGCGCGATGGCTATCGGCGATCACTTCGCCATTAAAAACTACCCGCACATGCTTGCTGGTATCTTCAAGTCTCGGTGGACGTGGATAATCCCACACCGATTCTTGTCCGGGTTTCGGCTGAGTTTTTTTCATGTTTATCGACAGTTAACAACCTACTCATCCAAACCACAATGTGCTGACATAGTTCCTGCTCGGCAAAGAGATATTTTCAAGGAGTTGTTCTTCGTTCTTCAAATTTTTGCGGAAGTGATTGTCATGCCGATTATTTGACTACAAAAAAAACCGTCCCAAGTGATGGGACGGTTCTGCTATAAATCTACAACAAGATTAACTACTCAGCCATCACGTTCAGGCTGCGCTTGATAAAATGGGTCAGTTCAGCACCGCTCAGCATATTTTGTGATAATTTGGCCAAATCCACCGCCTGCTTAGCGATTTGCTCTTTTTTCTCTTCGCTATCCGCTTTCAGGATTTTATCTACTAGCTTATGGTTGGCATTCACTGCGACCGAATACTGATCAGGCATATTACCCATCATGGCCATGCCACCGCCCATGGCCGCCATGTCCTTCATACGACGCATAAATTCCGGCAAAGTAATCACTACCGGCAGATCTTCGGGCGACATAGATTCTACTGTCACTGTCATAGACTGGTTATTGATCGCTTTTTCAAAGATAACTTTGACGGTAGTTTGCTCCTCCTCAGAGAGTACGCTTTCTATCTTTTCGTCTTTCTCCACCAGCTTATCAGCCGTATCTGCATCTACCCGCTTAAGCGTAGTTTTCTCCAGCTTCTGTTCCAGCATATTGATGAAATGACTATCCAGCGGACCGGCTAATTCCAGTACATCATAAGCCTTATTATTAGCAGACTCAATGAATGCATGCTGCTTGTTCTTATCATTAGTATAAAGATAAGTCACGCTATCGTTCTTATCCGTTTGGTTCACTGCCACTTTCTCACGGTATTCGTCCAAAGTATAGAATTCTCCTTCGGTATTTTTAAGTAAGACAAACTTTACAGCTTTCTCATAAAATTTATCCTCGGAGATCATACCATACTTGACAAACAGGCCGATGTGGTCAAATTTCTCTTCGTAAGTCTTACGGTCTTTTTTGAATAGTTCCTGCAACTTATCCGCTACCTTCTTGGTAATGTGGTTATTGATTTTCTTCACATTGCTATCTGACTGCAAATAGCTTCGGGATACGTTGAGGGGAATATCCGGTGAATCGATGACGCCATGCAGCAACATCAAAAACTCCGGCACTACATCCTTTACCTCATCGGTAATAAAGACTTGTCTGGAGTAAAGCTGAATTTTGTTCCGGCTTAGTTCCAGGTCATTTTTGATTTTGGGGAAGTAAAGAATACCCGTAAGGTTGAAAGGATAATCTACATTGAGATGAATCCAGAAAAGCGGATCTTCTGCGAAGGGATAAAGCTCTTTGTAAAACTTGAGATAGTCCTCGTCAGTCAGGTCTGCGGGGGCTTTGGTCCAAAGGGGTTCAGGATTGTTAATGACCTTTTCGTCAAACTCAATCTCTACCGGCAAAAATTTACAGTATTTGTCAAGGATTCCCTGCAAACGGGGCTGCTCCAAAAATTCCTTAGAATCTTTATTGACATGTAATATAATGTCAGTGCCGTTCTCCTTCTTGTCAGCTGATTCTATCTCAAACTCTGTACTGCCGTCGCAAATCCAGTGTACTCCTTCCGTGTCTTTTTGATAGGATTTGGTAAAAATCTCAACTTTGTCCGCCACCATGAAGGACGAATAGAAACCCAGTCCGAAATGCCCGATGATCTGCTTGTCTTCGCCTTTGTCTTTATACTTTTCAATGAATTCAGTAGCGCCGGAAAAGGCAATCTGGTTGATATATTTTTTTACTTCCTCGGCCGTCATGCCAATGCCGCGGTCGCTGATGGTGATGGTTTTCTTTTTTTTATCTACCGAAACTTTGATTTTCTGCTCGCCCAGGTCTTGTTTGTACTCACCCATAGAAGCCAGGCGACGCAGTTTTTGCGTGGCATCTACGGAATTGGAAACTAACTCACGGAGGAAAATCTCGTGGTCCGAGTACAGATATTTCTTGATAATGGGAAATATATTCTCGGTATTGATGGATATCGTACCTTTTTCTTCTACCATAATATTTAGGGTTTATGATTTAGGGTTTATGCTTTAGATGTTAGGTTTTAGATGGATTCAAAAGTTGTTCCAACCCAAGAAGGTCGCCAACCTTACACACTTTGCTGACAGCTTGGCAGATTTCACTAAAATTCTGTCAGTTAGTTTTTTAAACTTTTTAAATGGCAACCCTGATAACCTGAATAGTATGAGCACTTATAAACATGAAGGTTAAAAGAGGCTTTTGATTAATGCAAAAAGCCATTGAACAGCTGAAGTAAAAGCAAAAAACAAAAGCCATAGCAGGGCAAGAAAAATAAGCAGGAAGATATATTTTGTCCACGGATATTTGCGCATAATATCCTGCCAATAGATCCAGCCAAAGAGCCTGACTACCCAAAAGTACAAGCCACTCAGACTAAAGTCCCGCTTTTTGAGTTCATCCAGGAAAATCTGATCAGTGATTTTTCGTGAAATTTGATCTTTATATTCGTGTCGAAACTGGTACAACACATCGTGTAGCAGTGAGGCATAATACGTTTCAGGCTTAGCCATTTCTAGGTCAATAATGCCATCAGGTGTGCCAAAATATACATCCAGGAAGAAAAACTTAGGTGAGCAACCATCCCAGGCATAGCCCCGGCATTTTGGATTGGACCCTAACACACTTATCTGCCCATTATCGGTGATCTGCAACCAATCATTTGAATAGTTAACTTCTCTCAGGCGGGTTTGATAGACTATATCCCGGGTTTCAATAAAGACATAAGCACGGTACTCCATGCCTTGAATCTAAGGAATCTAGCGTAAACGGTCTACCGAACGAACCAATTTTTCATCACGACGGATAAAACGGTTGGCCATCACATTGAGCAAAAGTGCGATACAAGGAAGTATAAATCCAATGTCGTAGCTTCCACGCGCCGCTTCATCAACGATCTTTTCCCCTTCAAAGCTATACCAGACTGAGCAGCCTAATGCACCACCCATAAAAAGGCTGTTCAAAGCCCCCAGTTTGATCTGGGTAAGCCTGTTGTCGTAGCGGAAAATCGCATAAAAAGCAGTTAAGGTAGCCAACACAGCTAATATTGCAATTACCCAGGTGCCTTGTTCTGAAGCCATTTGAGTATTACTATCGTTCTGAGCTTCTACAACGGTGAGGTAATATGCGTTTAGTACTGCCTGTTGCCCTTCTTCCAGGTTGGTTTCTTGCCATATGTTAAAAATTAGCATCAAGCCCATGCAAAGCCCCACACCCAGAAGAAAAATTGATTGGATTCTTTGTAACATAACTTTATTAATTCGATGTCAATGTTGCTATTTTTACGTAAATAAATAGATTATGCAAATCGGCACGAAGATATTAAGATTTGCTATAACTTTATCCATTCGTAAAGGTTTATATAATAACACAGGTATTTGTGATTAGTAAATACTAACTATTTGCGGTACCCGTTAAATT
>JBBSOG010000525.1:0-4084 GCA_038259985.1 Cytophagales bacterium
AGTGACACCATCCAGGGCATTGCAAATGCCAGGGTAAAGGGTACATTATAAATGCGCCCTAGTGAGGAAATGGACACTGATCCTTAAGAAGTGTTTTATATCCAAAATGGGTGAGTCAAAGTTTTAATATATCAAAACAACCATAGGTTGAATTACCCAAAAAAGCCTGAATTTCCTGTTGATACTCTACCAGAATCTGTACAATGTCTGATGTTTTAAGATTGCCAGTCCTGATCCAGATAATCTTTGGGGGGAAACCATAAAGCAGGTTCAAGTCATTAAAATCGGAATCCTGAGTGATAATAGTGTAGTTGTTCTGCTTAGCGTATTCCCAAATATCCTTATCCAGAGCATTGTTTAGTTGCTCAAATTTTACGTGGCTTGCGTTGCTGTATAGGCCGGACAGTTGCTTCAGAATTCGGAATGAAATATTCTGATCAAAAAGAAACTTCACCCTGTTGCTCGGTATACTTTGTTTTCTCTGTCTGCAGCATAGCTCAGAGCAGCATAAATATCACGCTCTTCGAGTTCCGGAAAATCCTCCAGTATTTCCGGTACACTCATACCAGACGCAAGCCAGCCGAGAATATCACCAACAGTAATGCGCATGCCCCGGATACAGGGTTTTCCACTTCTTTTTCCTGGTTCCAAGGTAATAATTGATTGGTAATCCATCTTCATCCATTTTTATTAAAGATACTAGAGACTTCCGAAGTTTACAATATTCAGCACTTGAAAAGAGTTGCATTATCCAAACTTCGTAAGTCTTTAGACGTGCTTACTTCCCCAACTTCCACCCTACCGAAAGCTGTAACGTGCGGTTTTGGACGTTGAAGTCGGGATAAATATAATCACTGGAACCTAGACCAAACCTTGCCTGGTTGAAATCATGCGTATCAATAATCCCCATATTATACCGCAACCCTATGTTCAGCTTTTCCAGTACATCATAGCTTACTCCGAAATTGATACCTACGTCCAAATCTTTGTTATCAAAACTACGATTGTTATCAAAAGAAAATTCTGAATAAGATCTAAATAGATAGCCCAGTTCCGGCCCAACTTCTACTTTGAGCTTATCTATTAGTTTGTATTGAAGCATGATTGGAAGATTAATATAATGGCGATTATAGTCCTTACCACCCTTGTTGGCATAGAGCAGTTCTGGCTGCACACTGAATTTGCTGTTGATTGGTATATTCAAAAAGCCGCCTACCAGATAAGAAATCTTGGCATCACTTCCCGGCAGGGAATCCGCATCAATTACTACCGTATTGGATAACATCGCTCCGGCCTTCAGGCCCACTCGTATCTGCGCCATAGCAGTGGCGGACAAAAGCATACATAGGGAAAGAGAGAAAAGTAGCTTCTTCATATGGTTATTATAATGGTTACTCATTTAACATTAATACATTTAACATTTAACATTTATTGTTCATTAGGAAAGTCACCTACTTCTATATCCACTGAATTATAGGCTGCGAAAATGCCAGTGCCATTCTCTACATTAGAATAGACTTCACTGGACTCTACAAAAGGCTTAAGTCCAATATCTTCATCATCATATAAGTTTTCATTAAGAAAATAGGTGATGCTGGATTTGAGATAGCGGTCATAGGCTTGACTGGCATTTATAATGTTAGCTTTGACCGATAGTTGCTCGTCAATACCCTGGTAGCGCCTTAGGTAATCATATTGACCCCCACTAATAGCAAAAGAAATTAGCTCTCCATTTAGGCCATTGTCCTCAACCCTTATATAGCCTTCGTACTTGGTAACCCCTCCCGAGGTATTATCTACATAAGCATTAAAGCGGTCAGGAACCGAAGAAAAGGAACCATATTCGTAGCCCCTACCAATACCAAAAACAGGCGTTGCACCATTACTGCATACAATGGTATCTTGGGGTATATATTGGAGTTCCCCATTTTCCCATACTACGCTATCCAACTTAAGCTTGCATTTTGAACCATGCAATGAATTACTCCAGGTATAGAACCAATAGAAGTTAGCCTCATTATCAGGATCATTAATATTGATATCATAATACGCAAAAGAGTAAAAGAAGCCTTTGGTACTATCCTCTAGGAAACATACTTCTGCATTGGGTGGAGCAGGAATGACATCGGTGGCACTTACCACAGGAAAACCAGAAACTTTTACCTCTACACGGTATTCACTGCCGGCTTTAGGGTAATAGTCTAGTATATGGATGCTATCCTGATAAATAAGGTTGCCCAGCAGCTTGTCATCTTCGTAAATTCTTACCTCAGCATCTTTTACCAGCGGGTAATTTCTATCAAAGCTATTAACCGGCAATGTTTTGGTCACTGACACTTGGATAATACTATCAGGATGCAAAATACCATTGAGCACGATCTGTTCTTCTGCTTGGGGAAAAGACAGGTCTAGCTCTTTCATGCAGGATTCAATCATCAGAAATACAACAATAAGCAGGCATGGGTAGCAAAAGCACCATAATGACCTTGCTGGTGGCAGTCGTGTTGTTGCTACGCTACGGTTGTTATCAGTATGCATCTTATAATTTGTAGGTTAAGCCAAAGCGCCAAAATCTTGCATACACTTTCTGATTTGACCCAATTAAGTCTGCTTTGTAGTTGGTGAGTCCACTGGAATATCCGGTATAGATACCATAGCTTTTGTAATAAGCGGTGATGTCCCCCCTTAAACGAAAATCCAAATCAGGCACCGATCTTTCCCTGTCTGTGGTGACTTCCACCCCATTGACTGTGGTAGCTTTTCCATGCTCCCGGCTGCCTAAACCGAATCCTAAATCAGTGCCCAAAGTCATTTGGAGATATACAGCGCCAACATGGAACCGCTTGCCAAAATGAGGGTAAAGTGTGATAAAATCCAGGTTCAGGATAGTCTTCCCCTTGGCTTCCACTGCTTCGGGATTGATGATATCTTCAGAAACATACACTTTGTCAATGAACACTTTGCTTCTCAACCGTTCGTAGCCAAGTTGTGCCCCAAAGACCAAGTTGGCCCTAGTAATTCTTTGGGCTTGTAATGAAAGACCAACTGAGATAGCACTATGGGCCCCGTAGGGATCATTGGTGTAGTATCCTCCAAAAGAACTACTTCCAAGGATGACAGAATTGTGGGCTGCATCTATGCCTCTAAAGGAAAACAAACCTGAATTCAATTGTATAGAATATTCATTTTGCTGCCCGTATGAAACTGACACAATGAAAATCATGAAACTGAATATGGCTACCCTCTTCATATATTGATAACTTTAAAACAAGGCAATATCATATAGAATTGCTTATTATAATAATAAGTAAAAGGAGCACTCTTACTTATACTTACGTATTTTGCTGTTGAATCATTAGAGACACGGGGATTATTCATAGTATTCGTTTCTACCAAAGTCAAACTTCCGATCAATGTAAATAGGTTACAAGTATATTTCCTAGCATTTGCTTAGGTTAATTTCATGTTAAGTCTATTTTGTTCGTGTTAATGCTGGTTTAGCTAAACAACGCACAAGTTTCAAGTACGTGTTAGTGTGTATACACTCTATAAATTGTATACGTTTGGTTCATCAGGTTGTGCTCCCATGCCCCCATCGCAACACGTCACCGACTCGCGTAGGGTGTGAACCACCCTAAGTGGACTAGACCCCTCTCCCACTTACGCGTCACTGCGAGCGTAGCGTAGCAGTCCCCTGGTTTGGAATGCAGCATTCCAAACCAGGGGACTGCCTCAGGCTAGCGCCCTCGCAGACGCTGTGGAACAGTGACGCGTAACGAAGGAGACTGCCCCGCATGGAATGCCCCAGCTTGGATATGCGCTGCATAGACATGCCACAACGCCTTAGACAGATCGCACCCTATGCGAGCCGGTAACGAGCAAAGAGGTAGCCTTCACTGATGTAAGTTTATAAGCTTTAATGATTTCAAAACAGCAAGGGTAGTAGGTAGACGGACGTAATGAATGGTGGTATCGGGGAGCAAGGCTAGGGATTTGGGAAGGGCTGCTTAGTTACTTACGTTCAACTGCTGGTGAGTGGAGGCTTAAGTCCGTAAACTTCCGTGTTTTGTCTCCTATCTTCAGG
>JBBSOG010000526.1:0-4083 GCA_038259985.1 Cytophagales bacterium
TAGGGGAGGGAAAATTTACTACACTACATAAGCATTTTTTAAACATCAACTTTTTATGGAAACCCAGGACCGCCTTGATTTACAGGAAGAATTTAAACACTGTGATCTCTTTTTGGTAGAAAACAAGCCGATACTCATTATCAAAGCTATGGATACCTATATTCCCATTGAGGAGTTTAAGCAAGTATTTTCCCAAGCCAGCGCGTTGGTTAGGGAACATAAAGTACAAAAAGTAATTTTTGACAAAAGAAGGATGCGGGTTTTCCATCAGCCTTCTATGGAATGGTACTATGTGGAATGGAAAGCAGACCTGCTGACTGAGGGAATGCGCACCCACAGAAAACTGCTACCGGATGATGCGGTGTTCAGGAAAAGCGTAGAACTCGGCAAAGCCAAAATCAAAGAAAAATATCCCGATCTCCGCCTAAGCGAAATGGATATCCAATATTTTGATGGGCTTCAGGAAGCCATTGATCAATGATTTGGATTTTTATTTCTTTTCCTATTCATCAAATAACGTTCTGGCCCTGCCGGGAGGGATCAACTTTAAGTGCTTATAAGCAATTTCGGTAGCCTCGCGCCCCCGCGAAGTCCGCTTGATATAGCCTTCTTTGATTAAGAAGGGTTCATACACTTCTTCTATAGTTTCCGCTTCCTCACCACAAGCAGTGGCAATGGTGCTAATGCCTACCGGCCCGCCTTTGAATTTTTCTATAATCGTAGAGAGGATGCGATTGTCCATATCGTCCAGCCCATTTTGATCCACATCCAGTGCTTTCAGCGCCATTTCGGCAATAGCTTTGGTAATGATTCCTTCCCCTTTGATTTCCGCAAAATCGCGTGTGCGACGCAAAAGGGTGTTGGCAATACGCGGTGTGCCCCTGCTCCGGCGGGCAATCTCATAGGCTGCATCCTCATGAATAGGTGTGTTTAGGATGCCAGCCGAACGCTTGACAATGGTGAGCAAAAGCTCCGCGTCATAATATTCCAGCCGGGCATTGATACCAAAACGTGCGCGTAGGGGAGAAGTGAGCAAACCGGAACGGGTAGTGGCACCCACCAAGGTAAACGGGCTCAGACTGATCTGTACACTGCGGGCATTAGGCCCGGAGTCCAGCATAATATCAATTTTGAAATCTTCCATCGCTGAGTAAAGATACTCTTCCACGATAGGATTGAGCCGATGGATTTCATCAATAAATAACACATTGCCAGCTTCCAGGTTGGTCAGGAGCCCTGCCAGGTCGCTGGGTTTGTCCAGCACCGGCCCGGAGGTGATCTTAATCTGCGAATCCAGTTCATGGGCAATGATGTGCGATAAGGTAGTTTTGCCTAAGCCGGGAGGGCCGTGCAAGAGTACATGATCCAACTGATCGCCCCGTTTTTTGGCGGCGAGTACAAAAACCTTCAGGTTTTCAATAATTTTATATTGGCCGGTAAAGTCATCAAAGCTCAGTGGGCGCAAAGCTTTCTCCACATCCCGTTCACCGGAACTCAGGTGTTCGGCATCACCTTTCAAATAATCTTCTCTCATGGTTGATAGCGTAATATCATTCTACAATACATTTGTTATTGGATCGGTATGAACCAATTTAACGAATTACGCCAAAAGTAAATCAGCAAATCCTTCGGCTTTTTCCATGCATCAGTGGGGAATCCACAAATTAAATCTAATTTTGCGGCGTTTAAAAACTGTAAGCCAACTGAATAACGTTTTGATGAGCAGAATAACTCATTTTCAGCTATGAATCCTTATCAGAAAAAAAATATTACCTATTCCATCGTCTTGCTAAGTCTGGTCGCCATTGTCTGGCTATTCCGGCAAGCAAATGATGCCAATGAAGTAGAAGAAGTCAAGCAGGTTTCCTTCAGCGGACAAACAATGGGCACGGTCTACAACATCAAATACCTGGACGAGGAGGAAAGAAGTTTCAAAACTGGGGTAGATTCTTTGCTGGAAGCCTTCAATAAGTCGGTAAACCATTATCTACCTGAATCAGAGATTTCGCGTTTCAACCACCAGGATTCTTCCCAGCAAAATACCTCTGATCCCGATACACTCTATTTTGAGTCGTCTTTTTTTTATCCGGTTTTACAAAAAAGTCGGGAAGTAGTGGAGGCTACCAACGGAGCTTTTGACCCCACAGTAGCCCCGCTGGTCAATGCCTGGGGCTTTGGGCCGGAAGGTGGCGAACTGCCCGATAGCCTGGCGGTGGATTCTTTGCTGGCTTTGGTAGGTTTTGAAAAAATCATTTTTGATCAGGATTATGTCACCAAAACCCAACCGCATGTACAACTCAATTTCAGTGCGATTGCCAAAGGCTACGGCGTGGATGTGATGGCTGATTATTTAAGCAGTAAAGGAATAAAGAATATGATGGTAGAGATCGGTGGAGAAGTGGTATGCAAGGGCGTCAACAACCGGGGAGAAGTATGGCGCATCGGTATTGATGATCCTGTCCAGAGCGGGAATATGCCGGCAGCAATCGCCATTCATGACCAGGCCATCGCCACTTCCGGCGATTACCGCAACTTTTATGAACGTGATGGTAAGAGATATTCGCATACCATTGATCCGGAGACGGGCTATCCGGTCAAGCATTCGGTGTTGAGCGTTTCGGTTATCGCGGATGATTGCATGACCGCCGACGCTTACGCGACTGCCTTTATGGTGATGGGACTGGAAAAAAGCCGGAAAGTGCTGGAAGCTCATCCCTCCCTGGATGTTTTGATCCTCTACGATGACGCAGGTACTACAAAAACTTTTCAGACTCAGGGAGTGGAAGAAAATTTGCTAGAACTTTAGGCAGTTCGTAGTTTCACTTTTTCATTCGGAATAAAAGCGTAGTAAAAAATAGAAATGCCTACCACATGGAAAGGCAAAGTAACAGCTCGTGTAAAACCAAGATTTTTGAAAGCAAGAAAATATAAAGTAATAGGACTCATGTCAGGTACATCGTTAGATGGACTGGACATTGCATACTGCCATTTTAGTAACATTGAAGGCGCTTGGCAGTTTGAAATTATCGCTGCCAATACTTTTGAATATGAAGAAGCCTGGAAGCAACGCCTGCAAGATATTACCAAAGTAAGCGGCGAAGCACTGATGCAAACCCATCAGGAGCTAGGCGTTTGGATGGGTAAAGCCATCAAGCGTTTCATGAAGAAACATGAAGTAGACCCGGAATTTATCGCTTCGCACGGGCACACTGTCTTTCATCAGCCAGAGAAAGGGTTTACTTTGCAGATCGGGAGCAGCTATGCGATACACACGGAGTGTAGCAAGCCAGTCATCAGCAACTTCAGGGATATGGACCTGGCACTAGGAGGCCAAGGAGCACCGCTGGTACCTATTGGTGACCAACTGCTCTTTCCCCAGCATGACTTCTGCCTCAATATCGGAGGTATTGCCAATGTATCTGCTGAGGTAAACGGAAAACGACTGGCCTATGACATTGGCCCCGCCAATATGGTGCTTAACCATTTCGCGCAGAAACTAGGTCATGCCTACGATGAAGGTGGTAAGCTGGCACGGTCTGGCAAAGTGAACCAATCCCTCGTGGATAGCTTAAACGGCTTGGCCTATTATTCAGCATCCTTCCCTAAGTCGCTGGGCTATGAGTGGGTGTTGGAAAATGTGATTACGCCGATGGAAAAAGAAAAGTTGCCCACAGAAGATATGCTGGCTACACTTACGCAGCATGTGGCACAGCAAATTGCAACCAATGTGCATCTTTTGATGGATGCCCGGCATGCAACATCCGTTGGGGGAGATGCCCAAAATGGAGACCTGCCTGTACGGCAGTCAGGTGCTCGACAGCATTCTGGCACTCACGGAGCCAGCATGATGGTGACTGGAGGCGGTGCTTTCAATACCTATTTGATAGATTGTATCAGAAAATACAGTAAGGGAAGGTTGAATATCGTTTTGCCCAATGAATTAATTATTGCTTATAAAGAAGCCTTGATTTTCGCATTTTTGGGGGTATTGAAAATACGAAACGAAATCAATTGCTTAAGCTCGGTAACAGGGGCTTCACAGGACCACAGCGCGGGTATCATATATGGCGAACTACAGGTATA
>JBBSOG010000527.1:0-4082 GCA_038259985.1 Cytophagales bacterium
AAGCTATTCTGCTTCAACCTCATCGACTTCCAATACGATTTCTTTGGTAGGGTTGTCCTGTAATTGCTCTCCCATGCGAGGAGTGTCATGTACAGAAATATGAGGCGCGATGATCAGCGCTACGATAGAAGTCAATTTAATGAGGATATTCATAGAAGGCCCGGAAGTATCTTTGAACGGATCGCCCACGGTATCTCCGGTTACGGAAGCTTTATGTGCTTCTGATCCTTTGTACTCCATTTTGCCGTCAATCTCAACCCCTTTTTCAAAAGACTTTTTAGCGTTGTCCCAGGCACCGCCAGCATTGTTCATAAACATGCCCATCAGTACGCCAGAGACAGTGATTCCGGCTAACATTCCGCCCAATATTTCAGCGGATGAAGTATCAGCAAATACCCCTTTGAGGCCAAAACCAACAATGATTGGGGAAAGTAGTGCAATAGCACCGGGGGCAATCATTTCACGAATAGATGCTTTGGTGGAGATTTCTACACATTTTTCGTATTCAGGTTTGGCTTTATATTCCATAATGCCAGGGATTTCCCTGAACTGTCTTCTTACTTCCTGCACCATATCCATGGCGGCTTTACCTACCGCGGCAATCGCCAGCGAAGAGAAAATATAGGGGATCATGGCCCCTATGAACAGGGCAGCTAAAACGGGGGCTTTGAACAGGTCAATACTGTCAATACCTGCTACCCCAACAAAAGCAGCAAACAAAGCCAGGGCCGTAAGGGCTGCTGAGGCAATGGCAAAGCCTTTACCGGTGGCGGCAGTGGTGTTACCTACGGCATCCAGGTTGTCAGTACGTCCTCTTACTTCTTCGGGAAGGCCGCTCATTTCGGCAATTCCCCCTGCGTTGTCGGCGATGGGGCCAAAGGCATCAATAGCCAACTGCATCGCGGTGGTGGCCATCATACCGGCAGCAGCGATAGCTACTCCGTATAGGCCAGCAAAACTGTAAGAAGCTACTATACCTGTTGCCAGTACAAAAATGGGCATTACGGTTGATTCCATGCCCATCGCTAGGCCACCAATAATATTAGTAGCATGTCCGGTAGACGATTGCTTGACAATGGAATTGACCGGACGGCGGCCCATTGCGGTATAGTATTCGGTAATGATGCTCATCAATGCTCCAACAACTAATCCAACAAAAATGGCCCAAAACACATCGGTAGCCGTAAAACTAAAATCACGGATCACCATGTTTTCAGGCAGCAAAGCATGAACAATAAAATAAGAAGCGATCACGGTTAAGATAATGGATGACCAGTTACCCATATTCAAAGCACGCTGAACGCTATCCGTCTCTTTGTTTATTTTAACAAACAAAGTGCCTACTACGGAGAAGACTAAGCCGACACCAGCGATAAGCATGGGAAGGATAACCGGGGCAATTCCACCAAAATTATCTTGAGAAACAATTTCTCTGCCCAGCACCATCGTGGCGAGGATCGTGGCTACGTAAGAACCGAACAAATCTGCTCCCATTCCGGCTACGTCACCTACATTGTCTCCCACGTTATCAGCAATGGTGGCTGGGTTTCTAACATCATCTTCAGGAATACCTGCTTCCACTTTTCCTACCAGGTCGGCACCCACGTCAGCGGCTTTGGTGTAAATACCACCGCCCACCCGTGCAAACAGGGCAATGCTTTCAGCACCCAAAGAAAAACCGGCCAGTACTTCCAGTGTTTTCTCCATTTCCACACCATTTACATCAGCGCCGGTGGTAACTACAAAAACCTGATAAAAGAAGATAAACAAACCTCCCAGGCCTAAGACTGCGAGACCAGCCACGCCCAAGCCCATCACGGTGCCTCCGGCAAAAGAAACGCTCAGTGCTTTGGACAAACTGGTACGGGCAGCCTGTGCGGTACGCACATTCGCTTTAGTGGCCACATTCATACCTATATATCCAGCCAGGGCAGAGAAAAAAGCACCTATAATAAAAGATACTGCTATCACCGGACTGGAATTTTCTACTAAAGTACCTGACCAAGCCAATACAATGGAAGCAATGATGGCGAAGTAGGTGAGGACTTTCCATTCGGCTTTCAAAAATGCCATGGCACCATCAGCGATGTATTGGGCAAGTTCTTTCATGGTCTCATCGCCAGGATCTTGGCGTTTAATCCAGGCAGAACGAAAAGCAGTGTAGACTAGGGCAAGAATTCCTAAGGCGGGTACAATGTATACGATGCTATGCATGTATATGAATTATTTTAGGTTAAGTTTTGACTTTTTATGAACAGCGGTGCAAATATAGAATAACCCTTTCTTTTAAAAAATGATTTTTGTATTTCTTAATGCTATTTTAGGCAATTCACTAGATTCTATTAGCTGAAGGCATTAAATTACAGAAGTATTATCTAACAATAGAAGCATGCAGTAGTTAGATAAAAAAACAAACACATTATATGAACGGATTAGCGAAATTATTAATAGGATTTGGAGCCAGTTATCTAATTATGAAAGTAGTACAACAGAGACCTGTGAGGAACTATTTACTAGCAGCATTAGCCGACGGGGCGTACTATATGATAAAGCGGAAACTCAAAAGCTAATCCTGGTTACTATTGTCATCAGTCTCGTCAACCTCAGACAATTCCCCTCCATAAAGTGTCTCCACTTCATAGGACTCAATACCTTTTTCCCGTAGCCAGCGGCTAAAAACGGAGGTATATCCGTGAGTAACGTATACTTTTTCCGCGCCAGTAGCTGTCACAGCAATGTTAAGGTCGTTCCAATCGGCATGGTCCGAGACTACAAAACCGCGATCAGCTGCCCGTCTACGCTTCATACCACGGATATGCATCCATCCTGAGGCAATCCCCGTACTGAAAGGCTTAAGCTTGCGTACCCAAGTACTGCTCAATGCCGATGGTGGAGCAATCACCAATGACTTGGCAATTTCCTTTTTATCCGTCTCACCACTAAGGCGGGGATGATGGGCAAGTGGTGCGCCTCCTTGAATAAGCGCTTCATTGGTGTTATATACAGCACCATGTAACAGTATAGGGCCGATGTTGTTATCAATGCTATGTAAAATACGTTGGGATTTACCCAGGGAATAAGCCCCTATGACCGAAGCTTTTCCTGCTTGTTGGTTTTCCTGCCACCACTGATTGATCTCATTGGCTACTTCATGCTGAGGTTTCCATTGATAGATCGGAAGACCAAAGGTTGATTCGGTGATAAACGTGTGGCATCGTACAGGCTCAAAGGCAGCAGAAAATCCATCGTTTTCTAATTTATAGTCACCGGAAAAAACCCATACTTCTCCCTGGTACTCAAGTTTAACTTGTGCTGAACCATAAATATGTCCGGCGGGATACAAGCTTAAAGACACGCCATTTATGTTGATCACCTCACCATAGCCAATAGTTTCCAACTTGATTTCCTGTCCTAATCTATATTTTAGAATGGAAGCAGAATCATGATGTGACAGATAATATTCATGACCCTGATGGGCATGGTCCGCATGGGCATGGGAGATAACCGCTTTCTTGACAGGCTGCCAAGGATCAATATAAAGGTCAGCTTGCGGACAATAAAGACCGCTCTTTGTAAATTCTATTAGGTTTGCCATAGTCGTATCAAAGCTCTTCTGGTTTTTGGTCAGTTTTTGCGTATGTATAGCGGGCAATCCTGTTGGTAGTATGATAACTGTCCAATCCCGAACAGGTGATAGAACCTGCGGTTTCCAAATCCACAAAGCCATCCTCTTTCAAAGCGCTATCCACCAATCGGATTTCTTTGATCTGGCCTACAATAAAAATCGTCCCGTTGGCTTGAACCTCCTGTCGCTCAACGAATACACAGCCAATCTGGACATTAGATTCTTTTACAAAAGGTGCTTTGGACTGCTGTGAGTACTCCGGAGTGAAACCACAGGCATCAAATTCGGAGGTTTCCCATCGGGCGCTGGTGTGGTGGGCATGCATCGCATGTGAAGCAGCGATATGATTGATGGTGAATTCCCCGGTTTTCATTATATTATCTAAGGTATGCCTATCTACTGAATCCGGGCGAAACAGGATTCCGATCAGGGGCGGATTAGCCCCCACATGAATAAT
>JBBSOG010000528.1:0-4055 GCA_038259985.1 Cytophagales bacterium
ATGTAGGGAATGATCGTCAACATAGAGGCAAGCACACCAAAAAACATGGCATGCTCAATGCCAATGATCATTAGTCCGGTGGTATTCAGGATAGTGAGTATCAGAATGACGGTGAACAGTCCTAATACGTAAGCCCTGACGACAGAAGAAACTTTGTAGATACCGGTTTGTAGCTTGTCATGATGATGTTTGGGAACAGCTTTATATAAAAATTCTACAAAAAAACTGCGGTAGTACAGTAGGAAAAATAATGCGATAATGATCAGTATAAAGGAGGTAAAGAAATCTGCAGTAGCAGAAAGTGTCGAAGTTAGCAAAGATGTGCTGCTGCTGACAATATCGTTAATAGAATTCTTTAAATAAGCGGTTTGCTCACTTTCTTCCAGCCCAAAGTTGTTTTCCAGCCACGTGTGGCCATTATCCACAAAGCCCTGAAATTTTTCACCTATCTCTGACAAATCACGAGTGATAGACCTTACCTGGTAGGATATAAAATAGAAGGTAAAAAACAGAACCGCTATAATGGCGATCATGGAAACAATCGTACTAAGGGCACGGGGAAATTTCCACCTCTCCATTCTGCTGCTCAGGGGCTGAAGGATAAGGGCAAATATCAAGGCTACCATTAAAGGAATTAGGAGCGAACGCGCCACAATCATCACAAAGACAAGCATGATCAGTCCGCCGAGGATGATAAAAAATTTGAGATAGGAGGGTAGTTTTAGCATATATGTGTTGAAATTAGACTTTTGGGTATAATCCAGATATAACCTGTTTTCTGGAATATAAGTTATGCGAAAATCTAACAATTTGTCGTTTTTTTTACGTTAAGAGTTTGTCCCACTAATTACTGTAGACTATAAATGAATATTTGATTGCGTTTTCATATTATCACAAATATCAATGACAATAAATATGAAATTCAATACTATATATATGATGAAGCTTGAGAGTATTTTTTTGCTTTTGGGGTTGCTGATAGGATTTGCTTCCTGTAAAGATGATGTGCTTTCGGAGCAGGAAATAGAGGTCCGTCAAGAGCAAATTTTGACAATGGCGTTAAAAGATACCGTCTACAATATCATGAAGGAATGGTACCTGTGGAATGATCAGATTCCAGACGTTAATGTTGCTGATTATGCAAGTGCAGATGCGCTGCTGAAAGCCATGATGAACAGGGAATTAGACAAATGGTCTTACATAGAAAAAGAAGAGACTTACGATGCCCTCTTTGATAAAGGACAATATGAAGGCTATGGTTTCCGGATGGCTTTTGACCCGGAGGATAACTTACGCGTAGCTTTTGTATACAAAGATTCACCATTTGGAAGGTCAGGGGTGCAGCGGGCATGGATTATCAATAAGATAGATGGCAAAGCTGTCAAAGATTTAATTGCAAGCAGCACCTTAAATACTGCATTAGAAGGCAATAGCCATACTTTTGAAATGATCCGGCCTGATGGGTCTGCTATTACGGAGACGGTGAGCAAAACGACCATTGGTATCAACACGGTGCTTACTGACAAAGTGTTTGAGGCTAGCAACACCGCTGTGGGTTATCTGGCTTTCAATAGTTTTTTGGCGACTTCAGAAGAAGAACTCAAAGTCTCTTTCCAAAGATTTAAGAGCGCTAATGTTCAAGAGCTGATCATTGACCTGCGCTACAATGGTGGCGGAAGGGTGAACATCGCCGAATGGATGGCCAGCAATATTATCGGCAACTTAGGGACTGGCAAGAACTTTCTACAGTACAAATACAATAAAGACAAAGCTGAAGAAAATGATTTGCAGGTTCCTTTTGACAAAGCGGAAATCCCTTTGAACCTGGACCGTGTAGTATTTATCACCTCCGGTAGCTCTGCCTCTGCTAGTGAACTTTTGATCAATGGCCTTCGCCCCTTTGTCAATGTTACCTTAATCGGCGATGATACCTATGGCAAACCAGTTGGGAGTTTTAAATTCCCATTTGAGGGCTATGCCATCAATCCGATTAGTTTTAAAGTGCTTAATGATCAGGGAATTGGTGAATACTACGAGGGCTTAAAAGCCGATGCCTTTGTGGAAGATGATTTGCGCCATGATTTGGGCGACCCGGATGAATTGAGGCTCAAAGAAGCCCTTTATTATATAGAAAACGGTATTTTTTCTGGTGTGAATGCCCGACAGAAGGAAGTGGTTAAAGCACAAGAAGTTCTGCTGGAAGGTTTCAGCAGGGAAATCGGGGCATTTTAACTGCCTTAAAATTTTATTTAATCTAAGAAGGGTTTAATTCCCCGAGGCTTGCCTCGTCTATTTTAGACTCCATTCCACAGATAGTAAATAGTATATTCGTTAAAACCGATTAAGTGAATAATGTTTTTGGGATGTATTAGCCGGGTCTCCGTCAGGGCTACTGTTTGGACACATATCATACAATATAGTCTCCGCGGGGCCACCCGGGCGGGTCGTCCCAGGCGGGGTCGCGCGCAGCGCAGACCCCGCCGGGGTGGCCCCGCCTCGCTCTGCTAGTTGGTGATGAAGTGTAACGCTCCACGCGAGAAATTCCATTCCGGGTTCTCTGTGAGAAACCTCGCTAATACTAAGATGTGTCCAAACATTAGCTCCGTCAGGGACACCTCGATATTCAACGGCGGTTCCTCTTTGAGAGAACCGGCTGAGACGGTACCCGATCATTATAGACTCAAATTAATCTAATGCCTCGTGGGCTTGCACCGAGGTATTCACTTTCTGCTTAACAAAAGCTTAAAATTCTTAGACAAGTTTCTTTTTCTTTCGTTGTTCTCTAAGTTGACATATTGAGTGGGTGGTCAAATAAGACAATAGCCTGCTTCCGGTATGCCCACTGCAACTATTTCAGATTTATGGCTTTATTTGAGAACAAAGAAACGAAATACACACTAATTGGTATTCTGCTGGCGCTTTTTTTGGGGGCACTTGACCAAACGATTGTCGCAACTGCCCTTCCCGAAATTGTGAAAGACCTCAACGGCTTAAGCCGTTACGCCTGGGTCGCTACTTCTTATCTGGTAGCCTCTACGGCATTGGTGCCCATCTACGGTAAGTTGGCGGACATGTACAGCCGCAAAATGATTGAATTAGTAGCAGTTGCCTTCTTTCTGAGCGGTTCTTTCCTTTGCGGGTTAGCCGGTGAATTTGGCGCACTGCCCATTCTGGGTGACGGCATGAGCCAATTAATTATTTTCCGTGCCATTCAAGGCATCGGTGGGGCTGGGCTGTTTGCGATGGCTTTTATCATCATTGCCGATCTCTTTCCTCCCGCTGAGCGCGGTAAATACCAGGGATTTGTAGGAGCGGTATTTGGCATTGCCAGTGTACTTGGCCCCTGGGTGGGAGGCATGTTGACTGATTATGGAGGACAACTGATACCGGGTATCGCTGGGTGGCGATGGGTTTTTTATGTAAACCTACCTTTCGGGGCTTTAGCCTTATGGTTTATAGTTAGTCGTATGCCTCCTTTATTACCCAAAGGTGAAAAACTGCCCCTCAATTACCTTTTGGCGCTACTGCTCATTGGTGGACTGGTTCCACTGGTGCTAGCCCTGCAAATGGACAAAACTGTTTATGGTTGGGGTTCATGGGTGACTTTATCCCTTTTGGCGTTAGCCATAGTAAGCATTTCGCTTTTCTCGTACCGTTCCCTGCACGCCGCCAATCCTATCCTGGACTTTGGATTGTTCAAAAACAAAGTATTCCGAGCTTCTAATGTTGCCCTCTTTTTCTTGGGAGCAGCTTTCTTCAGCATCATCATCTTTCTACCCCTGTACATGGTAAATGTGGTGGGGGTATCAGCAACGAAAGCAGGCATTGCATTGATTCCGCTGTCTATGGGTTTGGTCACTGGTTCAGTGGTATCGGGACAATTGGTGGCCCGCTTTGGTCACTATCGCTGGTGGATGTTGGGTGGTTTGCTTATGCTTTTTGTAGGAGTGCTGTTGCTTTACCTCATGACGCCCGCTATCTCCTACTGGACAGTGGTCGCCTATATGTTGATTTGTGGCTTGGGCATTGGCCCTTCGTTGCCATTGTATACCCTG
>JBBSOG010000529.1:0-4053 GCA_038259985.1 Cytophagales bacterium
ACAAATAATCTGGCTTTGGCACGCCTGCTGTGGTATATAAGCCATCGTTCACCATCGCTTCAGCCCCCAAAATAGGCTCCTCGGCGGGTTGACCCACCATGATCAAAGTGCCTTTCCAAAGGTCTTTATGTTCTGCCATGATCTTAGCGATGCCCAGCATCCAGGTGACGTGCGCATCATGGCCACAGGCATGCATCACCGGCGTTTCAGAACCATCTGCCTTTTTCGCTATTTTGGTACTGGCATAGGGCAAACCTGTTAGTTCTTTTACCGCATTGCAGTCCATATCGGCGCGATACATGACAATAGGGCCTTCCCCGTTTTTTAAAATTCCTGCAACACCTGTTTCGCCAATGCCTGTTTTTACCTCAAAGCCAAGAGCTTTTAATTCTTTGTCCACAATACCAGCAGTGCGTGTTTCCATGAATCCTAGTTCAGGGTTCTGGTGGATATCCTTAAAGATTTCAACCAGCCTATCCGTGTCTTTGCCAACAGCGCTTTCTATGATTGATGATGTATTTGTCTGTGCCCACACGTTGGAAAGCGCGACAAAGATGAAGAGAACGATCAAATAATTTCTAGACTTGTTCATAGCATATTTTTAAAGGTTCATTTATCGGTGAGTTCTATTTCAATGTATTGAATATGGCCAGTAATCCCGTAGCGCCTACCTTGGTGCCTAACGGGATAGCATCCAGATCTACCTGAAAATCGCCATTGTGTGCTCCGAAAGGGAACATTTTTCCTTCTTTCAATGCCTCCTGAAAAAGTTTGGGTGGAGCAATACCAACCTGGATGTAACAATATTTTTTGACGTCATTGTGCACCACCAGGTGATGAAAATCTTCCGACCCCATGACAGAAGGCAGGCGATCTTCTTTTAGGATATTTTTTTCACCCACCAAATCCACGATGGCATTTTGAACCGTCTTAGTCAGTTCCACATCATTGTCCAACGGACTGGCCCATCCTTTCATCTTCATTTCCGGATATTGATCTTTCGGCATATCATAAGCATACGCGATACCTTCATTAATACGCTTAATGCCATCTATCATCAGTTGTCGGTCGGCCTCGTTAAACCAACGAAGATTGACTTTAAGCAAGGAAGTGGCAGGGATCACATTGTTATCGCTACCCGCCTGGACAGACCCTACAGTAATTACCGCCGAATTTTTTGGATCGATTCCACGACTTACAATAGCTTGGTATTGCATGATTGCTGAGGCCGCCATTACGACCGGGTCTTTCGTTAAATTAGGCATAGATCCATGTCCGCCTATGCCGTGAAAAGTTACATCTATCTGATCGGTACCTGCCATACGAACGCCGGTGGCAGCAGCTACCAGACCAACACCTACGGGTGCGGTATGCATACCAAACAAATAATCTGGCTTTGGCACGCCTGCTGTGGTATACAAACCATCATTCACCATCGCTTCAGCCCCCAAAATAGGCTCTTCGGCGGGTTGGCCTACCATGATCAAGGTGCCTTTCCAAAGTCCCTTGTTTTCAGCCATTATTTTTGCAATGCCCAACATCCAGGTGACGTGCGCATCGTGCCCACAGGCGTGCATCACCGGCGTTTCAGAGCCATCTTCCCTTTTGACCACTTTGGTGCTGGCATAAGGCAAGCCGGTGGTTTCTAATACAGCATTACAATCCATATCTGCCCGGTACATGACAGTGGGTCCCTGCCCGTTTTTTATGGTTCCTACAACGCCGGTAACACCAATACCGGTCTTTACTTCGTAACCCAGGGCTTTTAGTTCTTTAGCTATAATGCCAGCCGTGCGGGTTTCCATGAATCCCAGTTCCGGATTTTGGTGAATATCTTTAAAAATATCCACCAGCCGCTCTTTATCTTTATTGACCGATGCCTCAATAATGTTTTTACTGTCTTGTGAAAAACCAGTTTGATTAAAGACAGTGATCAAAATGGCGAGTAAAGCTAGTTTGATAGTACTTTTCATGATTTGTTGATTTTAGGAAGGATAGGGTGAAACGCTTGCAGATTTTTTATACAGAATCAATAAAATGAAAATTTGTTTGGATCAGGCCTTCATTTTAAAATGAACCGCTCACCTAATGATATTAAATACAATACCTTTTCTCAAGCAATTCTTACAATTTGGCAATCTGGAATTTTCCATGTATAATCTGCCCATTATCCAACCATCAGGTTGGCCGCCGGGAGTTTGTAGTGGTCTGTATTAACTCGGGTGCTGAGCGCTACCGCAAAGGTCAAAGTGCCAATCCTGCCCAGGAACATAGAGAAGATGATTAGGACTTTGCCGGTGGCAGAGAGGGAGGCCGTAATGCCGGTGCTCAGCCCAACCGTACCAAAAGCGGATATCTGCTCAAAAAGGAGGGACATCATGTCTGTACCTTCCTCAGTCATGCTTAGCAAAAAGAAGATAATAACATTGATCGCAATGCCATAGAAAAAGATAGAAAGAGCTTTATACAAGGTGTCGCGGGGGATATAACGGTTTCCCACACGGATGCGGGATTGCCCTCTGCTAATGGCGATGACTGATACCACTACCAGGTAAAAAGTAGAGGTCTTGATCCCTCCGGCAGTAGAGGCGGAAGATCCACCAATAAACATGAGCATCATCATCAGGATGAGGGAGGGCGGCGCTAACTTTGAAAAGTCTACTGTATTGAAACCGGCAGTACGGGTAGTAGCCGATTGAAAGAAACTCGTGATCACTGCCTCCGTCAGGTTCATCCCCGCAAGGGTATTGTTTTTTTCAATCCAATAGAACAAAAAAGTGCCTGATAGTAACAAAATGATAGATACATTTATAGCAATCTTGGTACTGATATGCCAGTCTTTCCAGGGGTGACGCAAGCGGTCGCGTAGCCGCGCGGGAGAAAATACATCCTTAATGGGCGCAAAACCCATAGCCCCTAAAATCAGTGAAACAGCGATGACCAGGTGCAGGATATAATTGCTTCTGACTACTTCTTCATACAGCCCGTTGGTGAAGAGACTGAACCCGGCATTACAAAAGGCGGAGATCGCGTGAAATGCAGAATAGAAAACCTTTTCTTCCAGACTGTCAAAAGGAACGTTCCAGGTACAGAAGAGCAGCACAAAAGTGCCAAACTCAATGGAAAGCGTTATGAAGATAATCTGGCGCAGCAATTCACCGGAAGAAGAAATGGTTTCAGTATCTAGATAATCCGGTATCAGCATCTTTTGCCGCACACCTAAGCCCTTGCTCAGAAAAGAAGCAAAAAACGTAGCAAAAGTCAAAATGCCCAAGCCACCAATTTGTATCAATATCAGGAGGATAACTTGCCCCCGCATCGTAAAAAAAGTAGCGGTATCTACCACGATAAGCCCGGTAACGCAACTCGCGCTCACCGACGTAAAAATAGCATCGATATAGCGCATACTTCCGGGGTGGGTGGTCATGGCAGGAAGCATCAGTAAGCCAGAGCCAAGGAGGATAAGCAGGAGAAAACTAAGTACAAAAGCGGCATCCGGGCGGATTTTGACGCTACTCAGCCGGATGCTGGCTTTGGAGATTTCCAGCAGCAGTAGAATAACTAAAAGGGAAGCCGTGAAGAAATGGAAAAATTCCGGGTTTTTAATAAAACCCAGCCATTGGTAGAGATGTATTTTTGTGCTGCTAAATATGCTTGAGATTTGCCTGACCATTAGCAAGCCCATAATGGAAGATTCTACCGGGCTGTTTCGTATAAATTCAACACGCTTGAAAGCGTAAAGCCACCTAAGCAAAAAAGAGAGCAGAAAAATCCACAAAATGAAATAAATACCCGTGCGAACAGCTTCTTCCTGCTTTATTTCAAGGTCAAAACCATAAATATATACCAGTAAGGCCAGTCCGGAAATAGCGCTGATCAGGGTAGTAATATTAGTAATACGCAGCACGAACTGGCGACTGTTGTACAGAAGATTATTGAGTCTCTCAACAACAATATCTTTGTTTAACCTCATGAAAGTGAAGGGTCGTTCAGCACGCTCATGGCTTCCTGCAGGAAGTGTTCGCGCTGTATGGATACTACACCGGTATATTC
>JBBSOG010000530.1:0-4048 GCA_038259985.1 Cytophagales bacterium
TCTGGCACGCCAGCGGATTGTGTTAAGTTAGGCAAATTTCATTTACTTAAGGATAGAAGGCCTGACCTGGTCGTCAGCGGAATTAACCACGGTAGCAATACATCCATCAGTGTATTATACTCTGGTACCATGTCGGCAGCTGTGGAAGGGGCGATGGAGGGACTACCTGCTATTGGTTTTTCGCTCTGCGATTACGATGCTGATGCCGATTTTTCTCATACCGAAGCCTATGTGTTGAAAATTACTAAACAGGTGCTTGATAAAGGTATCCCCAAAGGGATTGCGTTGAATGTGAATTTTCCTCCACGACAAAATGAAAAATTACAGGGTATAAAAATATGTAGACAGGCACATGCAAAATGGCAAGAAGAATTTGACCAACGATTTGATCCTAACGGAAGAAAATACTTCTGGTTGGCGGGTAATTTTGTGAATTTTGATAAAGGTGAAGACAATGATGAATGGGCAATTGCTAACAATTTTGTATCCGTTGTTCCTTGCCAGTACGACCTCACTGCGCACCATGCCATCAGCATATTGAATGAATGGAACCTGTAGTTTTTTTTAGTTTAAATTATTATAGATCAGCTATTTACATCAAATAATTTATCCAGCGCTTTAACTAATTTATCTCCTTCAGCTTTCCAAAAAATGTCATCAGGAACTCCTTTCGGATAAAACTCTTTTGTTTTCATTTGTTGCGCGATATAATCAGGGTTCAAATTTTTATAATCTATATTGATTGAGCACTGCCAAGGTGCACAAAACTTAGTCCACAAGGGATTATCTTGCAAAATGAATGGTAGTTGATGCGCCATGTATTCATAGATACGGGTAGGAAAACAATTGGCAATGCTTTCTACCGGACGATGGGCAACCAATCCAAAATCTGCATATCCAATCATCTGAAGAATAACCGTATGAGGGATTGGGTGCCTGTCAATAATTAAATAAAGGAAGGAATATTCTTTTTTTAGACTCAACAAAGTGTTTAGCAATTTCACGTTAGTAACGTGTCCCACAATAATTAGCATCATATCAGGAAAGAATTTTATAAGCTTTCTCCCTAAATCAAGCACTTCAAAAATGCCATAGTTTTCGCTTATTGTACCGTTAAAGATTAACATAGGCCAAAAAGCTCCACTCTTCGGTTTGCTAATTAGATTAGTAATTAAGTTCGTATTCGGCTGATGCTTGTTTAAAATAAACAATACTTTAGAATTTAAAAAACTAATTTCTTTAGCATAACACTTTTCTGCTAAAATATTTAGTGATATGAATTTCTGAGCTAATTCTTCTATTTTTTTGACGACTTTAGCAAAAATTATTCCTCGCAAAAGACTGGTGATATTGGATTTAATATTTAGCCCGTAATTTTCCCGAATATCATATACGAGCTGTGTATTTGGGGAAAAAAACTTATATACAAGTGCTACAGGAAGTAATTCATAGGTGGTAATAATAAGCAGCATTGGATGAATGCTAAACAGATATTTAGCGAATTTAACTGATGAAAAAAGCCGTTTCCAATGCTTATTGCCAAAATAAAAAATAGGGTAGAAGTTAATATTATCGTCTTGGGGAGGATTTTTTGAAATAAAACCTATGATATTTACTTCATATCTATTTGTTTGCTGCAGAGTAAGCCCAAATTTTTCGTACATTCTCGTATCGTCAACAGGCTTTAATACGGAAGCAATAATTGTTTTAATTTTATTACCCATAAACATTTAGTTAATATCCTCATGGAACTCCGAAATTTGATTGAAAAAGCATGGGACAATCGTCAGATGCTACAAGACAAAGATGTAAAAATTGCCATTAAATCAATTATTGATGAATTAGATAATGGCACCAAACGCGTAGCAGAACCAATCAATGGCGAATGGGTAGTGCATGAGTGGATTAAAAAAGCTGTGATTTTGTATTTTCCAATTCAAAAAATGCAGTTAGTTGAATTAGGCCCTTTTGAATTCCACGATAAAATGAAACTCAAAACTGGTTATGATAAGATTGGCGTCAGGGTAGTGCCCCACGCAGTGGCACGCTATGGGGCTTACTTAAGCAAGGGGGTCGTGATGATGCCATCTTATGTTAACATTGGGGCTTATGTAGGAGAAGGGACAATGATTGATACCTGGGCGACGGTAGGTAGCTGCGCCCAAATAGGCAAGAATGTACACCTGAGCGGTGGCGTTGGCATTGGTGGCGTACTGGAACCTTTGCAGGCAAAACCTGTTATTGTAGAAGATAGTGCATTTATAGGCTCCCGTTGTATTTTGGTTGAAGGGGTACACATTGAAAAAGAAGCAGTTTTAGGAGCAAATGTAACCCTGACTGCAAGTTCTAAAATCATTGACGTCACCGAGGAAAAACCCATTATTTATACCGGAAGGGTTCCTTCCCGTTCAGTAGTGATCCCGGGAACATATACTAAGAAATTTCCAGCGGGTGAGTACCAGGTGCCTTGTGCGTTGATTATTGGTCAACGTAAAGCCAGTACTGATCTTAAGACCTCCCTCAATGAAGCGCTACGCGAAAACAATGTAGCAGTATAGGCTTATTTTAAATGATTCTATAAACCTTATTTGTTATCTAAGTGTTAACTTTACGTTTTCGCAAAAAAAACAATAAAATTATGAGACTAGGAAAATGGATATTGGCTTTCAGTATCATTTCAATATTTTTTTTCGCCTGTGACGGCAATGAATACAAAATGGCTACCCAATATTTTGACCAGGGGGAATATCAAAAAGCCATTGCAGAATATGACGAATACTTAGAGTACAATCCCCGCCATATACAATCACTTTACAACCGTGGCCGCGCTTATGAGGAATTGGGGGATTTTGACAAATCATTAACTAACTACCAGGAAATTCTCGAATTAGATCCTACCAACGCTAACGCCAACCTGAGTATTGGTAAGTTTCATTTTAGAAATGAAGATTATGAAGATGCAGCATTTTATTTTGACAAAGCTGCCAAAGTATTAAGAAATGACCCACAGGCTCAATATTTAGCCGCCAGGGCCTTTCACAAATCAGGTAAAACCAAAGAAGCCATGGAAGCATACGATGCTGCCATTAATGCAAATAGTGAATTAGGAGAGGCTTATTTATATCGGGGCGCTCTTAAAGTCTATCAAGGAAAAAAATCCGGTGGTTGCGAAGATTTTCGCAAAGCGGTCGCGTTAGAAATACCTGAAGCGCAACAAGCGATGGATGAATATTGCAATTAAATCATTTTCCCCGTTTAGCAAACTGTTCAGCTAAATGGGGATTTTTTTTGTCCTCTCGGTAGTCATAAAATCCCTGCCCACTTTTAATGCCTAGATTTCCCGAACTCACCATATTAACCAGAAGAGGGCAGGCTGCATATTTTGGGTTTCCAAATCCCTCTTTTAATACCTTCATGATAGATAAGCACACATCCAGGCCAATGAAATCTGCCAATCTTAAAGGCCCCATGGGATGAGCCATACCTAGCTCCATAATTTGGTCAATTTCTCTTACTCCAGCTACGCCTTCATATACACTGTAAATAGCTTCATTGATCATGGGCATGAGTATTCTGTTGGCAATAAAACCGGGATAATCTTCTACTACTAATGGGATTTTATTCAATTTCTGGGTAATGGCTATAATGGTTTTTAGTGCATTTTCGGAGGTCGCGTACCCTTTTATTATTTCCACAAGTTTCATTACCGGTACCGGGTTCATAAAATGCATGCCAATCACTTGGTCTGGCCTTTGGGTACAGGCCGCTATCTTGGTGATTGAGATTGAAGAGGTATTGCTCGCTAAAATAGTTTCTGGGCTAGACAAGCTATCTAGTTGTTGAAAAATGGACTTTTTTATTACAAAATTTTCTGTAGCTGCTTCAATAACCAGTTCAACATCTATCACACTTTTTGCCAGATCCGTATAAATGGAAATATTGCTTAATGCTTTTTCTTTCTCCAAAGAAGTAATAATTTCTTTTTTGAGTTGCCGTTCAAGATTAGTCTCAATGGTTGAGATAGCATGACTCAACCTCGTTTCTTCCA
>JBBSOG010000531.1:0-4037 GCA_038259985.1 Cytophagales bacterium
AAGATACCAATGACCGATTTTTAGCCAATATTCAAAAAGGAGGCACTTATTCGGTAGTGCCCAGGATAGCCGGTGGGGAAATTACCCCCGACAAACTCATTGTAATCGGACAGGTAGCTAAAAAGTATGATCTCTATACTAAAATTACCGGTGGACAGCGCATTGATCTGTTTGGTGCCCACCTGCATCAACTGCCTGACATTTGGGAAGAATTAATAGCAGCAGGCTTTGAAAGTGGCCATGCCTATGGAAAATCATTGCGTACCGTTAAAAGCTGTGTAGGTTCCTCTTGGTGCCGTTATGGCCTGCACGATTCAGTGTCCTTTGCCATAGAGATTGAGAACCGTTATAAAGGCTTACGCTCGCCCCACAAACTCAAAAGTGCCGTATCCGGCTGCATACGAGAGTGCGCCGAAGCCCAAAGCAAAGATTTTGGCATCATTGCTACCGAGAAAGGTTGGAACTTGTATGTCTGCGGCAATGGTGGGGCAAAACCTCAGCATGCGCAACTGCTGGCTACTGACCTGGATAATGAAACATGCATCCGCTATATAGACCGTTTCCTGATGTTTTATATCAAAACGGCCGAACCACTGACCCGTACTGCGCCCTGGCTGAATAAGCTGGACGGAGGCATGGAATATTTGCGTGACATGGTAGTCAATGACTGCCTGGGAATTGGCGATCAACTGGAAAAAGATATGCAACAGACGCTGGAAGTATACAAATGTGAATGGAAAGAAGTGGTGAATAACCCAAAACTACGTGCCAAGTTCCAGCACTTTGTCAATACCGATGAGCCGGACACATTTGTAAAATTTGAATCCCGCCGGGAGCAGAAAGTGCCAGTAGGCTGGATAAAGTAGCTTTACTCTTCTAAAACAATCCCTTAATCTGAAAAATACAATAACATGATATCAACAGAAGCATACAAAACAGTCCGTGAAGAAGCGGTAAGCCACTGGTTTAAAGCAGCCCCTGTAAGTGCGTTTCCTAAGGACGGAGGAGGCTGCGTGCTCTACCAGGGAAAACAGATTGCCGTATTTAATTTCAGTCGCCGCAACGAATGGTATGCCTGCCAGAACCTCTGCCCCCACAAGATGCAGATGATCCTGTCCAGGGGCATGATTGGTGCTGACAAAGTTGACCCAAAAGTAGCCTGCCCTTTTCATAAAAAAACTTTTTCCTTAAAAACAGGCGAATGTCTCAATGGGGATGTGTGTGATATTGCGACTTATCCCGTGAAAATAGAGGATGAGTTTGTCTATATAGGTTTTGAGGAGCAAACGTTGAGATAAGCTATACCGAATTGCTGAGGAAGGTAAAAATTTATCCTCCGTCTGTGGCGGACACGAAATGACGGCCAATGTATTGTGTCAGGGTTTTTTCCAAAAAAAAGAGCGCTAAGCGCTCTCAAATCGTTTGAATATTTGCCACTAATTAAAGTGACTGGTTTTCTATAGAAGCCAACTGAACCAATACTTCGTATTCCTCAGCCGTAATATCCTGATAGAAAAAATGGATAGGGTTCACTTTCTCCCCATCTTTAATAATTTCATAATGTAAGTGAGGTGCGGTGGAGGTACCTGTGTTGCCTACGTAGCCAATACATTGTCCGCGTTCTACTTTCTGCCCAACTTTTGTATTAAACTCCGACATATGCGCATATTTGGTCACATAGCCAAACCCATGATCTATTTCTACCTGCTTGCCATAACCGGTAAAAGAGCTCGTTACCGCAACGACCTTTCCGGCGCCGGTCGCATAGATCGGTGTGCCTTGCGGTGCGGAAAAGTCTATACCGGGATGCATCATTTTCACCTTATAAATAGGGTGCATGCGCATACCAAAACCAGAGGCCAGCCTTCTTAATTCTTTGTTGGAAACTGGTTGAATGGCCGGGGTAGCCGCTAATATCTCGGTTTTGTCCTCCGCCATACCTAAAAGATCATCATAAGATTTCGTCTGAATATATAGCTGTCGCTTAAGCTTATCTACTTTTTCCTGGGTATTGAGAATGAGTTCTTCCCTCTCCAAACCATCTTCCAGCAATTCTTTATAACGGTCTACGCCACCAACCCCTGCGTTTCTGACGGAAATTGGAATTGGCTCCGCTTCGAAAATAGTACGATAAACGTAATTGTCCCTTTCCTGCAAAGAATTCAGCATCTCATCTGCCGTTTCCATATCTTTGCTCAACATATCGTAATAAAACTGCAGTTCTTCGTTTTCTTTCTTGAGCCGGGCAGCCTTGGGCGATTCAAAATAGGTATCAAAAACAACAATCAGGCATATTCCTGCTACCAACACCAGTGACACAAAGCCTAATACGTTCACAAACACATCCCATTTACTTACCCTGATACGTTCGTATTTACAGGTTTCAGTATCGTAATAATATTTTATCTTAGACATTGTTAATGCTAGTTTCTAATTTTTAATTTTGCCCCTTTAAGCAATTAAAAAATGGAGTTTTTTGACCTATACGATTTGATGAAAAATTATAAATGAATGAATATCCGAATTTTTCATTTCCTCATTATATGTTTTTAAGCTGAAAAATTACGTCTACCATGAATTCTCAGGAAATAAGAACAACATTCATACAATTTTTTGAAGGCAAGCAGCATCAATTTGTACCATCTGCGCCTATCGTGACTAAAAATGATCCTACCCTCATGTTCACTAATGCTGGGATGAATCAATTTAAGGATTATTTTTTGGGCAACAGGCCCGCTCCTTACCCACGAGTAGCCAACAGCCAAAAGTGTTTAAGAGTTTCCGGTAAGCACAATGACCTGGAGGAAGTAGGCATAGATACTTACCACCATACCATGTTTGAAATGTTGGGAAACTGGTCGTTTGGTGATTATTTTAAGAAAGAAGCCATTGCCTGGGGTTGGGAACTGCTGACGGAAGTGTACAGACTGCCTAAAGAAAGGCTATATGTCACCGTATTTGGTGGGGATGAAGGGGATAATTTACCGGTAGACCAGGAGGCTTATGATTATTGGGCAGCAATCGTTGACAAGAATAGGATTCTGTACGGCAATAAAAAAGATAATTTTTGGGAAATGGGTGAAACCGGTCCCTGCGGCCCCTGTTCTGAAATTCATGTAGATTTACGCCCTCAGACAGCAGTGGATAAAATCCCCGGGAAAGAACTGGTCAATCAAGACCATCCGCTGGTGGTGGAGATATGGAACCTGGTGTTTATGCAGTTTAACCGGCAGGCTTCTGGGGAACTGAAACCTTTGCCAGCTAAGCATGTAGACACCGGCATGGGCTTTGAGCGGTTGGCGATGGTGATCCAGAACACGGTTTCTACCTATGATACGGATGTATTTACGCCCCTGATCAAGCAGGTTTCCAGCTGGGCCCATGTGCAATACGGCGACCAGAAAGAGACGGACATAGCCTTACGGGTAATTGTTGATCATATTCGCGCGATCTCCTTTGCCATTGCGGACGGGCAACTTCCCTCTAACAACAAAGCTGGTTATGTCATCCGCCGAATCCTGCGCCGGGCGGTAAGGTATGGTTATACTTTTCTGAATTTCAAAGAGCCATTTCTCCATCGTCTGGTACCTGCCCTTTCTGAGCAGTTTGCTGATATTTTTCCTGAACTAAAGGCACAAAATGATTTTGTTTCCAAAGTAATCCAGGAAGAAGAGCTGTCTTTCCTGCGTACATTGGATGTTGGATTGCGGAAACTTGATCAGATCAAAGAAGAATATCAAGACAAAAAAGTGATCCCCGGAACGGTAGCCTTTGAGCTATACGATACCTTTGGTTTCCCCTTAGATTTGACGGCACTGATTGCCCGGGAAAATGGGTTTTCAGTTGATGAAAAAGGGTTTCAGGAAGAGATGGCAGAGCAGAAAAAACGCTCTAAGGGCGCAGCCACCGTAGATACCGGAGATTGGGTGATCGTGAAAGAAGATGAAGGGGTTGAGTTTGTAGGCTATGACGTATTGACTACCGAGGCCCAAATCCTACGCTACCGGCAAGTGAAAGGAAAGAATAAAAGCTACTAT
>JBBSOG010000532.1:0-4014 GCA_038259985.1 Cytophagales bacterium
CACACCCCTTACTGATGACCAGCGTTTTATCGTAAACGATCAACTGGGAGATGGCTACCGCCGCGCCAAGCTCGCCTGGTATGTGGTAGACAATACTTTCTATGTAAACAGTGGCAATCAAAAACCTAGTAATATCCCAGATAAAATTTCCAATCATTACGAACGACCCGTAATTCCCCAAGAAGTTTTTCCTAACAATGATCCCAATGTAGTCAATCTGCCGATAGGGGTGCTGGATTTGGTGTATTTTCCTGAAGAGCGTGGGCCGTATAATTATAACCCCAACCTAAGCCCGGAGGGCAATCTCCCCAACCCGGAAGACAACTGGGCAGGCATTACCCGCTCCATTACTTCCGAGGTAGACTTTGATAAGACCAATATCGAGTACCTGGAATTCTGGTTGATGGACCCCTTCCTTACCGGGGAAAATGGCGAAGTAGATGGACAAAACAATACCACCGGTGGACAATTGGTGTTTAACCTGGGCAGCATATCCGAGGACGTCATTCCTGATGACCGGCACTTCTTTGAAAACGGCTTGCCTGATGATTACAGTGCCGACAAAGTTACGGTAAGTGAGTGGGGACGGGCCCCTGCTGACCAATACCTGACCAATTTCTTTGACAACAGCTCGGCAGAAGCCAGAAGCAACCAGGACGTGGGATTTGATGGAGTGCGCAACGACGATGAGACGAATTTCTACGGCGACCTGATCAGCAGAATGCCAGCTACCGCACAGTCAGCCATACAAAACGACCCTTCAGCGGACAATTTTCAGTATTATCTCGGCCCTGAACTGGATGAGAGAAATGCGCAGGTCATTGAGCGTTATAAAAACTTCAATGGCCCGGAAGGCAATACACCCATTACCAGTGGCAACCAAGGGTACATCCCCTCCGGAACCCAGACGCCTGACAATGAAGACCTTAACCGGGACAATTCCCTCAGCGACCTGGAGGAATACTATGAATACCGGATCAATCTCCGCCCCGGACAATTGAGCGTGGGCCAGAATTATATTGTTGACAAAACAGTAGGCCAGAACACCGGCGTGACCTGGTATCTCTTCCGCATTCCTATCCGCCAGCCTGATAGCAAAGTGGGCAATATCCAGGGATTTAAGTCGATCCGCTATGTGCGTACTTACCTGACGGGATGGCAACAGGCAGCGGCGCTGAGGTTTGTCAAATTTCAATTCGTGGGCAGCCAGTGGAGAAGGTACAACGAAGACCTTTTCAAAAAAGGGCTCAATGAATATACCGAACCTTATGATCCTAAGTTCACCATTTCGGTAGTCAATATTGAAGAAAATGCTTCGCCGGATGATAATGGTTCGCCCTATGTAGTACCCCCCGGCTTCATCCGTGACCGCGACAATACATCTCCCATTGCGCGTCGCCAGAATGAGCAGTCATTACAACTTTGTGTAGAAGATTTGAAAGATGGCGATGCCCGGGCTGCTTATAAAAACATGACGCTGGACCTAATCAATTATGGTAAAGTGCGCATGTTTTTCCATGCCGAAAGCCAGACTGCCGAAGATAGCTCGGTGACTGCTTTCCTGAGAATGGGTACTGACTTTACGGAAAACTATTACGAGGTAGAGATACCCCTGGAAATGTCAACTCCGGGATCAGCCGTGGAGCGCGATGTGTGGCCGGAAGCTAACGAAATTGACTTGGCATTGAATGATCTCTATGCGTTGAAATCGCAGAGAAACAGAAACAACCAGCCGATCAACCTGCCCTATTCCCGAAAATTTGGCAAGCAAACCCTTACGGTGGTAGGCCGGCCGGAGTTGAGCACGGTACAGACGGTGATGATTGGTATTCGCAACCCCCAGACACCTGATCGTGCGCCCAAAGATGTGTGTATCTGGGCCAACGAGCTCCGGGTGGGTGACTTTGACCGTACCAGTGGCTGGGCGGCCAATGCCCGGGTCAATGCCCAATTGGCCGACGTAGCCAATATTACGGCCTCCGCCCGCCATATGACCTATGGTTTTGGTGGAGTCCAATCGCGTATATCCGAACGTTCCCGGGAAGAAGCAACCGAGTATGATGTTTCTGCTAATGTGACGGTAGACAAATTTTTACCTCAAAAACTGGGGGTAAAAATTCCGATGTTTGTGAGTTACGAAAAGGGAATGATTGAGCCCCACTTTGATCCCCGCGACCCGGATATTCCCCTGGAAGCGGCGCTTAATGCTTTGCCCGCTTCAGAAAGGGCAGAGTACCGACAAATCGTCACTGACCAAGTGACTAGGCGTAGCCTTAATTTTACCAATGTGCGTAAAATCAAGCTCAACGAGAATGCCCGTTCCCACTTTTTTGACATATCTAATTTTACCCTCTCTTATTCGTATAGCGATATAGAGAGAAGTAATTTTAATACGGCCCTCTACGCACAAAAAATTATCCGGGGAGGTATCGGTTATAATTACAGCTTTCCTGAGCTTAGTGTACAGCCGTTTGCCAATGTAGCGCTCTTGAGTTCCCCCTGGTTGGCTTTGATCAAGGATTTTAACTTCTCTCCTGTCCCAGCGACCATTAGTATTCGCGGTGACCTGGACCGTAGTTTTGTCAAAACCTTGTACCGTGGCGCTGACCTTAACCCGCTTGGGGAAGCATTCTACGAGAAAGCTTTTACCTTTAACCGCATCTATGACCTGCGCTGGAATTTAACCCGAAACTTGGCACTTGACTACAGTGCCCGCGCTTTCGCAATTATTGATGAGCCCCTGGGTGAGCTTGATTCTGAAGCCAAACGCGATACGGTCATCAACAACCTGAAGCGTTTTGGTAGGATGAAAAATTTTGACCAGCGAGTAACTGGAACCTATGTCGTTCCTTTTGACAAGCTACCTTTAACCAGTTGGATTAGTGCGAATGTGCGCTACGACGCAGGTTATACCTGGCGTGCCGGGGCAATTGGTTATGCCGATACCTTAGGCAATACCATTGAAAACGACCGGACCCAGAGCCTGGATGGTAGAATTGATATGGTGGGCTTGTACAACAAGGTTACTTTTCTACGCGATATCAACACCCCGACTAATAGCAGGGCAAGACGGCCTCAGCCTGCCGTGACTGCCCCAAAAGCCAATGCAGATTCGGTGGCGCAGGAGAAGCCTGCCAGGGATAATAAATTTGCCAAAAGCTTTTTGCGTCTGCTCATGTCGTTGCGTTCTGTCAGTGGTACCTATACCCTGAGTGAAGGAACACTCTTGCCAGGCTATATGCCCGACGCCAAATACTTTGGTATGGACGAAAGTTTCAACGCGCCCGGGCTTGAATTCCTGCTGGGTAGCCAGGACCCGGAAATCCGGAATGAGGCGGTACGCAACGGATGGCTTTCTACCAGCACCGCTTTGACTATGCCTTTCCAGCAGTCAAGGGTAGAAAATATCACGGTCAGGGCTGACGTAGAACCTTTCCGGGATTTCCGTATCACCTTGGATTTTAAGAAAACAAAAACAGGGACTTACCAGGAAATTTATCAGTTGGATTCCATCGTTGACCCGGTGACCGGAGCACTTACTTATGCATACAATGGACAAAACCCAGCCCGCATTGGAAACTACGACCTCAGCTATTATACGCTCAAGACGGCTTTTGTTAAACAAGATCAGGAAAATAATTCGGAAATATTTACAGATTTTGAAAATAACCGGGCAATTATTAAAGCCCGTCTGGATGCGGAGAACCCCAACCCCGGTACTTACGACCTCAATTCTCAGGATGTGTTAATCCCTGCATTTTTGGCAGCTTATAGCGGAGGCGATGCCAATGATGTAAAGCTTAGCCCTTTTCCCAAAGTACCACTTCCTAACTGGCGCGTGGATTATGCCGGGCTTCCCCGCCTCTTACCAGGAATGAGCGATGTATTCACCTCATTTAACATTACTCACGGGTATCTCTCTAATTATTCGGTAAGCAACTATACCAGTAACTTATTGTATGGAGACGAAAGCCTGCTACTGCTCAGCAGAAATGTGGAAGATTACCCAATGGC
>JBBSOG010000533.1:0-3993 GCA_038259985.1 Cytophagales bacterium
TAGCGATGACAGCTATACGCTCAGCCGCCTGGACTTGCCTTTAGACCTGTCCGAGCCACAGCAACTTATGCTTCAATTGATGATTTATAACAATTCTGACGAAACGCATGTTCAAGATGGTATTTTCCTGAGCAGTGATGGAGGGGCTTCATTTGAGAAAATATTTGACTTTGAGTTTGAAAACTGGCCTCAAAGGTTTAGTGGTGACTTACCACCCATTAACCTCAATGCCCTGGCTACTAAAAAGGGTATAAAGCTGGGTAAGCAAAGCATCATACGTTTTCAGCAATATGGTAAAGATGATTTCATCGGTGGTAAAGAATTTAGTGATGGTATCTACATTGACAAAGTAGAGCTGATTGCTTACGAAAAAACCTATGCTTCCCTCCCTTTCAAAGAGACTTTTGGTTCAGGGGAATTCTCCGCAACTATACGAAAGGGAGACCCTAGCCTCTCCGATAGTAGTGACGTGGTATCTCCTAGCGGAATCATAGAAATTATAGATTTTGATTCTATTCATAGAAAAGTTGTGCGCTTGGGTAGCAAACTTGACAAAAGTCCGTCTACCAATGCTTTGGATGTGTACATAGACCTGGTTTCTCAGGAATTTGTTAAGCTCAAATTTGATATATATGATAACCGGGAAGAAACACATAGCGCCGATGGAATATTCTTTAGTGATGATGGAGGGTTCTCTTTTCATAAAGTATATGCTTTTGACCCGGATCACTGGAGTGATGACGCATTTGGCTCATTCCCTCCTCTGGATGTGAATGCCCTCGCCAGAAAATATGGCCTAAACCTCAACGAACAGTTTGTGATCCGGTTCCAGCAGCATGATGATGATGACTTTGAAGGAAGCAGGCTGTCCAGTGATGGCCTGATGCTGGACAATATTCAAATTTATAATGCTTTCCCCGTCTATGCTACCCTACCTTTTCACGAATCGTTTGACCAAGCGTCACTGGCAGCCTATTGGCAGGTAGGTTCACCCGGACTGACCACCCTTGTGAAGCCTAGTGGCGTGGTCGAAGTGGTAAGTATGGACGATAAAAATAAGGCAGTGAGG
The DNA here is from genome assembly GCA_038259985.1 of Cytophagales bacterium. Classification (GTDB taxonomy): domain Bacteria; phylum Bacteroidota; class Bacteroidia; order Cytophagales; family Cyclobacteriaceae; genus Catalinimonas. The sequence goes on from JBBSOG010000533.1 coordinate 1,070, forward strand.
TTGGGCAATAGCGCTGACAAAAGCTTTACTACCAATGCCCTGGATTTGTACATCAATTTAGAAAAACATGAAGATGCCCAGCTAAGCTTCCGGTATTATGACAATTATGATGAAACGCATGAGCAGGACGGCATATTTTTCAGTAATGACGGAGGCAAAAATTTTAAGAAAGTCTTTGATTTTGACGGAGACAACTGGACAGACAAACATTTCGGGAATGTCAGGTCTTTGAATATTCAGGCACTTACCCAAAAACATCAGCTTAAGCTTACTTCTACATTTGTCATTCGCTTTCAACAGTATGATGATGATGATTTTGAAGGTACACGAACAATCAGTGATGGCATTTATCTGGATGACATTACTATAGATGAACCTCAGCTTACGTTTGGTACCATTCCTTTCATTGAAGATTTTGAAGGTACGCTTTCTTCTTTATGGAAGTTTGGCAACCCCTTATTGACTACTACAGTTCAGCATATTAAGCCTGACGGAATAGTTCAAATCCTGGATTCAGTAGGATATAAAAACTCCAAAGCGTTAGCACTCGGCCGCACAGAAGATGGCAAACAGACTACTAATGCTATTGATCTGCACCTTACACTTACCCATCAGCAAAATCTACAATTGAATTTTTCATTATTCAATAATTATGACGTAGCCAATGAGGACGCAGGTATATGGCTCAGCCGTGATGGTGGCAAAAGCTTCAGTAAAGCCTGGAAGTTTCCCGAATATAAAGGTAAGTACAAAACATACTCGCTAAACTTTGACTCTTTGGCTATTGCTGCCAATGTCCGCTTTTCAGACCAATATGTGATTCGCTTTCAACAGTCAGGAGACAGGAAATTTTCAGGAATGGGCAATTTGAAAGGAGGCATTTATATAGATAATGTTACTGTGGCACCCAGCATTGGCGCACCGAAAATTCTATGGCCACCGGATTCTACCCAACTGACTGTCTGTGGGGAATACACGTTTCACTGGTCTGAATCTTCATTAGCAGACAATTACCTAATGCAAATATATACTTACCAGGCTGGAAATGAGGTGATCGTTCTGGATACTATTGTTTCCCAGGAATTACATATTGTCAGTAATTTACTAGAAGATAGTGCATATTATTGTAAAGTCAGGGCTTCCAACAGCTATGTTCACAGCGCATGGTCTGAACCCATAGTATTCCGCACTTTCTCTACTTTTGAAGCTAATTTACAGATTGCTAATTTGGTGAAAGAAGAAAACAAAGTGGTTTTGCAGGCCAATGAAATTCCATCCTGTGAATATCAGTGGTATAGAAACGGAGAGTTGCTGGAAGATAAGGCTAGTTATCAATTTGTTGTTAATGAACCGGGCGAGTACTCCGTTTTTATTTCTAATAAAACTTGCGGCATGATGTCTCCTTCATTGGAAATAGGCGAAAGTACCCTTGGTCTGATGTCAAGTCCAGCCAATGATGGCCTAAATTCCAGTTCCCTGGGTATGACTGATATGAGAGCCAAAGAATAAGTTTATGCGTTCTCAATAGTATGGAAGCTGTGCCAGATTGGCGCAGCTTTTTTCTTGTATATTTGCCGTAAAGAACTTTTTACTGATACCAAATCATTTTTTAAAAATGAATATGCTTATTGCCTATGTATGACAAAGAGAAAATCACGCAATGGTTCATGTCATTACAAGATGACATTTGCCAGAAATTAGAAACTGCTGATGGAAAAGCTAAATTTGTGGAAGACCCCTGGGAGCGCGAAGGAGGTGGGGGCGGACGGACACGTGTCATAACTCAAGGCGAAGTGATCGAAAAAGGGGGAGTTGCATTTTCTGCGGTGTACGGCAAAACCCCTGATAAGATATTACAGAAGCTCAATCTTCCACTCTCTGATTTCTATGCCACTGGGGTTTCCATTGTCATCCATCCTTTGAGCCCTATGGTTCCTATCATTCATATGAATGTGCGTTATTTTGAAATGACGGACGGAACTTGCTGGTTTGGAGGGGGTATAGACCTTACCCCTCATTACGTGAATGTTTCTGACGCACAATACTTTCATCAGGAACTAAAAAAAGTATGTGATAGTCATCAAACTGACTACTATTCACGCTTTAAAAATTGGGCTGATGATTATTTTTATATCAAACATAGACAAGAAACCAGAGGCGTTGGTGGTATTTTCTTTGATCGTCTCGCTCCCACTGAAGAGATTTCTTTAGATGAAATTTTTCATTTTGTACAAGACGTAGGCCGTACTTTCGCCCCGGTATATGTTCATTTAATGAACAAAAACAGAATGATTTCTTATGGAGAGCAAGAAAAAAATTGGCAATTTGTAAGGCGAGGTCGTTACGTAGAGTTCAACTTGGTGTTGGACAAAGGCACTAAATTTGGCTTAGAAACCCAAGGACGTATAGAATCTATCTTGATGAGTCTTCCCCCACAAGCTAACTGGCATTATAATTATCAGCCGAATGAAGGAAGCGAAGAGTACAAAACACTACAATATCTTAAGAAAGGGATAAGCTGGGTAGAAAGCAGGTAAGTTTTGTACAAAAATATTACACCCCCCCTCTCTACACTATAAAAAACTTTATAGATAGAATTATTTTATAGTATTTTGCTAATGTATTATTAAAGTATTTAGCAATATGTTGGTAAAATACAACTTGGTTTTGATCTTGACAATTGTGATTTCTTTCGGGGCATATGCTCAAAAAGAGGGATTTCAGTATGTAGAAAAAGGACGCAAACTCTTTGGAGAAGGATCTTACAAAGAGGCATTGATCAATTTTAACAAAGCTATTGAGGCTGATTCCCTGAATTATCTGGCATATTTTTTCCGTGGTGATACCAAAAAAATCTTTGAGGACTATCATGGTGCCATGAAAGATTACAATATGGTGGTAGATATTAACCCTGAATATGGGGA
>JBBSOG010000534.1:0-3970 GCA_038259985.1 Cytophagales bacterium
ATTTCACGTAAAGATTCCTGGTGGCAGCGGGCCACCAACTTTTCAAAGAGCGGGCGATTGATCCTGATGTATTTTAGGGTTTCCTCTAATTCTGTTACTGTCCAGGATACCCTATCAGCCTGGGTGAGCATCAGATAATAATAATCATAAGGGGCTAATATCAGGTAGAGGGTATCTTCCGTAGCTTTTTCTAAAAGAGGACGTAAGTGTGCATCATCTATCAGGATATGCTGGGACAATACATCCATAAAGCTCTCAAGGGCAGCTTTCACTGCATCCGCTTCATAATCAAAGTAAGGACTCTTGAGATGTGCCGCTTCCTTTTTCCACTGAAAGAAAAGCTCTTTAAGCACAAATAAATTAACTTGCTTGAGGGTAAGGGAAAGAATATCGTGGCCATTTAGCTTCTCTTTTTGTTGAAAAGCAGTTTGCCTTACTTTGTCGCCGAATGCCCGGCTATATTGGTTTACTGCTCCTTTTTTTAACTTGCTCTCCATAGGGATATTTGTTTCTTTTGTACAAAAGTGCTATTTGTCAATTCACTCGCTAAAGTAACTCATATTATTAAAGCGTAGCAAGGCAAAGGTTTCACTTCACCCTTAATTCCTGACAATTCATGTTTATAGAACCACAAACAGGCGGAATTCCCTACGACAATATTCAGACCGGATGGATAGAGGTAATTTGCGGCTGCATGTTTTCCGGCAAAACAGAAGAATTGATCCGAAGGCTCAACCGTGCTATTATTGCTAAACAAAAAGTGGAAATTTTCAAACCATCGGTAGATACACGGTACCATACGGAAGAAGTTGTCTCCCACAATCAGAACCGCATCGCTTCTACAGCAGTAAACAAGGCAAGTGATATACTAGAAAAAGTAGGTGATTGTAAAGTTATCGGTATAGATGAAGCCCAGTTTTTTGATGACCAGATTGTAGATGTCTGCAATGCGCTGGCGAACCAGGGCAAGCGCGTCATTGTGGCTGGCCTGGATATGGACTATGAAGGAAAGCCTTTCGGCCCCATGCCTTATCTGATGGCAGTAGCTGAGTACGTAACCAAAGTACACGCGATTTGTGCTGTGTCAGGTACCCCGGCATCTTTTTCATTTCGGCTCAGTGACGAAAAAGAGAAGATGATGCTAGGCACCCAGGAACAATACGAAGCCCGTTCGCGCCTGTATTTTAATAAAGGCATGGAAAGTAAAAATGCTAAGCAAAAGGACAGTGAAAACTAAAAATACCCCCGGGTGGAAACAGCGAATGTTATGGTTTATTGGCCCACAGTTTATTGCGCTTTATCTTGCTCCATCCCTTTTTGCCCAATCTAATATTCCCATAGGTAGTTGGCGCACACATTTTTCTTATCAGCAAGCAAAATTAGTGGCATTGGCCGGAGAGAGAGTTTACTGCGCCGCCCAAAACGGGCTTTTTTATTTTGATCAGGGCGACAATTCCCTGAATATCCTGTCCAAACTAGATGGCTTAAGCGATGTAGGCATCGTGGCTATGGATTATCAGCTAGAGGAAGATATGCTTTTGCTGGCTTACAGAAGTAACCTCATAGATGTAGTGTCGGCAGGGAAGCTAGGCAGTTTTGGCTTGTTGCAAACCGCACAAAGTGGGGAACAGATCAATGAAGTCACGCTTTCGGCTAAGAAAGCCTATGTCGCTACTAATCTCGGGGTGAGGGTATTGCAAATTGATGATGAAAACGGAATAGACATCGGTATTCTAGAGTCATATACCCGTCTGAGCAGCTCCGGAGAGCCATCAGCCATCTATGATGTCGCTATTCTCAAAGACAGCATATTTCTGGCTACGGATGAGGGCGTAATTGCCAATTCCCTGGCAATCAATGTAAACCGCCAGAATTTTGCCAGTTGGAAACGATTTGAGGGCGAAGGAATGCCGGGTTCACCTGTCAAATATATTGGGCAAAATGGGGACAACATATTTGCTACCTTTGACAATGAAGGGGTTTATCAATGGAAAAACGGGCAATGGATAGCCACAGAAATTGTCGTAAAAGTACCTTTTTCTAGCCTGCATATTACTCCTGAAAGTTTGGTAGCCGTAGCCGGAAATCAAATCCAAGTATTGACTGATCGCCTTATCATTTTCAATACGCCTCAACCCTCAGAGGCGATCATGGACAGCGAGGGGATAGTATGGATAGCTGATGAAAAGCAAGGCTTGATCCGCAAAGACAGCGCCGGACAAGAAGTAAGCTTATTGCCTGACGGGCCACTCAGCGATGATATATATAGCATTCAGTATGCGGGAGAAAGGATCTTCACTTTGCTGGATAGCACCCGGGCAGGCTTTTCCACTTTTGCCGAAGGCAAGTGGATAAATTATGATCCATCCGGTCTGGCTGGTTATTTATCCGAAGAAACAGTAGCCACTTTAGTGGACGTGGATTACTTGCCCGCTGAAAATTCCTTCTACTTTGCTTCACTTGGCAACGGGCTTATCCGTTGGGAGGGTGATGAAAATTTTACCATGATTTCTTCCCAATCAGAGGATAACTCCCTCGCCAATGACTTGATTTCCAGTGTATTGGTAAAAGATAATACCTTATGGTTTACTAACTATGAGGCTTCCTCCTCACTGCATCGTTACGACGCTGAAGAAATTAGCTGGCAAGCTTTTGCTCCCGGAGGTCTTGAAAGCCGTTTTCCTGTAGAAATGGTATTACCTGACAATGATTTTCCCTGGCTCTTAAGCAGCAATCAGGGAGCGGGTTCGCGTAGTGGAGAAAGTATCATTGCTTACAATGTCCGGGAAAATGAAAGCATATCCATCAGGTCGGTCATTAATGCGGTTGATTTACCAGGCAATGTGTTGACTGATTTAGTAGAAGACAAAGCGGGTCAACTTTGGCTCGCTGGCAATGAAGGTATAACCTATTTTCCTGCACCACTGGATATTTTTTATTTTCCCACGGCCGTTAAGCCTATTTTTGAAAATCAATTTTTGCTTTTTGGGGACTATGTTTCTTCCATTGCCATAGATGGGGGAAACCGCAAATGGATAGGTACCCGGGACGGGGTTTGGCTCTTCAGCGAAACTGCTGAAACACTGGTAGAACATTTCACTTCAGCTGACAGCCCCCTCCCTTCTGATCATATTTTAGATATTGCTATTGATGAGCAAAGTGGCGAAGTCTTTTTTCTCACTGACAAAGGCATGGTTTCTTACCGGGGAACGGCTACCGAAGGAAAAGAAAGTCAGCAGACAGTGAAGATATTCCCCAATCCTGTACCAGCAGGTTTTGATGGACAAGTTGGCATTGAAGGGCTGGTCACCAATGCTAATGTGAAAATCACCACTATTTCGGGTACATTGGTCAGGAACTTGGAAGCAGAAGGCGGAACAGCAGCATGGGATGTTAAAGACTACAACGGCAGCAGGGTTGGTACTGGCGTTTATCTGGTATTTAGCGCTTCTGAGGACGGTTCGCAAACTTTTATTGCCAAAGTAGCTGTTATCAATTAGTATGCTACACAAAACCCGGGGAATAGTACTAAGCTTTATCAAGTACCGCGAAACATCTATTGTCACCAAAATCTATACGGAAAGCTTTGGTTTGCAATCGTACATTGTCAATAGTGTAAGGGGCGGCGGGAAGAAAAGTAAAAGCAAAATATCTTTATTTCAGCCCCTTACACTGCTGGACTTAGTAGTATATTACAAAAAAGCACCTGGCTTAAACCGTATCTCCGAACTCAAATGCCTAGAACCTTATCAAACCATTCCCTACGACTTTAAAAAATCCGGTATTGCACTTTTCATTACTGAGGTGTTAAACAAGTGCCTGAAAGATGAAGAAGGAAACGAGTCGCTATTTGAATTTCTGTACAGCGGTCTCTTAGTATTTGATCATTTACCGGATAAGTATGAAAATTTTCATTTGCAATTTATGGTCAAACTGAGTCGTTATCTGGGCTTTGCTCCCCGCACCTCAG
>JBBSOG010000535.1:0-3962 GCA_038259985.1 Cytophagales bacterium
GGCCCGCCGGTGCCCCTCAGCGGCTTGTCCCTGATTCCAGCGGGGTAGTTTACCCCATGTACGGCATCGACTCAGCTGGGGTACACCATTCCGAATGGGCATTTACCGACATTGATGCCTGCCCTACCAAGTCTTTTATGGTGGAATATCATGATGATCCGCAGTATGAAAAGTACTTTGAATTGGCGGTGGGCAAACGCCCGGAGTATGAACTGTTTGATGTGGAGAAAGACCCGAATTGCCTGGATAACCTGGCGAATGACCCTGAGTTCAGCGGTATTAAGGAGCAGATGGATGAGATTTTGGTCCAAGACTTGAAACTTACCGAAGACCCTCGCATTTTAGGCCCTAACAAAGAGATATTTGATACCTATCCGCGCTACAGTCCCATGCGGGAATTTCCCAAACCAGACTGGGCTTTATGATGGGTTGTCAATAAAGTAATACTTGAACTGTGAACTCTTTCAACTCAAAACTACAATATGAACCGCCGTACATTTCTGCAAACCTCAGGTAAGGGTGCCTTAAGCTTTATGGGAGCCAGTGTGTTTTCACCATTGCTTCAGCAGGCCATTGCCGCTGCACCGCCCCTGCGCATCACCAAAGTAGAAACTGTACGTTTCAACCCTAAACTACAAGTGGCAGGTAGGGGCATACAGTGGATGTGGCTGCGCCTGCATACCAACGAAGGGATCATCGGCACCGGGGAAACTTATCCTTTCAACGAAGCCAGCAGCGCGGTGATCAAAGACTTAGAATGGCACAGCTGGGCAGGTAAGCTGCTGGGTAGCAATCCCCTGGAAATTGAGCATACCTGGGACCGTATTTTTCAGCAGAATGCCTATCATGTGAGCGGCGGGGCAGAGATGCGGGCGCTCTCAGCCATTAACCTGGCGCAGTGGGACATCCTCGGGCAAGCCGCCAATATGCCGCTGTACCAGCTACTAGGAGGCTCAGCTGGCAAAGACATTCGCGTATATAATACCTACACTAACGCCCGCAATATCAATGGCTGGACACTGGAAAATGATATGGAAAAGATTGCCAAATTTCTGGTAGATCAGGACATCAAGACCATCAAATTCTGCCCTTTTGATGTGGCAGGTTCCAAGACCAATGGAGAATATATTTCCAAAAATGAAATAGAATCCTCTCTGGACTGGATAAGGCGTGTACGGGATGCAGTAGGTTACGATCTGGAAATCGGCTGCGAATTTCATAGCAAATGGAACCTGCCTAGTGCTGTAAGGATCGCCCAAGCATTAGCACCTTTTGACATACTCTTTCTGGAAGATATGCTCCTACAGGACAATATGCAGGCCTACGTGACGCTGGCGGCAGAAAACCCTATTCCACTCGCTTTAAGTGAGCGCTTAGCGACCCGTTTTGGTTTCCGGGAGATGTTTGAAGCCAAGCTGGGCGGCATTGCTATGTACGACCTCACCTGGTGCGGGGGCATTTCAGAGGGCAAAAAGATTTCGGATATGGCCAATACCTATTATGTGCCTACTATGATGCATACTGCCGGAGGACCTATCCTTTGGTACGCTTCTACCCAACTGGCAGCCGCCATCACCAATCTGTTTTATGTAGAAAGTGTGTACCCCAACTGGAAAGAACGTTACCCTTACTTTTTTGACAATGTGCCTCAGGTGGTGCAGGGTGCTGTGAAACCACCCGAAGCACCGGGCTTAGGACTTATCTTCAAAGAAGGTCTCTTTGAGCGTAAAGATGTCATTGTGGAAACGATCGCGGAAGAGTAGCAGAGGAGTGCGTTGGAGAACAAGTTACTTAGATAGATAGAGATTAGGATGAAAACGAAATATATTAGAAAAGTACAACAAGATGTAAAATACATTTGTCGTAGCTAGTCATATCTAAGTCATAGGAAAGCCATATCTAAGCAAGAAGCTGTTTCTAAATTAAAGTACAAAACCATTTGTATAAACCTTAGATATAAGAATGTGCTTTAGCATATCGCATTAATAGCTAAAAAAACCGCGATAATGAATAAAATCCTTCATATTAGCGTAAGTCTACCTAAAACCTGATCAATCAACAATGAAACTACCGCTTACCACAACCTCAACTGTTCAAGAACTGATACGATGCATTTTGCTCCTCACGATAATTCTTTGGAACAATACGACAGGCAGTGCACAGGATACGCCTCCCAACTTTGTCATCGTGTTTGCCGATGACCTGGGCTACGGTGACTTAGGCATATATGGACATCCCACCATCAAAACGCCTCACCTGGACCAAATGGCGCGGGAGGGGCAGAAATGGACCAACTTCTACGTAGGGGCCAGCGTCTGTACGCCCAGTCGGGCCGCCTTGCTCACCGGGCGCCTGCCGGTAAGAAGCGGGATGTGCAGCGATGAAAGCCGGGTACTCTTTCCAAATTCTCTCCACGGTTTGCCGGAGAGTGAAGTTACCTTGGCCGAGCAACTCAAAACAGCCGGTTATGCTACGGCAGCGATCGGTAAGTGGCACCTGGGGCATCGGAAACAATATCTGCCTACCAACAATGGATTCGACTACTACTTCGGTATTCCCTATTCCAATGACATGGACAAGGTAGGTAATAAAAATTATAAGGAGCTGCCGGAAGATGCTATTGATTTTAAGGATTTTAATGTGCCCCTGATGCGCAATACCGAGATCATTGAGCGTCCTGCTAATCAAAATACCATCACCAAGCGATATACCGAAGAGGCGATTACTTTCATCAAAGAACATAAAGAGGAGCCTTTCTTTGTCTATCTGGCGCATAACCTGCCCCATATACCTTTATTTGCCTCAGAAGAATTTCGCAATACCAGTGAGCGGGGGCTGTACGGCGATGTGGTACAGGAAATTGATTACGGGGTAGGGCAAATTATCGCTACCCTGAAAGAAGAAGGGCTGGCTGACAATACCATCGTGGTGTTTACTTCTGACAATGGCCCCTGGCTGCCTTTCAAAACGCACGGTGGTAGCGCCGGACTGTTACGTGCTGGTAAAGGCACTACCTGGGAAGGCGGTATGCGGGAGCCTTGTATTTTCTGGTCACCCGGCAAAATTGCGCCAGCGGTCATCACTGATTTGGGTTCCACGATGGACCTGTTCACTACTTTTAGCACGATGGTCGGCGTGAAGATACCTAGCGACCGTATTGTAGATGGCGTTGACCTCAGTGCCACTTTACTTAGAGGCGGGCCTAGCCCCCGCGATGGTATGTTTTATTACCGTGGCACCAGCTTATATGCCGCCCGCTTAGGCGATTATAAAGCGCATTACATCACTCAGGGAGAATACGGGCAATTTGGTGAAAAAGAGGAACACGCAACGCCTATCTTGTACAACCTGGGTGAAGATCCTTCAGAGCAATATGATGTAGCGGAACAACATCCTGAGATCATTGAACAGATCAATGCTTATGTCAAAAAACATCAGGCTAACTTGGTGAAAGGCAAAGACCAATTGGCCGATAGGGAGTAAACTTTTAAACAAATCTTTACCATGGACAGTATAAAAAAACCTGAAACTCTTCCTTCAGACCACGCTGGTATTAAATTTCCCCCACCATTGATATACCTGATCGCGTATGCTTTGGGTTCTGGCATACAGAAAATGTTCCCGGTACGGGGATTTCCGCACCGATGGAAAAATGGGGGAGGAATCGTTTTTTCACTATTGGGTACAGCAATGATATCTACCAGCGTAGGGCATTTTATCCAAGCCAAAACTACCATACTACCCATGAAGCCTACTTCCAGCTTAGTGACTAGCGGCGTGTATCGCTATACCCGTAATCCGATGTATGTTTCGTTTGCTGCTTTTTACCTGGCTGCTTTGATGAAGTTCAACAAACCCTGGGCATTGTTGTTTCTTCCCCCTCTTATCGGGATTGTGCAGCGCTACGTAATCCGTAGGGAAGAACAATATCTGGAAAAGCGTTTCGGAACAGATTACCAGAA
>JBBSOG010000536.1:0-3946 GCA_038259985.1 Cytophagales bacterium
AGCAATGGCCTTTCTTATCTGATAGACAAGATAAAAAGCCATCCGCTTTATGCGCACATTACGCTGGAGAAAGGGGAGCGTTCGGAGTTAGCTAACCTGGCCAATGATCTTTTATAGTGGTTTTTGACAAGATATATCTTTGTCCGCAATAGTATATTTTTTAAACTTTATAAACTGTCCATGGTTTTCTTAAGGTATATTTTTTACAACCAATAATTTTTCAGCCATGATGGTGAAGCAATATTTATCAGCCCGGGACCATATACTATCTAACAGCGTACATGATGAGGTCGGTGAGAAAATCGGGAAGGTCCACGATATTCTGATTGATCCTGAAGACAATCAGCCCAAAATAGCTATTCTTTCGGATGGCGGTGTTTTGGGAATAGGGGGCGAATACCTTGCGCTTCCTTTCCATCTCTTGCGTTTCAATACCAATTCTTCTGATATCAGCCTGAAAGTAGCTGCCCAGCGTATCAAAAAAGCCCCTTCTATTGACCTTCAAAAGCTCAAGGGGCATGACAAAGAGGAATATGAAAAGCTAGTAAGGTATTATGGCGTCAACGCCTTAGAAAACGCAGCAAAGGAAAACGTGGATAGCCAGCAGTATACGGGAGAAAGGCCGACCCATAACCCCCATGAGGGGTACGAAGGTTCTGCCAAAACCACCGGAGAGCAACCTAAAACTAACCAGGACAGCAATCCTGCTGACGACATGGACTACGAACAACTCAAGTGGGGAAAAGAAAAAGGTCAATAAAAAACGCCATTAATTGCGATTAATGGCGTCTGCATACGTATGGTAAATAATTTTTCCAGACTACCGTCTTTCTTTGATACGGGCAGCTTTACCCTGGCGGCCTCTTAGGTAATACAATCTGGCCCTTCTTACCTTACCTTTTCTAATCACCTCAATTTTATCTATGCTAGGAGATAAAAGAGGGAAAATTCTTTCTACTCCAATGCCATTGGATACTTTTCTTACCGTGAAGGTTTCTCCATTAGAACTGGCATTACGGCGTTGGATTACTACACCTTGAAATTGCTGGATACGGTCTTTATTACCCTCGGTAATCTTTACGTGTACGTTGATGGTATCGCCCGACTGAAAATCAGGATGCTTCTGGCGTACTTCCTGATATTCGTCTTCTATAAATTTTAACAGATCGCTCATGATATATATGTATTTTAAATACGCTGTCCGAAAAAGAAGGGCAAATATAGAAAAATATGTTAGGGATTGCTATAGCGATATAGATTTTTATTGAAATACTGGGGAAGATAGGTTTCTCAGCGGTTTTAAATGAGTTGGTGCGAAAAGCTGAAGGGACGTAGTATTTTAGAGCTTGTTTGGGGTTCATGATTTGGAAAAGAAGTTACGGTGGCTGCGCCATTAAACCTTTTGTAAACTGGCAAAGAAATCGGATCGCCGACGCGGCGCAAACTTGATTTACGAGATATCCTCGATGCTATACTCTGGATCACAAGAACGGGTTCGCAAAACTAAGCAAAGCTTTGAGTTTGTCCGGCTTATAGTTTTTTTGTCTCACATTTACGTTGAGGATACTCAAGTGCCGGTCAGGGTCATTTTGTTGGGGAGGCAAAGCAGATTTTTGTATAAAAGGAAAATAACGATACAGCTTGAAAGCAGCAATAATAAGTAATCGAGCATAATTAATACGCTCCACATCGGACGGTATTTCTTTGCTGTAAATGTCCAGCGTGGAGCGCTTAATAGTTAGCGTCTCATATTCGTTAAATAAAAGCACTCGGCGTGGCTTGCTGGTGCTTAATAGCCATTATAGCCCCGATCATCATCACCAGGTGCCAGTCCCGGAACGTATTTTAATTCATCGCTGCGTAGGCAATGCTTAGCCATATAAGTAGGACGGTATTGCTCATTAATGGGAAGTCAAAAAGCCGGATAAACCAGTTGGGCTTATTGAGGTAAGACAGACCAGCGCCCAGGGAGAAGAAAACAATCAGCCCGATGAGGATTCCATTGATGATATCCAAGATTAAAAACTATAGTTGAAAAACAGTCAGATACTAATTGATAAAAACTAAAAACTCCCTATAAGATTTAGCGGTTGGGTAGGCTTAATATTGAAACTTAAGGTATGTTTACAGTTAAAATCAATAGACTATATCATAGTAGAAATCTCCTAATGCATCATCGGCAAGTATGCTGAAGGCAATGTCGCTAATCTTGTCACCTGAGGGATTTATCTGTATCTGTTGCTGCGGATTGAGGGGCATGACTCCCTAGTTGATTTTCAGCTTCCGAGATGATAAGGTCCCGATGGTAAATGGTACGGTGGGGGAAAGGAATTTCAATACCCAGTTCGTCAAAACGGTTTTTGAGCCGTCTTAAATACTCCCTTTTGACCAGCCACTGTTTGATGGGTTTGGTCTTGATCAATACTTTAATGATGACCGCTGAATCGGCAAGGGCATCTACGCCCAGCATTTCGGGTTCATCAGTGATGAACTTTTTAAAGTCCGGGTCTTTCCGCAGCCCCCGGGCTACTTCCATGATCACCTCCATCACCTGATCTACATTTTCTTTGTAAGCCACACCGATATCCAGGGCCACCCGTGACCAGCGGTGGGTAAGGTTGCTCACCGCAGTGATTTCGCCATGAGGAATGAAATGGGCTACGCCTTCCAAGTCGCGCAAAATGGTAGTGCGCAGGCTGATGTCTTCTACCACGCCCGATAAGTTATTGATCTGAACCACATTCCCCACCCGGTATTGGTTTTCAGATAGGATCATAAAGCCGGAGAAAAAGTCTTTGACCAGACTTTGCGCCCCAAAAGCGATGGCCAAGGAGAACACGGCAGCGCCGCCTAATAGCACAGAAATATCTATGCCCACCTCAGATAATATGGACAGAAAACCTATAAAAAGCACCATCACGGTAAGGCCACTGCGGATGGCACGACTCAGCGTATCTATCCGCTCCTCCCGGTCTTCTTTTGACCTGAAGCGGCGGGTGCTCACTCCCCTCAGGATACGCCCCGTAAGCCATCGTGCCCCTGCCCAGAATAAGAAAAGCAGTAAAATAATGATCAGGATGCGGGGGCCTACGTTGACAAAAAAAGAATACAAGCGGTGGGGAGACAGCGGGCTTCGCAGATATTCCAGCCATCGGTTTTGGCTGGTGATTTTTCTTGTAGCACTGGCAACTTCTTCTTCCAGTGGTTCTTTCAATCTCGTTAGGTTGTCAATACGGGTTTGTAAATTACGGGCCAAAATGGAATCACTCGATAAGTTGCTTTCTACTTCAGTGATGTACACTGTCGCCTGATCAATCCGTTCCTGGATAGCTGCCTGAAGCTGAGCTGCTGAGTCGGACTTTTGTAAAGCGTTGGCCCTGGTTTCTAGCCTTTTTATGTCATTTTTCCAGTGACCTAACTGACTGCCAGCGCTTTCTGTCAAAGAGGAGATAGTAGCGTAATCATCCTGATTGATTGATAGCAATTGCTCTACCAAAAACCAGGTTTTCTTGGCTACTTCAAATTCAGCTTTCAGCATTTCCAGTTTACGCTCCGCCTCCACAATTTGCCAGTTGTATTCAGTATCCACCTGGTCAAAGCTTATTTCTTTTTCGTATAGCGTAGTATCCAAAGCAGTAGCAGAATCTAAAAAGGTGGCCTTGGCTTGAGTTCCCAGCAGGTTCTTTTCAGCAATTTCCATGATCATAGCGGTCTTGCCCTTCATAGCTAAGGCAAAAGCTTCCTGCTCCTTATCAATTTTTCGCGCTAAAATTTTCAATTGCTGGTGGATAGAGCGCCTTCTTTTTAACATATATTCTAGGCCATCTTCTAATTTTTCCCATTCTTGCTCCACAGTAGCAAAGGTTTTTTCTGAACCCGGGACGTCTTTGAGAGAATCTAAGCGAATGTCAACCTGGTTGAACTGTAATGCTGTTTTATTAAATAC
>JBBSOG010000537.1:0-3942 GCA_038259985.1 Cytophagales bacterium
ACCCAATTTCTATGTTAAAGCAATTCAAAGCTATTTTAACTATTGCCCTGACCGTATTTGCTGTAATTCCTATTTATGCTCAACAAGGTGGCAAAACTTCCAACGGGATCACTATCTTGGGACAGACAGGTAACCGGGTGATTACTACTGGCGTTCCTTTTCTTTCCATTACACCTGATTCCCGCGCAGGGGGGATGGGCGATGCCGGGGTAGCTACCTCACCCGATGCCAATGCAAGCTACTGGAATGCTGCCAAACTAGCATTCCTGGAAACTGAAATAGGCGTTTCGGGTTCCTTTACTCCTTGGTTATCCAAAGTCGTGAGTGATATGTCCCTTTCTTATTTGACTGGCTACAAAAAATTGAACGATGACCAAGCGCTGGCGCTTTCCATGCGTTATTTTGATCTGGGAGATATTCAGCTGACCAATGAAAATGGTGAACTTCTAAATTTGGTGAGTCCCCGCGAATTTTCACTGGCTGGTACTTTTGCCATGAAATTGGGAGAAGATATTAGCGCCGGCTTAACCGGTAGGTTTATCCATTCCAATCTCTTTGCAGGAACAACTTCCGGCGGTGGGTCAGGCGATGGCAAGCCTGGTATCAGCGCCTCCGCAGACATCAGTGTTTTTTATAACAAAGAGACCATCGTGGGCGGTAAAAAGAACAACATCGCTTTTGGCGCGGTAATATCTAATATTGGGCCTAAAATCTCTTACCTGGACGAGAGCAATGCTAGTTTTCTGCCCACCAATCTACGCCTGGGAACTGCTTTCACCACCAACCTGGACCCCTTCAACAAACTGACCTTCGCTTTTGATATCAACAAACTGATGGTGCCTACGCCTCCTATTTACGAAATAGATGAAGATGGAGCTTATGTACTTAATGATCCAAATAATCCTGATAGTGGTTATAAAATTGCTGAAAATGGTGGCAAAGACCCTAACCGCGGTCTATTGGCCGGGATGTTCGGTTCTTTTGGCGATGCCCCGGATGGGTTTAGCGAGGAAATGAAAGAGCTTATGCTTTCTTTCGGGGTGGAATATTGGTACAACGATCTTTTCTCAGTGCGTACCGGTTATTCCTATGAAAACCAGGAGAAAGGCGGTCGCCGATATTTCACTGCGGGTATGGGCTTGCGTTACCAGGTTTTCGGCGTAGACTTTGCTTACCTCATGCCCCAGGGCACTACCGCTGGAAATACCAACCCGCTTCAGGAAACCCTGAGGGTTACCTTACAATTCAACCTAGACCGGGGCGTACAGGAATCGGTAACCGAAGAGAGAAGGTAATAATCATCTGCTTCTGGCGCTCATTTTTAACGCATGCCCGACGGCTCTGAGATCACTCAGGCTTTTTGGGCGTGACCATAATCACTTCTTCCTGGCTCACAATGACCTGTCCGGGTAGCAGGTTTTTTGTTTTCCGCACGTATTTTCTGGGTGTTACGATGACGGGGCAAAGGCTGTCAGTTTTCCTTTTGGAATAAAACGCGGCGAGCTCAGCGGCTTTTTCAATGACTGGTTTCGGGAAAGGTTTGCCTGACTGAAACTTGATCAGCACATGGGAACCGGGCACATCCTTGGCGTGTAGCCAGAGGTCTTCTTTATGGCTAAATTCTCGCAGGATAGTATCATTACTCTTGGCATGCTTGCCTACCCACACTTGGAAACCTTCAATCACAAAACTTTTGTAAGGTAATATTTCTTCTTTGTCCGCCAGTACCTCCTGAAGATGATTTTCTTTAGCATACTGACGGATCTGCTTGACATCTTCCAATGCTTCCAGCTTTTCAAAATGAGTGTACAAACTGAGCAGTTTATCCTCTTTTTGGACAATGTTTTCTCTCAGCTTATCCAGCTCAATCTTTTGGTTTTTGGCCTTACGATACAGGATTTCCGCGTTTTTTTGTGGGCTTAGGGTTTGTTTGAGTTTGATCTCTATGGGCTGGTTGGTATAAAAATTATTGAAAATGACCTTCCGGCTATTGGGCGGGATCTGGTGCATATTTGCCATGATAATATCTGCAACTTGGCTGTACTGGGCACCGCTTTCCAGTTCATCTAACTTATCGTCGTTTTTTTGTACATAATTTTCAGTTTGGGCAATTTGTTTGGAAAGCTTCTTTAGCAATCCCCCTTTTTCCTGTAGCAAGGACATATCCCTTATATACTTGAGAAACAAATGATTGACCGCTTCCACCGGGTCCTGAAAACTAGCTTCAACTTCACCAACGGCTAACAAAGACAAATGTAGATTGCCCTGTATAATAGTGGTATAGAGGGCAGAAGGGGATTCAAGTTCCCGAAGCATTTTTTCCAGCATGTCCCATTTCTCTTCTAGGGAAAGCTCGTTGTACCCCTTTTTTTCCAGGTAAAATTTAGGTACCGGACCTAGGGTAGGGTACAATTTATTGGGATTCCCATTTTTAGCTACAAAGTTTTCGTATGCATGTTCAATTTTCAGTGGTAACTCCCCTATATCTAAAACTTTATCCTTGCTCAATTGATGCTTAAAAATATCCAATACTTTCCCATCCCGAAGTAAGACGATATTAGCGCGATTGCCATGCATTTTAAACAATAGCTGAAATGGTTCTGCATTACCTTCTTTTTCCAGTATGAGAGAAAAACTTCTGTCATTTAATGTTTGCCTCACCTCTACCACACGGCAGTCAAGTAATTGGGAGAAGAGGTTGACGCTGTTTCTTTTACTCCGGTGAAATTCCTCGGGAAAATGCAGGCAGGAAAACTGGCTTCCCAGCAATGCTTTGATATAAAACTCATCGTGAGGAGGCTGGGGATCGGCAAAACCCAGGATAAGCTCATCTTTATGCTGGCTAAAACAGGTGACCAACACCCAGGACGATAAGCATTGCTGAAGTTTTTTGCTGAGCAGCCTGAAGAAGTAGTAGTTGTTATGCAAGGTGATTCAATCTTTTGGTAAGGTAAGCTTTCATTTCATTAACTGCAGTATCTTCTCTTCCGCTCAGTTCAAACCACTGAATATCAGTATCTTTTCTGAACCAGGTAAGTTGCCGTTTAGCAAAGCGTCGCGTATTTCTTTTGATCAGCCGGATAGCTTCCTGCTGATCGTAATCTCCATCCAAGAAGGGGAAAATTTCTCGGTAACCCACCGTTTGCAGTGCATTGAGATCGCGAAATGGGGCGAGCGCTCCTGCTTCTTCAAACAAACCCTGCGCTATCATTTGATCTACCCGTGTGTTAATTCTTTCGTAAAGCTCTTCCCGATTGCGGTTCAAGCCTATCTTGATGATATCAAAAGGATGGCTGACTTGATGGTTAGGCTGATTTCTGAAAGTAGAATAAGGTTTTCCGGTAGCACGGTAAATTTCCAGTCCGCGCATTACCCTTCGCGGGTTGTGTTTATCAACTTGGGCGTAGTAATCAGGGTCTGCCTGCTGGAGCTTTTCTGCCAAAGCCGGAAGCCCTTCTTGCTCAAATTCGTTTTGTATTTGCGTCCTGATTTCTTCATTGATGTCAGGTATTTCGTCAATCCCTTCACACAAGGTTTTAACATACAGGCCAGAACCACCCGTAGCGATGGCTACTTTTTTCTGCTGAAAAATGTTAGATAAAGCCAACAAGGCATCCTGTTCAAACTGCTTAACGTCATAACTATCGCATACAGACAAGAAATCAACCAGATGATGCGGGACAAGCGATTGCTCAGCTGGTGTAGGCTTGGCGGTGCCTATATTTAATTCCTGATAAAACTGGCGGGAGTCGGTGGAAACGACTGCTGTATCCAGCCAAAGTGCAAGCTGAATGGCTATATCAGTCTTTCCTACGGCGGTTGAACCTAATAAAATGATAAGCGTCGGTGTATTTTTTGTACTCATCATAGCTTTTCAGATAAGACTTTGATAAATGATTCGTTAATAAATAAATTGAGCAATATTATTCAACTATGAGTGCT
>JBBSOG010000538.1:0-3934 GCA_038259985.1 Cytophagales bacterium
CTGTTTTTTCTGAAGCTGAAAGGCTTTCAGGGGCAAAGTATAGTAAGGTCGCATAGCTTTTTTGACGTGAATAAAATGCTATTAAAGCTTTTATAATTTACACAATACTGCTGGCTCACCCAACAATTTGCGGTCTTTTCTTTAGTGTTCTAAACCTATGTTTAACGTATGGGTCTGCGGTTGACCTGCACTCTTCTTATACCGTCAATTTGCTGCTGAAGCTGCCTATAATTACCAGGCGAATCCCGTGTACTTGCCCGACGGTTATGTTCATCGGCCCAAAGCCCGTTTTTTAACCAATCGCTAAAGTGGCTTTGGGTAAACCAATGACGAAATGCACGCTCTTCCATCGCCTGCGCCTCACTCAAATAACACCGAACCAGGGAATCCTGATAGGCACGCCCAGGCATCCAACGGCTGACAATATCAATTTCATCAGCCACATGCTCTAATTCATGTGACATAATGATAGAGAAAATCTGCTGGGTATACGCATCATCTGGCAAAGGACGGTCACCTTCCAGAATATAGACATTAAGCGTAATTTCCAGATAAATATCCCCTCCGCGAAACTGCCGTAGTGTCCGGCCTTGCCGGGAAACAGGCTGCCACTGCCGGGCCAGATTAGAAAACCTCACCGTAAAATCAACTGTTGTCAGCCCATGCACGATGGAAAGACTGGTACTACCCTCCTGTGGCCGCGACAAATTAAGCATCTGTTCAGGGCTCACAAAAGTAGGCGGTCGTATATCGTAGGAAGATAAGCTGGGCGGCACACTCACCTGATACAATGAGGCAGGAAACAACAGGCTATTCTGGTGCAGAACACTAGGCACAAAGTTGTAAACCGGACAATATTGCTGCTCAATGGCCATGCTTAGGTTAGGTTTGTTATTTGAATAAACTTAGTATATCGCTTGAATTGCTAAAATCCCCATTATCCACATTAGAACAGTTCTCGTGAATTAACTTGATAAACTATCATAAAACCCATTGGAGCAACTCAGGGCTGTATTTTTTCATGCAAGACAAATATAGCATTTAGATATTTTCCCTAAGCGGCTAGCCGCTCAGGGAAATACTTTGTCTCGCACTTATCTCTTGAATTCAAGAAACAAAAAGACACTAATGCTATTAAATAATATTCTGATTTATTTGAAAAGCAGCACTGCGCGAATAATCTTTGCTGATTTGAGAGAATAACCGAATGGATATTTTATTTGCTGTTAAAATTCTTGTTCAGCGAGTCTATAATTCTCATATATTCTTTCTCGTATTTTGAGGTTAAATTTAAATCACGCATTAATTTTGAAAATTCGCCCAAAAAATAATTAAAATTTGGCGAAATAATATCTTTTTTGTTTTCTAGAAAGTCATTCAACGCTTTTATTAAATCGGTAGGAAAATTAAAATATTCGCCACCCTTTTTGACTAGCTTTTTGAAATCTATTAGCCACTCAATAAATTTATTATCAATATTCATATATATATCTTGTTTATAAAGGTATAGTATTGAGCAAATAATCAGTTCTTCTATTTTTAATTTTCTCCATTCTTGGTCTATTGATGTAAAGAAATTAAAGTCAATACTTTCAAAAATAGAGATGGATTTTTGATATGATTTATGGTCATACAATAAAAATCCATAGTAATACTTGCAAAATTCATTTTGATTATCAAGTTCAAGAGATTTCCTGTATAGAAATTCCACATTTTCAAACGAATCACCTTTATTGTACCGGATATAACCTAATACATAATAGTAATTTGAGTCATGAGGTAAATTTGAAGTAAGAATCTCATGATATAATACTTCTAGCTCCTCTTGAACTTTATCCTTTTTACCAAAGAATATTGCATCTTCTGTTTTTTCAAAATAATCAAGAATATCCTTCATTTGCTTAGAGTTAACATTTCCCTCTTCCTGTTCTACCTCCTCTATGGGCAATCCCTTTTGCTCTAGCTTCCAGTTGCGCTGCTTTTTTATCCAATATATCAGGAATATCAGGTAGCATATCTTTAGCTCTAGCCGTTTTCGCCTGTTCTCTTAAATCTCTCGCTGACTCTTTCATCCATTTATCATGCCTTCCACTCTCAAACCCCATATTATTTGCTTTAGCTCTATTCACAGAATCCCTTATAATATCCTGAGTGAGTTGATCAATTGTCACCCATTCTAAGCCAAGTGGATCTGTATTAACTGTTGGATTAAATAAATATTCATATAGTTTTAAACCTCCCTCCAACCCAATCGGGTCCTGGCTCACATACATTCCCCCTTCAGGATCATAATACCTAAAACGGTTGTAATACAGCCCTGTTTCCTCGTCCTCGTATTGTCCGGGGTAGCGGAAGGGGCAGGCGGAGCGT
Source organism: Cytophagales bacterium (assembly GCA_038259985.1). Taxonomy (GTDB): domain Bacteria; phylum Bacteroidota; class Bacteroidia; order Cytophagales; family Cyclobacteriaceae; genus Catalinimonas. The sequence continues at coordinate 2,371 of JBBSOG010000538.1, forward strand.
TCGCCTTCTAAGTTAAGCAATTGTCCGTAAATGCTGGTGTCTGCCGCCCAGATTTGTTCGCCCTGCTCGCTGAACATACGGGTGGGCGTGCCCAGATAATCCGTCACGATACTATAGTGTCGCTCTCCCTCCAGCTTGGCAACTGGCGCGAAGCTTTCCGGCGCAAATACCCAGGTGGTCAGGTCAGCAGGGGGACCGTTGGTGGGAGCGGTATTAAGTAATTCTTCGCTTTTCTCTACTGTGCCCTTGACGCTTACCCAAAGCGTTTGTTGTGCATTGTCAGGCTTGCTTTCTTCCACCCACTCATGCAGAGGCATGTTGCCGTCCCAAACCCAACGGGTAGTCTTGCCCCGGTAAGTTTTAGAAAGCCTGCGCCCCAGGGCATCGTAGGTAAAAGTGACCTCCGCCCCATCGGGCCGTATTACCTTCGCCAGCATACCGGCGGCATTCCAGTGATATGCCCAGCTTTTGCCCCCGGCGTTTATTTTACTGATCAAATTACCTTCGGCATCGTACTGGTAGCGGGTGCCATTCGCTTCCAGCAGTTGTCCGGCCGGGCCGTACTTGCGGTCTTTACGGTCGCGGGTGCGGAAGAGGTTGCCTACCGCATCGGGTAGACGAAATTCAAAAGTACCATCACCGTACTGCGCGCCTGCCAGGTTGCCCAATTCATCATGGGTAAAAGTGGTGGTGCCATGCTTAGCATCTATGATTTTGCGCAGGCGGTCGTTCACATCCCACTCGTAGCGCTTGTCCATAAAGTCACCTTTGCTACCGCTGATCTGATGATGGACAGGGCGTCCCAGTTTATCCCGCTGCATACGGATGCGGATGCCTCCCGGAAGGCTACGCTCAATCTCCAAGCCCAGCATGTCACGCTGGAAAGTTGCTTGCCAGGCAGAAGTTTCTCCCTCTTGCGCACTTAATTGCTCCACATCGCCCATCGCATTGCGGCTAATGTCCAGTTGTGCGCCTAAAGAGGAATTTAGCTTTATCCTTCTGCCCAGCACATCGTATTCTGAGCTTACTTCATATTCTCCCTGTATTTCTTTGCTTACCCTTCCCAACAAATCACGCTCAAAGGCTACTTTCTGGTGTTGGTTCTGTGCCAATAGCAACTCTCCATCGGCGCGGTAAGCATAGTTTTCCTTACTTTCATCATGATAACTCACCTGAATTACTCGGCTGGCTCTATCATAATCGTATTTGTTCCAGCGGTCTTTAGGACGGCGAACCAGCGTCACTTGCCCGGCTGCATTGCGTTCGTAAATACGTTCCTGCAAGTCAAAGCCGATCTCTTTGGCGACATTGCCCAGTGGGTCCAGTGCAAAACGATAGGCAAAGCCATGCTCGTTTTTGATACCAATAAGCTGGTCTTCGGTATCGTAATGGAATTCTACGGTAGTGCCTGCTTCGCTACGGGAAGCCAGGCGGTTCATGCCCCGGTAACTGAAACTTACTTCGTGCTGCTGGTCTTTCGCATGGAGTACATTGCCTTCCCCATCGTAGCGCAGACGGCGCTGGTTGTCATCGGGTTCGTCTACCCTTACTACCCGCCCCAGCA
>JBBSOG010000539.1:0-3931 GCA_038259985.1 Cytophagales bacterium
ATTTACCTGATCCCCAACAAAAGTAATATGGTGATCCGCGACGCAAAGCTACATCTTATTGATAAGTCGGCTGGTACTATTCCTAACAACGCGATTGATGTTTTTTTTGAGTCGCTGGCAACAGATAAAAAGAGCAGGGCCATTGGCATCGTGTTATCCGGTACCGGCTCAGATGGCACCAAAGGCATTGGGGCCATCAAACAACGTGGGGGTATGGTCATCGTACAGGACCCGGTGACCGCCAAATTTGACGGGATGCCTAACAGTGCCATTGCTTCTGGCAATTATGATTTTATCTTGCCTCCCGAGCTGATGTCAGAAGAAATTATACATTATCCTCAAACAGTGCTTGAAAAATCTTTTTCGGAAAAGATATTTGATGGCGATGGAACTGATGCTTTCCAGAAAATCCTGCAGTTGATCAAGCAAAATACTTCTTATGATTTTACCTTTTACAAAACCCAGACCCTGGAAAGGAGAATCGCCAAGCGAATGGCCGAATTAGGCGTCAATGAATTGCGGGAATACACCATGTTCTTGCAAAATAATCCCGAGGAAGTAGAACGTCTTGGCAATGAATTTTTGATCGGCGTCACCCGCTTTTTCCGCGATCCCTTAGCTTTTGATGAAGTCCGGGACAAAGTAATCCCTGAGCTGCTGAATAAAAAAAGTGAGGAAGAACAACTGAAAATATGGGTAACAGCCTGTAGCACTGGCGAAGAAGCCTATACCCTGGCAATTCTCATCCATGAGCATCTGGTGCGCATTGGCAAAACCATTAACGTAAAAATCTTTGCCACCGATATGGACGCCCGTGCCATTGAATTTGCTGCCAAAGGCGTTTATCCGCTGAGCATTGAAAACGATGTTCCCCAGGATACCCTCAAAAGATATTTCTCCAAAGAAGATGACAAATTTTTGATTGACCCCACAATCCGGAAGATGGTCATCTTTGCCCAGCACAACATTATCAAAGATCCGCCTTTCGGACAGGTGGACATGATCAGTTGCCGCAATATGCTAATCTATATGCGCAATGAACTGCAAAAAAAGGTGATGGAGACTTTTCATTTCTCACTAAATGTTGGTGGCTACCTGTTTTTGGGGTCTAGTGAGAGCGCCGGAGCCATCAAGAATTCATTAAAAGACATCAGCAAAAAATGGAATATTTTTCAGACGATCAGCAAAAGCAAACCTTTTATTTTTGATGCACAGCTCCCTCAAAACAGTCAAAATCCGCATATAAAACCAGTAAATGTTCTCCCCACCAAATCTTCCATAGAAGCCAAAATGATGGAAGCATTTCATGAGGTTGTCACAGAAGAGTTGGGCTATGCAGCCGTGTTTATCAGCGAAAGTTATGATTTACTCCAGGCTACCGGTGATTATAAGAAATTCCTGCACCTGCCCGAGAAGCAGTTGAGGATGAACCTGCTCAAACTTGTGCCCCGGGAAGTGTCCGTCGCCCTGACCTTGGCCTTAAGAAAAGCAATAGCTACCCAGCAAAAAATTGTAAGCAAGCGTATCCGCACCGGCAACGAAGATGAGCGCCGTATCATTAGCCTGGTGGTAAAGCCTTATCTGTCAGCACATGAGTATGAGAAGAAGTTTTTGCTAGTGTTGTTTCAGGAAGAGAAAGCCGGGCAAACCTTTCGAAACGATACTGAGGATAATGACAATGTGGTGAATATTGACCGTCTGTCAGCTTTGGAAGATGAACTCAAAGAGGCGAAAGAAGACCTACAAATGACGGTAGAAGAACTGGAAACTTCCAATGAAGAGTTGCAATCCAGTAATGAAGAACTTTTATCATCCAACGAGGAACTACAGAGTACCAACGAAGAACTACAGTCGCTTAATGAAGAACTGCACACGGTCAATGCTGAGCATCAGATTAAGATCAAAGAACTGGTAGAGCTGAACGATGACCTCAACAACTACTTTAGCAGCGCTGATATCGGACAGATTTTTATTGACAAAGATCTGGTCATTAGAAAATACACACCTGCGGTTACTAAGCAGGTCAACCTCATTGATGCTGATATTGGACGGCCTATCCACCATTTATCTTACAACCTCAAATACGATCACTTTGTAGAAGATATAAAATCAGTGCTGGCAAGCAGGGAAATCGTAGAGAAAGAGCTGCAAGTCACCAATGAGCGCTATTATCAGATGCGCATCATGCCTTATATTCGTCAGGATAAATCGGTGGACGGGGCAGTGATCACTTTTGTGGACATTACCCATGTCAAAGAACTGAACAACCTGCTGAATGGCGTATTACAAAGCTCGCTCAATAGCATCATGGCCTTTGATACAATTTATGAGGAAAACAAAATTGTAGATTTCCAATGGACGATGGCCAGCGCAGCTGCCCGGCATATTTTTATTAAAAAATCCGCTTCCCTAATTGGCAAATCTTTGCTCGCTGAAATGCCTGTTTTGAAAAGGGAAGGCATTTTTGATAAACTAAAGAAAATAGCTAGTCAGGGAGGTGTGCTACGCCAGGAGGTTTATTTCCAACAGGATGAACACAAGCTTTGGATAGAAATTCAGGCAGCGCCCATCAAAAATGGGTTAGCCATGACGATCGCTAATATTCACGAAAAGAAAGAAGCAGAAGAAGAAATATTGATCGCCTATGAGGAAGTCAAAAAAGCGGAAGAAAAGCTGCGCAATCTCAATGCTGAATTAGAAAAAAGGGTGGAAGTACGTACCAAGGCCTTGCAGGAAAGTGAGGAACGTTTCAGACTGGTAGCCCAGGCCACCAATGATGCCATTTGGGACTGGAACCTGGTGACCAACAAATTCTGGTGGAACGACACTTTTGAAGTGATTTTCGGGCATGAGCGGGCAAAGCTTGAAGCAGGCATCAACGCCATGTTTAATTTTCTCCACGAAGAAGAAGCTGAAACAGTAAGCAATGAGATAGACAAAGTGATCAACAAAGGGGATAAACAGTGGGCTTTAGAGCATCGTTTTAGTAGGGCTGACAGTTCCTATGCCTTCGTCTATAACCGGGCCTATGTGATACAAAATGAGTACGGTGTCCCCTATCGGATCATCGGCTCCATGATTGATGTGAGCAAGCTCAAAGAGGTACAGGAGGAACTCAAGCTTAGTAATGAAAACCTGAAGCGGATCAACATTGACCTGGACAATTTTGTATATACTGCTTCCCACGACCTTAAAACGCCCATCAGCAACTTAGAGAGCTTGATCTCTCTTTTAAAAATTGAGTTGGATGGTGATGGTAAAAGGCGGGACCTCGTGCTGGAAAAGATGGATATTTCTGTTGAAAAATTCAAAGACACTATCAAAGCACTCGCTGAAATCGCTAAGGTCCAACGCAACCCTGATAGTGTCAACGAAATGCTTTCTATTAAAAATATTATTGAAAGTGTAAAAGAAGACATCAAGCATGTACTGGAAAAGGAAGAGCCTGAAATTCATGAAGATTTACAGGTCAAAGAAATATACTACTCAAAAATTAATTTGAGGAGCATTATTTATAATTTACTGAGTAATGCGGTGAAGTATAAATCTCCCGAGCGCAAAGCGGTCATTCACATTTCATCTTACCAAAAGAACAAATACATCATACTTGAAGTAAAAGATAACGGGTTAGGCATGAACGAACGTCAGCAACAAAAGCTTTTCTCTATGTTCAAACGCTTCCATACCCATGTAGAAGGTACCGGAATCGGGCTCTATATGGTGAAAAGGATTATTGAGAATAAAGAAGGGTTTATTCTGGTAGAAAGCGAAATAGATCAAGGGACGACTTTCAAGATTCACCTCAAAAAAGAGGCTGAAGCCTGAGTGTCTGTCGTGATTATTGTAGGAACATGATTAATCATGTTCGTACAGTTGCCTAATTTTCAGCATTATATACCAGGCCGTTATTTGCATCAAAAAATATATACCC
>JBBSOG010000540.1:0-3922 GCA_038259985.1 Cytophagales bacterium
ACAGTTCCTGGTTACTTTCGTCAGTGTTAATTGTGTCTACATTGTTGAGCGGTGCTTCGTAGGCTGACATATAATATTGCTGAAAATCCTCTATCGCCTTGGGCAAGCCACTAATACTAAATTGTCCGGTGATGCCCGCATCAATGTAGTCGGAGTAGAAATTGATAGTGCGGCTGTCATCCGTTTTTTCGGCTACCAGCACCAGCGAGTCCAGGTCGTATTTGTCAGCATCTTTGATCACGCTGGATTCCGTTACTTTAAGCTTACCCACAATGTTATCTATGGTATTGCCTTGCGCCTCGGCCATTAAGTGGGTATTATTGATGATGATGCTATCTTTCACCAAATTCAAGCGGAAAAGGTTTAAATTTTCCAGGTTCATGTCCAGTTTATACTGGCTATCCTCTCCTTTTAAGCTGGCTTCTGCATTGGCATGAAGTATCAACAAACTATCTTCATAGTCAATTTTGGCATTGATATCATCATAATTCTTTTGGGCATCTACTTTCAACCCTTCGTATTGATGGCCTTTGTACCCCAGGTTTTTCACCAGAAGGTTTGCATTTAGCTGGCTAAGGCTGGTATCTTGTCCGTAGCTTTGTGTCGCCTGCACATCCGCACTCATCGTAAGCTTCCCATAATCCCGGGCTACGCTGTCGGGGTTACCCAGCGCTAACATCACGGCCTTGAGATCCATTTGATTAGCGTCAACGTTGGCTTTGATATTTGCATGGGTCGTATTGGTTTGATAGCTACCGCTGGCCAGCAATCTTCCGATGCCAGTGTCTAAGTTAGCATCGCCCGCAATATCTTCCAGGGTACCTTTGGCCCGGGCTTCCAGTGTAAGACTTTTTTGTTCCAACGTTTCAAAATACTGTGCGGTAGAATCGTCAACCAAGCTGCTCAAAAAAGCATAATCAGTACTTAATTCGTTAAGATGAAAATCAAAATAAGGCGAGCCAGCTACAGTAGAATCCAAACTACTTAAATCTTTGAAGGAAGCTTCTGCTAGTAATTTGAGCTGGTCGGCCAAGGTGATTTCCATTCTATCCATTACGCCTTCGCCATCTTGCATATTGATCTGCCAGCTCAATAAAACATCCATGCCGCTAAGGCCGGGGTAAGCACTCAGGGCATCTGAAAAGTAAGACGCATCTTCCAAACCCAAAACAGTTTCGTCCAAATCAGATTTCAGGCTGATGCTGTTCATCAGTTCGGCAGTATTGTCAGCCAGAGTCATGCCGAAGTCTATGTTGCCTTTGAGTTCGGAGTGTCCGGTACGCAGTTCATTGAGTACTAGGTTAATGCTGGGCATGTCCATCTCCACCTGAGCGGCCAATTCTTCCAGGCGGAAACCACTATTGGCTTCCTGGAAAGCTAACAGGGGCAAGTCAAGGGAAATCGTTTTGGCGCCTACCATTACGTTTTCTAATTCCAGTTGAAGATCAGCCAGCGCTAGGTTCTCAAAATTCATTTGTTGCATGGTATCCTTTTTCACCTGTCCCACCTGATAGCCGATGTTACTATTGGCAATGAGGATTTCATCAAAGGCAAAAGTATAACCGCTAGGGTTAATCACATTACTGTTGGTAGTATCCGTTTCTTCTGTCGGTGTAGCGGCAACTGTGGCAGTATCCACTGCGGCAGTATCTACTGATGTTGTATCTGCCGGAGAAGCAGGCAATTGCATGTTGAATGCCAGTCCATCAATGTCCAGTTCACTGGCACTGATCAACTGATCTTCCAGGGAAATTTTGTCAAAGAGCAGATTAAGTTTAGTCAGGGCCATATCCATGACCGTGCTATCAGCTTCATAATTAAATCGGATATTGCTCAGTAAAAGCTGATTAGCCTGAATAGTCCATGCGGAAGAAGTGGTATCTTGAGGGGCCTGGGTAGTGGTATCGGAAGCAAAAGCTTCCGGTATAAACTGAAAATTCAGGGTATCTTTTCCTTCCAGTTGGTATAAATGAATATAGGTATCAGCAATAATGACGTGCTTGATACTGATTGTTTTGCCAATGGCGGCCCAGGGGTCAAAAGCGACATCCAGCTTCCCGGCGTATAGTAAAGTATCACCCTGCTGGTCTTCTATGTATACCTCTTCCAGTATGATTTGATCCAAAAAATCTATGTCTATGCCGCCCAGTTCAACTTTAGTATTAAGCATAGTAGAAACTTTGTCTTCTGCCAGTCCGGTAAGGTAAGACTGTACGGCAGGTGTACGAAAGGCGATATAAATAATCAGCCATAGCACAATCAGCGCACTGAATACATAAAGCAAGCGCTGCGCCCATTTGGGCAGGTGGGATATATGTTCTTTAGGAGAGTTAATGGCGAATTCTTATTTTGTCAAAAAAATAGGTTAAGCATAAAAAAGTTGCTGTCAGGTATATAAGTAACCATTATCATGGTAGTTTTTGTTATAGCTTTTGGGGCTTGACGCAAACTAATATCTAAAACTGGGTAATTTTATTAATTTGCGATATCATAAGCTCAGCTTTTTAACGTGCTTATAAAGAAAGATTATACATTTCATAATGAATAATAAGGAAGATATACAAAAGCTGCTCAAAAAACTGCGCAAATACGAAATATCTATTCGCAAAGCAATTACTACCCAGATGCAAGGCGACTTTCATTCAGTGTTCAAGGGTTCCGGTATTACCTTCGACGATGTGCGCGAATATCAGTACGGAGATGATATCCGCAGTATTGACTGGAATGCTACGGCCAAAGGGCACAGTGTATATGTCAAAACCTATAAAGAAGAAAGGGAACAAATTGTTTATATGATGCTGGATGTGAGCGCTTCCCAGGAAATTGGCGACCCCGGCTATCAGAAAGTGGATATAGGTAAAGAAATCTGTGGGGTACTTACCCTTTCGGCTATCAAAGAAGCTAGCCAAGTAGGTTTACTTTGCTTCTCTGACCAAAAGGAGGCTTATGTAAAACCTAGTAAGGGAGAAAAACACGCATACCAAATTATCAACAAACTCTATAACACCCAGCCGGTTTCTACCAAAACTAATCTCAACGCGGGAATTAATTATCTTTTGAATATTATTAAAAAGCGTAGCATTATTATCATGGTGTCGGATTTTATTGATGAAGATTATGTCAATAGCCTAAAAGCTCTGGCGCGAAAGCATGACCTTATTGTCGTACATTTGTCGGATAAGCGGGAAACACAATTGCCTAACCTGGGGATCATTCCGGTGCTTGATAAAGAAAGTAAAAAGACCATTTGGGTGAATTCTTCTTCTTCCTCGTTTCGGAGCAAAGTTAACAGCACTTATGCGGGCACTGAGCAGAACCTGAAAGACTTTTGCCGAAAGCATCAGGCAGATTATCTATCCATTGCCACCGAAGAGGAATATGTTCCCAAGCTCATTAATCTGTTTAGGGTAAGAAATAAGATCAGGAAAAGTGCGTGATATGAAACAGCGTATGAGGAGCAGCATCTTTATTACTTTAATCTGCTTGTGTTATTGGGGAAACCAAGTGTGGGCACAGGAGCTACAGCCCGAAGGAAGTTTTAGTGCTGATACGCTCAAAATTGGTGAGCCTATTACCTATACCCTTACCTTTCGTTATCCTAAGGACTTGGAAGTCGTTTTTCCCGGCGAAAAGGACAAATACGCCCCTTTTGAATATCTGGACCGTACTTTCGCGCCCACGCATTCCGATAGTGCGTACAGTTACGATAGCGTAGATTACCAGCTAACTACTTTTGAGCTGGACATTATTCAAAGCCTTGCCCTGCCGGTGTATGTAGTCAATTCGGATGAGAAAGGCGTAGCGGACAGCATCACGATTTACGCCAGCATTGACTCGGTGTACCTAGACAGGCTCATCCGGCAAATGCCCGACAGTGTGGCCTTGAAAAAAAATACCGCTTTCCGCGATGTGGCGCTGGAAT
>JBBSOG010000541.1:0-3914 GCA_038259985.1 Cytophagales bacterium
AGGGTGAAAGCCTACCGCTAACAAAAAGCAACTGCAAGGCCTATAAAGCCGAACCCGAAAGTTAATTGCCCTCAGCAGCAGAATTGATGCCCTGAAAGCCTAACGCCGACAAACCGGCCCAGCAGTTCGCTTTGGTCGTTAGCAGCCACCTACTCAGGCCCAATTGTAATTTGCCTTTATATTAGCAGGTATCTATCATGCGCTTACTACACCGTAAATTAGATCATGTAGTGTTTTGTCATCCCGAAGGGATCTTTGCCATTCTCCCAAATGACATTGGATATAGATAATCAATTGCGCGTACAAGATCCCTACGGGATGACGAGGGGGCAAATATTGTTTAGCTTAGTTTATCATGCCTATCCTTCACTTCAGTATGTCACTGGCGCAGTGCAACTGAAGTGTAAACCATAGAAGCGAGCTTAAAACTTGCGCTTATCCCTAGGCTTAAGTTTATATAACTTTAATCAATAGCTTTTTACCATCGTGGTGTTTTGAAATGTGTAAAATGGCTACCTTTGGTGGATGGTTAACTACAAGGGATATATCAATGACAGCGCGCCCAGAAGGCATCTGATGCTATTAGGGTTCTTTGTCATATTGCTCATCCCAATGGCCGGTCAGGGACAATCCTCATCTTCCCAACTGACGGTTATCACCTATAATCTGAGAAGTGGTCAGGGGTATGGTGAGTTGGATGGGAAAACACAGCAAAATTTGTTTTCCCTGATTGGAGCATCTATTGGCCATTACCAGCCTGACCTATTAATCATCCAAGAGCCAGGTGACGATGTCAAAGCATACGAAGCAATGGTAGCCGCTATGGGAAATAGATATCGCTACACAGTATTGAAATGTCCTGATTATAAGGAAAATAAGCGCGTTGGATTACTGGTCTATAATAATCGCATTGTTATCAATGAAATTGACCACTGCATCCAAGGGGATGATCCGGAGGCTGGTGAGTTATTTAATCATTGGGCACGTGTTTCACTTAACTTTGTAGGGCAATCTTTTATTGTTTACGGATTCAAGCTTGCCCCACGAGAGCAATCCGAAAAGCGCAAACGTCAGATGGACCTATTAGCACCCTATGTAGAGAAAGATCTGAAGCAGCAGCGCTCGGTAATCATCGCGGGCGATCTCAACCACCGGCCCTTTGATCCTGAGTACGCACGATGGAAGCAATTAGGTATGGTTGATGCTTATGATTCACTCATTCGCGGTGATGGATTCACAAAAATGGACGAGTTGGGTGATGACATCTTAGTCCCCTATCGCCGCATTGATTACTTGCTGTTAAGCCCCAACCTAGCTCAGCGCCTTAGCTCCCCTTCCAGGACCTTAGCAGAAGGAATGTTTGTCCCTCATCTTTTAGAAAGGCGTTGGTCCTTGAGTGATCATCTTCCGGTAATGGCCACTTTTAGAATAGCTGAGTCTACACAGAAAAAGTGAAGACATTGCCAGCTTAGATATATCCTCATCCTTTATTAGGTATATGTGATACACTTTCAGCTAAGCATTATACATTATTCAAAAACAGCAGGGCAGTGCCGGACTTTACTTAGAAAAGATGACCACTTATATTTTGTTCTTTCTAGTTGTGTATGAAAGCAGGGATTTTTATAGAGAAAGTAGTTCCTTCAAGTGTTGAACTTACCAGATCTACTTTGCCTTGATGGGCTTCTACAATGCCTTTGACCAGTGATAGGCCAATGCCCCATCCTTTTTTGCGGGATTGTTCTTCTACCTGGTAGTAGCGGGAGAAAATCTTTGCTTGTTGAGGAATAGGAATAGGATTACCAAAGTTATGGACGGATAATTCAAGATAATCATCATCCAGACTCCGGCATCTCACTGTAATAACAGACTGTTGATCTGAGTACTTGATAGCATTCTGAATAAGATTATCCAATGCTCTGCGCAAGGCTGCACAATCATAGTAACCTTGTAAAGATAAGGTTTCTGATGCTAATTGAATTCCACCAGCATATTGTCCTGTAAATTCTTCTATAGAAGACTGTACTTCATGGATCAAATCACAATGTTGCCGGTGTATGGGAAGCTGTCCTCCGGATTTAATGAGATTGACATCCAGCAGATTGCGAATGAGTGTATCAGCTTTGTTCATGCTAAGCTGGATGGCATTGAGGTGCTTCACATAGACAGGCTCCGAAGAAAGTTTATCTTTCAACAGTTCCAACAGGGTCAGGGTATGTGCCAGTGGACTACGCAGGTCATGGGTAACGGTGCCAATAAAGTCATCTCTACGTTGGGATTCTTCCTGAAGATCTTTTACCGTAGATTCTGCCTGCTGTTTGGCATGTACTTCCTGCTCTTGCCGGATCTCAAAAAAAGCTTGAGAAGCATGCTCAATAGCCGAGGTAACGGTAAAGATGATTTTATTTCTATCAATAGGTGGTATGGGACATAACGGGTCTATGAAGTCAAAAATAATCTGAAGCAGTAGCCGGTATTCTTTGATGACTTGTGACAGAGTGTAACCTTGAATGGCTGCTCTAAGCCTTCCGTGGTCAATACTTTCATGAAGAGATTCTTTCGGTGTGTTCTCGTCCAGAATCGTAATGATTTCCTCTAACAGATCAGGCACGTCATTTCTCAGTGCAGGGGTTGTTTGCCCTTTTGCTCCTGGTATTTGCGCTTTTACAGCTTGAAGCCATTGCTTGAGAATTTGTTCTTTGTTTTGCCGAATGATGTCAAAAATCTTCATGTGATATCAAATTCTTAAATAAGCGTAGTGAAAAGGTCAGCGGGCAAAGTACACTTTTGTTGATTAGAATACTACCGGATTAGTACTACAGATATTATTTGTCACTGATGCTTTCTGATTAAAGTACAACTCAAAAGCAGGGCTTTCTGTTTCTTTGCTGCTAACATCAATGGTTGCTGCTGCATTATCCATAATTCTTTTACTAACCTAAATTTGTTACCTCTCTATTCTCAGTGAGGCCACCTTGGCGGAGCCTGCTGAAAGAGTCCTATCATGGCGAAGTAAGCCGTCCTTTGCGGGGTATTCCATACCGGGTTCTCTGCGAAAAACCCTTCTGTATGTCACTCAAAATTAACACAGCAAGGTCAACTTTGACAGCCATGCCATCAAATCCACCCAGCCAATTGCAGGAAATGAAGCCTTTTAGTATACTTGCTATATACAAGACTGTATAGTATCGTATGAAGCAGATCATTTCAGTACTGTTGATGGGACTTATGTTCTGCGCCTGCGGAGAACAGCAGGAGATCAGTTCGGTCAACCCAGTCAACTGGGAAAGACGTACCATTGACTTCCCCCTCAGCGACTCGCTCCTGACAGGCACGACTTACCTGTCCATTTATTCCCAAATATATAGCCAATCAGAACATAAAACCCACGACCTGACTGCTACGGTAAGTATCAGAAATACAGATCTAAACGACACCATTTACATAGAGAAGGCCGAATACTTTGATACCGGTGGCAAATCCATCAGGACTTATTTTGAAAGCCATATCTTCCTTGCCCCCATGGAAACTGTGGAGATTGTCATTGACGAAAATGATCAGGAAGGGGGAACGGGCGCTAATTTTATCTTTGACTGGAGGGCCAAAGCCGATACCAACGCGCCCCTCTTTGAAGGTGTCATGATTTCTACTTCAGGACAACAAGGGCTTTCGTTTACCACCCAAGGCATTAGGCTTGATCATGGTCGCGCCGACTAACCCCAATACCCTTACCTGTACTTATCATTGTTCCTTTCCTCCCCCGTACTTTTACCCACCTAATAGCTCACCCCTGTTTTAAAGGGAATAAAAACTTAAGCCTAAGCTTATAGTTATCAGTACAAATTAATGCTACGCATATAACAAGACTTTAACCTATGGACAAACAACCAGAAAAGGCAATGATTGTACTGGCA
>JBBSOG010000542.1:0-3905 GCA_038259985.1 Cytophagales bacterium
GACACTGATGAGCCAATTGATTATCATAGCAGTCGCAGATGTGATAGTACAGGGCAATTAGTTGTAGAGTTTCCATACTCAACTAAGGCATTGGCTAGCACATCTGTTTCTTCTAGTTTCCTACCCTTGATTCGCATAGATTGATCTTAGCATAACGAATTTGCATATCCATATTTCAATCACGGCTTTTTCAATACGCTTATATGGATTGGCGATGGATGAGAAAAAATCCTTAGTAGTCGAAGCACTTCACAAATAGGATGAAGAAATGAAAAGGCATTTCTCGGTTTTAAACAAGAATGCGATACGCATCCGGAAAATCTAAAGCTTTTTCCCCACCACTTGGGCATGCTGGGGAATAGAACGCAGCCACACCGTTTTGTGAGGTTTGAAACCCGCTTTCTTTTGCCAGCCCGACATTTCCTTCACTGACCACGTGCCTGACTGACTGGTAGCGGCGAAGTATAAATCTAATATTGCCAGATGGTCACCTTTCTTGGGTTGATCAGGCCGGACAAACTCCTGAATAATGTAGTAACCTCCCGGTTTTAGTGCCTCGTAAATGCGCCGGGCAAGTGTTTCATTAGTAGCTGTGTCAAAGTGATGCACCAGGCTAGAGATAAAGACCACATCGTATTTCTCATTTCCCAGGTCAGCAGTAATCACATTGCCTACTTGATGCTTCACCCTATCCCCCATACCTTCTTCCGCTAGAAGTGTTCCGGCATGTTGAATAGCTTCCGGGAGATCCAGGATGGTGGCGATGAGTTTAGGATATTTTCTGCATAAGGCTACTGAATAGTAACCATGCGCACCGCCAATGTCTAATAGTTGGCTGGCGTTTTTAGGTAAGGGCGTACGACGGGCCACCTCCCAGGCCGAAACTTTAGCCATGGACCGCATGCCTTTTTGATAAACATTCCATTCATCTTCCCTTAGTATATGGTGCATATCCGCAGGCTGGCCGCTGCGCACATAGTCCTCGTAGTGTTCCACCAGTTTCCATTCTACAAATTGCAACATCATCTTGTCGTAGACCGAAGTTTTGCTCTCTTGCAGCATCCATTTGCGGGAAAGCTTCGTTAATCCGTATTCGCGCTGAACATTTCTACGGAGATACCCCAGGTGTACTAAGGAATTCAATATTTTGACGGTAGCCAAAGCATCAGTTTGGCAAGACCTGGCAATGACTTGCGCGGAAGCGGGCTGTTTTTTCAAAATCTCAAAAATACCTAGTTTAGCCCCAACCATGATGGTGCGGGCCATCATAAAAGCCACATGCGTATCACTGATGGGTGTGGGGGCGATGCCTAGCCAAAGTGCTAGGCGCTCCAGCCAGTTTTCGGGTACTGAGGTAAGTTTCATGAACAAAAAAACTGATAATTAAACGTATAGTTATCAAATGAAAACCAGAATCAAAATTTGTTGCATCAGTAGTCGGGAAGAAGCTGATTTGGCAATTCGTATGGGAGCGGATGCTTTGGGCTTAGTAGGCCGTATGCCTAGCGGACCAGGTGTGATAGATGACGAGTCTATCCAAGCTATTGCAGCCACTGTTCCCCCGCCCATCGCGACTTTTCTGCTCACGAGCGAAACCGAAGTGGAGGCCATTATCAAACATCATCGAAAGGTAAGGACAAATACCATACAGACTGTAGACGCGCTTTCCCATGGTTCGTACCAGAAAATCAGAAAGGTACTGCCGGGAATCAAGCTTGTCCAAGTGGTTCATGTAGTAGATGAATCTTCGGTGGACGAAGCGAAAAACGTAGCCCGAGAGGTGGATGCAGTTTTGTTAGACTCTGGCAACCCTAAGCTGGGAGTGAAAGAATTGGGAGGTACCGGAAGAGCACATAATTGGGAAATCAGCCGAAAGATAAGAGAAGCGATTGGCATTCCTTTGTTCTTGGCGGGTGGGCTGAATCCTAGCAATGTGCAGGAAGCGATCCGAAAAGTAGCACCTTTCGGCGTAGATATCTGTAGCGGGCGGGTTGCGTACCAATGAAAATCTGGATGCAGAAAAGTTAGTGAGGTTTGTGAGAGCCGTCAGAGAAGCTGAAACAGCTTCGTAACGATAATGTATTTTTCAACAGCCTAAAATAAAAATTGGATGGGCATCCGTTATCAAAAAAATGGGCATCGCATCAACAACAGATGCCCATTATTTTCTAAACCAATGCCCATCGGTTTGAATTCCCAGGCCCACTTGATTTTATAATGTTTAAGGTAATACTTGTGACATCAGATAGAACATTTCACTAGCAATCTGCTGACAGCGTTCATCATACCGACTGGCCTCTTCAAGACTGCCATCAGCCTCTATAGGGTCACAATAAGGGATGGCAAAGCGGTACTCAGCGCCAAAAACCGTAGGGCAGTTTTGATCCGCTTCATCACAGGTCATCAGTGCAATGAAATTCTTCTGAGGATTCAGGGGGTCATCATACTTTTTAGAAAAACAAAGTATAGGTTCGGCATCTTCAGCAAAGTTTACTTCGTATCTGGGGTTTTCTCCACTGGAATTTTTGATCACAAATCCTGCTTCCTCCAATGCGTGAACTGCTCTTGGATTAAAAGCAGTAGCATCTGTTCCTCCGGAAAAATTTTTCAGATTTGTGAGACCATAATAATATGCGGCTACAGCAGCCCATACCTGTCCAAAGTGACTTCTTCGGCTATTATGCGTACAAATAAAAACAAGCTGGCTTTCCTGATCTTTTTGGTGTTTCGACTGAATTAC
Organism: Cytophagales bacterium; assembly: GCA_038259985.1. Lineage (GTDB taxonomy): Bacteria > Bacteroidota > Bacteroidia > Cytophagales > Cyclobacteriaceae > Catalinimonas. Next base: position 2,741 of record JBBSOG010000542.1, read on the forward strand.
CTTTAATCTGCTGTAAAATTTCCTTACGGCTCTGAGGGATATTGATAAAATCCTCCGTTGACCGCTTGATGTATTGGGTAAGTATAGGGTACATAAATTAAATGAATAAAGGGCGACTGAAGAAGCCACCCACATTTAGTTCAATTAGCAGCAGCCCGACCCGGGTTCGCAACAAGCCTCTTCTTTTTCTTCGTTGGCCGTTACTTTTGATCGTTTTTTGCCGGGCTTTTCAGCATAAACTGTGATGCTGAAAATTCCGGTATCTCCATTTTTGAAATCTTCTATTGCTTCAGCGGATAAGTAAGTTTGAAGAATATCATCCGGTAAGCTAATCCCCTTTTCTTTTTGGAGCGTTATATTCTGAAAACCAGCTTGCTGAATGTAGCCCAGATACTCTTTCTTCTGAATGGCACCAGCTACGCATCCGGCATACATTTCTGCATCCTTTTGTAACGCTTCTGGTAATTCACCAACCAACACGATATCGGAAATACTGAAATGGCCACCGGGCTTGAGCACCCTGAAAATTTCGCTGATCACTTTCTCCTTATTGGGCACAAGATTGAGTACGCAATTGCTTACGATCACATCGGCGATGTTGTCCGAAACGGGCATGTCATCAATGTCGCCCTCACGAAACTCTACATTATTAAAACCTAGTTTTTCTGCATTCGTACGTGCCTTTTCGATCATGGTGTTGGTAAAGTCTACGCCAATGACTTTGCCTGTCGCTCCGGTTTCATGCCGCGCTACAAAGCAGTCGTTTCCAGCACCGGAACCCAGGTCAATCACAGTGTCGCCTTGCTGGATTTTAGCGAATTGGGTAGGTAAACCGCAACCTAAGCCCAAGTCAGCGTCAACTTTGTAACCTTCAATAGCACTGTAATCATCAGTCATGATGTTATATACTTCGCCGGATGATGTACCTGCCCCGCAGCAAGAGGAAGCATTGAGCGCTTTATCCTGCTCAGCAATTTTGCTGTATTTATCACGGACAATCTTTTTTAGTTCTTCAGATGTACTCATATCATATTTGGTTCATAGCAATATTACGATGAAAGTGAATTATTTTTTTTCCGTTTATCCTTTTTCAATCCAGTAAATCCTGGCCGATTTTTCAGCAGCAGTTTTTCCCCTTGTATTGATCAAAAAGCAGATTAAATAA
>JBBSOG010000543.1:0-3904 GCA_038259985.1 Cytophagales bacterium
AATGGTATGCCAGACCCCCACCCTATTGGAGTTGATTCCGGTCATCAGGCCAGCCCGGGTAGGCGCACAGGTGGTACCTACATGAAAGTTGGTAAATATCGTGCTTTGCGCATGTAGCGAATCTATGTGGGGTGTTTTGATCCAGGGGTTGCCGTGTGCCCCCAGATCACCATATCCCTGATCATCAGTCATGATCAGAATAACATTGGGGGGACTTGGTTCCTGCGGGCTTTCTATCGGTTGACAGCTTATCAGGAAGATACTGAAGGCACAAAGAGGTACTATCTTAGCATACAGCTGGTTGCTTATGCTTGCTATCCATTCCGTCATTGGTCAATGGTCATACGTCATCAATCATTATTTACATTTGAAAGCTTCTCTAAGCCCAGCATCAGTGCCTGCGTTCCCAACTTACCATGCCCCTGCGCTCTGACCGCTTCGTACATCTGCTTAACCAAGGCTAATCCGGGTAGGGCTAAACCCATACGATTGGCTTCCATCAAGGCGATGCCCATGTCTTTAATAAAGTGCTCTACATAAAATCCAGGATCAAAATTACGGTCAACTATGCGGGGTGCCAGATTGTCCAGTGTCCAGCAGGCGGCTGCGCCACCACTAATAGATTTGAGCATCGTAGGCAAATCCAAACCGGCTTTGTAGCCATAGAGCAGACATTCGCATACGCCAATCATCGTACCAGCGATGGTGATCTGGTTACACATTTTGGTATGCTGGCCGTTACCTGCTTTGCCCTGATGCACGATATTCTTACCCATGATCTCAAAGAGGGGCATCACAGTATCCACGGCTTCTTTCTCGCCACCAACCATGATGGATAAGGTACCGTTTTTAGCACCTACATCACCCCCTGACACCGGGGCATCAATGGCAGAGACATCTTTCTTTTTGGCTTCAGCGTAGATTTCTTGTGCCAGGCTAGGCTCAGTGGTAGTCATATCTACCAGGATACTACCTTCTTTAGCCGATTGGATCATTCCTTCTTTTCCCAGATACACTTCCCGCACATCTTCCGGAAAGCCCACGATAGTAAAAATGATCTGTGCCTGTGAGGCTACATCTTGGGGGGAGTCCGCCCATTCGGCACCGGCATCTAAAAGTGCCTTAGCTTTCTCTTTAGTACGGTTATAAATGATTGAGGAGTAGCCTTCTTTTTGCAGCAGGGATAACATGGATGCGCCCATCACTCCGGTGCCAATCCAGCCAATGGTTGTGTTTTGATCTAATTTCTTCATAGAAGTTCAAAAAAGTTTAGGTTTAGCTGGTGCTTAAGTTAGCACTAAAAATAGCAAACACAATCCACAAGTGCCAGAAACGGATTTTTGAGGGTGCTAGCGTGCGATGGAGATATAGTAATGTATGACAAAAAACCTATAACTTTGCCCTACTACGGCTATAACTCTATCGCACCCCTATACACTGTTCCCTTATGCTTCAGAGGGCACTACAATACCTAATACCTCCATGATTTGGGGGTCGTTCTGCAAAGCAACCCGGGCAATTTTTTTGTAGTCACTTACCCAGCGGGTCAATGCCTTGAATGCCGCATTGCGTTTTTGGGTAGCCGATTGTGCATCTCCGGCATTAGATTTCTTTTGTTGATAAACATCCGCCAAGGCTTCCGCCATTGCTTTTCCCTGCGATAGTTCTTCAGCTTTAGCACCGTGCTTCTTCATAGCAGCTAGTCCTTCCGCTTCTACGCGGCTATAGAAACTCAGTACCTGGCTGGTCCAACCTGCCCAGTCACTTTTCCGTGTGCCTTTTAGTTGCAAATGGGCTTCCATATAGGCATCCTCGCGAAATGCAAAGCGGGCAATGGTCAAATGTCCGGTATATAAGACTTTGAGGGACTTTACATCTTGCTTGAGTTTCTGCTTCAGTGCACTCCCCTGGCTATAGCAGTTTTCCTTTTCGTTCTGCCATAGTATAAACTGGTCCAGCAGGCTTTGTGCCTCCTGCATACGAGGATCGGTGTATCCAAACTTTTCCATTTCCGGTTTCACCTTAGGGTGACGGGAAGCATTAGAGATCAGGGTACGAAATTGTACCAGACTGGCATCAATTGATTTTTTCATCATCTGTTAACATATTTTTGGTTTAACAGCACGAAAATATGCTTTGCTTTCATACTGAACTTACCTTTTCAGATGATATCTATACATGGGTAATATCCTAATGTGTTCCTTAGATTCTTGCTGTTTGCTTCTTGTATGCTTTGTATTTCCTATATCGATACGAAGGATTGCTTCTTTTTTCAGTTCAACAACTAGACCTACTTTTTCCAGGCAAAATAACATCATTTCGGAGTGGGAGATTTTAAGAGCTAATTTCAAGCTTATATCCTTTGCCACGTATAACAACAATGTTGATGTTCGGATCAAATTCCAGCTTTTTTCTGAGTTTTGATATGAACATGTCAAGACTGCGGCCTACTATAACTCCCTCGTCCTCCCATATTTCTTTTTGTAGCCGGCATCGCTCTATAACCTCGTTAGGAGACAACGCAAAAATGTGCAGTACACGGGTTTCGGTTTTTGTCAAGTCTACTGTCATTCCATTGATCTTAAGCTTGCGGGTCTCTGCATCGAATGACATGGATCCCAAAGTGAGCATACCATTATTCCGACTATCGGGTAAGGTCTTCCGCGGCTCAACAGATCTTAAAAAAACAAATCCAACAAATGCTAACAATAACAGTGCTCCCAAGAAGTACTCATTTTTTGCCAAGGAGATACCCGCTGGTTTAAATTGAATGTGGATCATGTAACATCCTATAGGTTGGTTTCTTCCTATACAGGCTATGATGTCATCTTTCTTGTTTTTTGAAATAGCATATCCAAACACTACACTGGCATTGGCACAATTCACTACGTTGACAACATAATCACGTGCCAGCGGACCTTTGGCTAATAAATGCTGAGTAGTATTGACGAGGGAATCGGGTTGAAAAGTAAGCTCATTCTCAAAACTGATCTGATATTCATTTTTGGCGATCTTTTTTACCGGAAGCACACGTGATGTACTGTCGCCCGACTGTAAGAGTATTTCATGTCCGATTCGGCGAAGTAGAACTTCCTGCCTAGCAAGATCAAAATCTGCATTGCCCAACATGCTGAAACCTACACAGATCAAAGAGATAAAGATAAGTAGTACCGATCCAAACAGGTAGTTGCGTTTGCCAGAGAAGAGATTTCGGCTGTTAGACATACTATTTACAATTTATTTACAAAGGTTACATTTCTATTTACAATCAGGATTCTTCGGACGGAAGATATCAAAGTAGATTCGCTGAATCAAATAATTGTAAGGTAATAAAAAACGATAAAATGGTAAAACACTTTCCCATCCCTACTTTATTCTTGATGTTTGTTTTGCTCACCTCCTGTGGAAAAAACCAAACGAAGGAACCAAAAGAAACTATTAACCCGGTAGCTATCAAGTCCGAAATCAAAGACTCAATCACCTCAACTGTTCAGGATATCAAGCAAGATAGAAATGGAAACATTTGGTTTGCAGCAAGTGATGGTGTTTATCGATACGATGGAAAATCGTTTACTAATATCACAGGTAAACTGATCTCAGTCAAAATTTTTTCCATTTTAGAAGATAGTAAAGGAAATTTTTGGTTCGGTACCTATGGCTCAGGTGCTTATTATTACGATGGAAAATCCTTTCAGAATTTTACAACTCGGGATGGGCTTGCACATAATTCGGTTATGCCTATTTATGAAGATAAAGATGGCATTGTTTGGCTTGGCACCTCGGGTGGAGTGAGCCGTTATGACCCTTCGGCTGCGCTCAGGACAGGTGGGAAATTGTTTCAAAATTTTTCAACCTCGGAAGGATTGACCAATAATGATGTTCATGCTATCGTTCAAGACAAAAC
>JBBSOG010000544.1:0-3903 GCA_038259985.1 Cytophagales bacterium
GCATCAAAAAAAATGAAAGCCAAGCGAATACAAAATCTGGAATCTTGTAATATTTTGTCATTTACTTCCCAGTTTTATCTTAAAACGTTAGTTTCCCTATTGTTCACTATCACTGGAATACACAGTTCTTTCTATATCTTTGTCAACATTTTGAGAAGTGAATTTGAATGAAAATTTATGCCAATGCAGTGAAGCAGAAACTTAGCAATAATGTAAAAAAAGGAAAATAATAGAAGGTAAGAACGAAAAGAAAATGACCAGCTAATGGTCATTTTCTTAAACTTGTATAGGGTAAGAGAGGTTCACAATAAATACATTTATTGAGTTTGAGCTCTCAACTTATCAAATAATCGTTCTAGTAACCTACTTTCTTCAGTGATGATATCTGCTCGGCCTTGCAAATGCTGCTGGGCAGAAATTGTCTTACCATACTGAGTTCTTAGCCCTTCAGGAAAACTAATGGTCACGCGATATTTGTCTTGTTGTGGCAATTCTGAAAAATCCTCCACCTTGGCTGCCAAGGTACCGTATTCTTCGTAGGGATAGTTATCCAGATAAACCTGTACTTTTTGCCCAACCTTTATCTTGCCAAAATTCTTTATAGGAACTAACAAACGCCCGAAGATAGGCTGATTGGATTTTGAAACGATGCGCATCACTGTATCTAAAGCATGCACATATTGCTTAGAACTTTCAATCTCAAAAAATGATACCCGTCCATCATGTGGGGCTTTTAATACATAATGTTCTTCCCAATGCCTAAGCACGGCAAGCTGGTTATCTATGGCACTCTGTAAAGTGTTTTGTAATAGCGTTTCGGTTTGGTGATGCTGAATATTTGACTGCTGCTGTTTGTGTAGTAATTGACTAATGCTCAACTGGATTTGAGAAAGCTCACTTGATACAGACTCAGCAGCATATTTCGCTTCCAACCATGACTCTTCACTCACTTCTAATGCTCTTTCAGCAATAGACTGGGTAGCGTAAAGCTGTTTGTTACGAAGAAAATCCTTCTCAACCAGTTGTGATTTCCGGTATAATAATTCTTGCTCAACCTGCTTTTGAGTGAAGTATTTCTGGTATTGCGCCAGTTGACGTTCAATAGACAAACGCTCTTGATAATGAGGATTGAGTCTTTGATACTGCCCATAAGCTGACCAGGCTTCCTGTAATTTGGTGTAGTTTTCCTGCAAACTACCTAATTGTAAAGGAGGAAAGATCAGTGAATCCAGTGCTACTTCCTTCAAATTTCTAGCTGCCAAACTTTGCAAGTTATGCTTCAACTGTATTACATCTTCAAATCGTGCTGGGTTTTGAATAACAGCTAATATTTCTCCTGCTTTTACGGTGTCATGATCTGCTACGAGTAAATCCATAATATAACCATCTGTTTGGGCGACTATTCCAACGGGAGGACTGGCAGCAGTGATGATGAGCTTTCCTGAAATCCGGTCAGGATAACGGATGAACCAACCCAAGGTAAGCAGAACCATTACCAGCACAAATACCCCTACCTGCCCCCAGCGGATAATCCAACGCGGTGGCGTAGCCAGGACCTCTTGTAAATATTCAGAAGGCTCGCTAAGCTCAGCGATAGGCCCGATAACAGGTTTCGGCGAGACCCTCATGCGCCTAGTTCCAGTTGATTTTTGACTAAGTTGTAATAGTACCCCTGCTGGCTTGCAAGTTCAGTATGGGTACCTTGCTCTACTACTTTTCCCTCATCCAGCACCAGGATATGATGGGCGTGTTTGACCGTGCTAAGCCGATGGGCTACAATCACCACAGTCCTGTCCTGAAAAAAGTTTTCCAGGTTATTGACAATAAAGCTTTCGGTCTCGGCATCAAGGGCACTGGTAGCCTCATCAAAGAATAGATATTTGGGGTCTTTATAGATTGCCCGGGCAATCAGGATACGCTGCTTCTGTCCACCTGAGAGTCCCTTGCCGTTTTGCCCAATAGGTGTCAAATATCCATTGGGAAGCGTATGAATAAAAGATTCCAGATGGGCGATGCGCACCGCATGGGCCAAACGCTCTTTATCTAAGGAATTTCTGCTGTCTGATTCGGTGATATTGGCAAGGATAGTATCGTCAAAGATATAACCATCCTGCATGACTACCCCACATTGTGATAACCAAGTAGATGCAGGCAACTTATCTAAAAGGTTATTGCCTGCATAAATCTTTCCTCCTGTTGGTTCGTAGAACCTAAGTAAGAGTTTTAACAACGTTGTTTTTCCACTGCCACTCGTTCCGACAATAGCTGTCACTTTGCCTTCAGGAATAGAGGTGCTAATCTCTTGTAATACAGCAGGCGAGCTAGGGCCTTCATAACGGAATGAAACATTTTCTAGATGAAGGGTATCATGATCACTTGTAATTAACAGAGGATCAGTTTCTGTATTCTCGCTAGGTTTTTGAAATACCTCATTCAACCTGGCTAAGCTTAGTCTGGCATCTTGCGCGGACTGCAAAAACCCAATTAACCCTAGCAAGGGGGAGTTGAGTTGTCCCAGAATGTACTGGACTGCTATTAACATTCCGAGTGTCATCTCTTCTTTGATCACCAGGAAAGCTGATAGGAAAGTGATACTGATGTTTTTGAGCTCGTGAATAAAGGCCCCGCCCCGGGTTTGAAGCTGTTCTACTGAAAGTGTTTGGGTAGCTATCTGATGTTGTTTGATACGCACCGCTTCCCAACGCCAGCGCCGCCTTTGCTGAGAGCCATTCAACCTAATTTCAGGCATACCATAGAGTAGGTCCTGAAGCTGGCTTTGGTGCTCAGCTGATACCTCAAACCTTTGGTATTCAAGTTTTGCCCTATGTTTTGAAAGTAAAAAGACCCAGCTTATGTAGAGTAAGGCCCCTAATGCAAATACCAAAAAGACCAATCCGTTGTAGAAAGCCAGGATTATACTGAATATGCCGACGGTAAGTAAAGAGAACAATACTGTCAGGGACTGGGCAGTAAGAAAGTTTTCTATACGTTCGTTATCAGTAATGCGCTGAAACAAATCACCTAAATTCTTTTTCTCAAAAAAAGGATATGGTAATTGCATTAGCTTCTGCAAGAAACTGGAAAGCAGCGAAATGCTCACCCGGTTGCCTACATAAAGCAGCAGATAACTACGGACGACTTCCCCCACAGTTTGTGAGGCAAACAATACCAATTGGGCAATCAGGATGATGTAGACAAAATGCAAGTTTTGGTGACGAATGCCCTCGTCTACCAATGATTGGGCTAGGAAAGGAAAAATGAATTGTAGGATGCTAACTACTAACACACTTAGCATCAACTGGTTTATATATTGTTTGTAGGGACGGAAGAATGGGATTAAAAAACGCCAACCAGTCTTTTCATTTATCTCATCTGTTAAATGTTGTTGAAAATCAGGAGTGGGCTCCAATAGTAATAAGACTCCGGACTGTTCTCCAGCTGATTGCCAGCCTTCCAAAAACTCTACTTTGCGATAGCGAAGTTTACCAGCTGCCGGGTCGGCGACATAAATATGATTAGACGTAATTCGGTAGATGACTATGTAGTGCTGGTTTTTCCAGTGTGCGATGCAGGGGAGCACTACATCTTTGCAAAGGGTATCCAGGTCAGTCACCACTGCTTCACTACGTAACCCTAGTTGTTCAGCCGCTTGGGAAAGGTTCAATAAAGATGTTCCCTGGTTATATTTTTTAGGCGCGTTGGATTATAGCCCTAATGAAGCAGCCGTACAATATATTCTGGATGAGATACAACCACGACTGGATAAAAGCGGTAAAGGCTATGAAATAATTATTGCAGGAAAAGGACTAAGCGAAGCATTACAACAAAGCATAAAAGAACGTGAGCATATACGCTATGTGGGTTTTGTAAACGACTTAGACATTTTTTTGAAAGGTTGTGATA
>JBBSOG010000545.1:0-3894 GCA_038259985.1 Cytophagales bacterium
GGTGCGCTCAGGGCCAGGAAGCAATACAATACCGATAAAGAACAATTATATCGTTTCCAGCATATCAGTGAAGTTAAGTTTCACAATACGGAAGAAAAAGATAAGCCTTTCTCCATCAGTTACCTGACAGAGTATCCGGTAGAAGCTTTAGGCGATATCGTATACATTGAGCCTTTTCTGTCTATAGAAAAAGACAATCCTTTCAAATCAATGGAGCGTTATTTTCCGGTAGATTATAGCATACGAAGAACTATCCGCTGTTCATTTAACCTGGCAATTCCTCCAGGTTATATCCTGGACGAAAAGCCTGACGATATACAACTGACTCTAAAGGACAAATCAGTGAGCTTTATTACCCAGTCCCAAGTCTCTTCTGATAATCTGCAAATCGTCAGTCAGTTGCAAGTCAACAAGACGACGGTTCCGGTTGATCAGTATCAGGAACTCAGGGCACTGTATACCCAGATGATCAGCAAACAGATGGAGAAAGTCGTACTTAAAAGGGCGAAAAGTGAATAAATCCTAAAACGAAAAGTGGACAAAGTATCCGCTGTGGTTGCGAACATTGAAGACTTCCCCATTTTCCAGAATTAAATACTGCCCTCTTATCCCTAATAATTTTGAAGAAATCATCGGGTTTTTATCTAAGCCAAGGCTCTTTACTTTTTCGGGATATTCCAGCACTGGATAGTGGATTTCAGTAATCGGACAATTGGCCAGCACATACTCCTGCACATCATCGCTCAGATATTTTTGCGCTTGTTCCCAGTAATCTTCCAAGCGCAGGTCTTCCTTGACCACATTTTTGAGCATGTTGCGCCAGTTAGTTTTGTCAGTAAAATGGTCTTTCAGCGCCACTTCAATTTTACCGGCCAGATAGCGATACGGTACTTCGGCGATAGGAAGTGCCTGTCGGGCTCCCTGGTCTATCCACCGGGTGGGTACTTGCGTGTCTCGGGTAACGCCTACCTTGATAGCATCCGTAAGTGCCAGATAAACGATATGAGGCTGTAAATGATGGGCCGTGTCCCATTCCATATCACGACCTTCCCCCAGGTGGGCACGACAAAGTTCCGGGCGGATGATGCACTCCGAATTCTGCGGGGCATTTATAAAACAAGGATAACAAAATCCCTGTCCGAAAGCCTTTTTGGTGAGCCTTCCGCAATTGATACAATTAATCCTTCCCTCAAAAGCAAGGTGAATCGTCTGGCCTAGAAGCTGGTTCATGTCTATCTTATCTTCTTCAAGCTTCAGCGTATATTGTACAGGCTCGGCCAATGCCACGCGCATTTTCAGTAAATTCCCTTCGTAGGTCACAGTGGGGAGTAGTTTTATTTAAAAAGAATTCGCCAAATTAAAGCTTTTTGACCTGATTACTAAACAAAACGGGCAGTGATATCCTTAGCATCATGATATTTGTAAATTATGAAAAAGGAAGATCAATCAATTAGTATACTGGGCTGTGGATGGTTGGGCCTGCCATTAGCCGAACAATTACTAGCGCAAGGCTATCGCGTAAAAGGCTCTACCACAAGCGCTGATAAAATCAAATTTTTAAAAGAGAAGGGCATACAACCTTATCTTATCAAATTGAACCCGGAAATTAACCCGGATTATCAGCCCGATTTTTTTGATAGCCAGGTACTTTTTCTAAATATTCCACCTTCTAGGAAGCAGGCAGATGTGGTTGATTTCTATCCACAGCAAATACGTGAGGTACTAAATGTCGCGGAATCTTCCTCCCTTGAAAAGATATTGTTTATCAGTTCTACATCGGTTTATCCTAATCTTAACCGGGAAGTGAGAGAAGAAGAAGCGGGCGGGGAAATCAGTAAGTCAGGGCAGGCGTTGATGGAAGTTGAGCAAATCCTTTTGGCTCAAGACCGATTTCAGATAAGCATTTTGAGGTTTTGTGGCTTGTTTGATGACGAAAGAAATCCGGGAAGATTTTTGGCAGGTAAAAACTTAAACACGAACGGAAAAGACCGCATCAACCTGATTCATCAGGAAGATTGTATACGAATTATTGCGCAATTTCTGGAAAAAGAAATCTGGGGGGAAACCTTTAACGCCTGTGCCGACCAACATCCTGAAAAGGATATTTTTTATCGCAAAGCTACCCAAAAATTAGGCTTAGAGGCTCCGTTGTTTGATGCCGATGCACCACATGCTCACAAAATAATCAGTAGTGAAAAGCTTAAGAAAAGGCTTGGGTATACCTTCATTCATCCTGATCCGGAGCAAGCTATTGATGGGATAAAAGGTAATGATTAGCACTTATCGCCCTCGTATTTTACAAGGGTGGAGCGAGAAGAGCGTTTAAAACGCTCTTTGTGGTCATTTTCTATCTCACTCAGGTTTACTCGCAGAGTACTCTGAGTAAAGAATGATAAATGGATTATTTACCTGCCTTGGGTGTAGCCTGCTTCTCCAGGTCAAAGAGATCGTTGAGTACATCAATCAAAGTTTCTGCCTCCCCACGCTTGCAGGCTGCTTTGAGCTGTAAAACCGGCAGTTTCATGATTTTTTGCATCATCCCTTTGGTGATTTTCTCAATATGGTCTGCTTCTTTTTCGTCCAGGGTTTTCAGATAACGGGCGATTTCTTCCTGACGGATCTGTTCCAGCGCATTTTTGAGCTTTTGAATGGTGGGCGAAACTTCCATTTCCTGTACCCATCCTTCTACCTCAAGTAGCGCTTCTTCAATGATCGCTTTTACCTGGGGGATAGCATCAATGCGTTTGCGCATAGCTTCATCAGCTTTGCTACGTATATCATCAATATTGTAGACCAGCGCGCCGGGAACATTTTCAACTTCTGCTTCTATACTCCGGGGAACGGAAAGGTCAATGAGATATTTGTAGCTTAAATGTTCACGCTTATCAAATAAAGCGGTTGTAATGAGGGGCTTTTGCAAAGAAACCGCCGAAATGATAATATCAGCTTCCAGAATCGCGTCATAAACTTCATCGTACAGCCGGGAAGCAAAACCATATTGGGCCGCGAGTTTTACGGCTTTTTCGGTGGTACGATTGACGACAGTTACTTTAAATAGCTTATCTATATGATCGGAATCACCAATATTTTTACAGACGTCCGTACCAATTTCACCTAGACCAATAATCAGCACACGGGGATTGATAATTTCGGCAGCCAAGTCATACACTAATTCTGAGGCAGCATAGGATACGGAAGCAGCGCCATCGCGGAAAGCGGTTTCCTGAACAATACGCTTATTCGTAAAAAAGATGGTGTGCAACAAACGGTGCAAAAATGGCCCGGCCATGTTTTGATCGGCAGAAGCCTGATAAGCCCTTTTCACTTGGTTGGCAATCTGCATATCACCCACCACCTGCGATTCCAGCCCAATGGCTACCTTAAAAAGATGACGCATGGCTTCCTGCTCATCGTTGTACCTCACGAAGTAAGAAGCCATGTCAGCAATATCTGTAAGACTTTTTTCTACAGTGATAAGCTTAATGATTTCAGTGCTCAGGTCATTTTCCGAAGTGTAATACACCTCCGTACGATTGCAGGTAGAAAGCACCAAGGCTTCCGGGATGTTGATGATATTTTTGAGTTTACCCAACAAACTAAGAGTTTGCTGTTCATTCAAGGCAACCCGCTCACGTATTTCAATGGGGCTATTTTGATAGGTTAAGCTAACTAATTTGAAGTTGTTCTGCATAATGAAATAAACTCAATGGGCAAAGATAATTTCCTTTCTTTCAACTTTAAAATGAACCTGCCTCAGAATGCTAATTTAGAATCATTTTAAATGAATATTGCCCAACTTTTTTTATCCAATAGTACAACATGAAGTGCAATGGCATAGGTTCATCACTAACTAATCAAAATTAATGGCTGACTTTTCTTCTACAAAAGAACGAC
>JBBSOG010000546.1:0-3893 GCA_038259985.1 Cytophagales bacterium
CCTTCTTCAACTGGATCAACGAAAAGACCCAGATACAGAACGCTTCCAAGGTGCGTTCCTATGAAGGGCTACTCGTGCATGTATTTGGTAAGATAGCTGCTGCCTGTTTTGCCCTAACTCGCTACCCTTGATTCGCATAATGAGTTCATCCATTATAAACCCATCCTCAATATATCCTTTCTCGTAATATGATTCTGATTTTATTCTACTAATTCCTCTCTTATCATCGCTGTAATCTTTACTCTTTAAAGAAAAATGTTTTGCACCATTTGCAATTTGGCTTGTTAAAAACAGTTCAATATTACTTTTGATAAAATTTTTGTAATCATCACTTCTCGTCTCTCCTTTAAATATCCAATCAGCTAAATGATATCCTGTTACGAAAAAATTAAAAGCATGGTAGCTATTCCATGGCTCTTTGGTAAGTTGTTCTTTTTCCCAAAGTAACTTATCAAATAAGTCAGATTCGGTGATTAGATTGATAAACCCCTTATTATTTTCCATATTCTTTAAAAATGCATGTAGCGATAGTATAGGTAACAAACCTGAAGGTATCCACGCTAGGCATCTATTTACCTAACACCCTCCCAATATAATTAAATCTCATATGCTCTCAGGAGATAATGTATGAAAATACTGTGTTTACCCTTATCCTCTATTAAAATTTGCTGGCATTTGCTAACTTTTACATTTAGGGAGCTTACAATATACTCCTCCGCCCTTTTCATAGCTTCCCTTCACACTGCGTCCTTTGGTCTTGTCCAAAAAGATCGTCTTACCTAGTTTTTTTGCCCCGGCTGTGCATGGATGTCTTGTCGGAAAGCCTCGCGGCGATGGATTTCATGCTTCCCGACTGTCGGAAAGGGCGACGGCGGCGGATTTCATGTCTCCCGGCGATATTTAGTGGCGACGGCGGCGGATGGCGCAAGGTTCACGTACCTTTCTACATCACGGCGCAGGATTTCATGCTTCCCGACTGTCGGAAAGGGTGACGGCGATGGATTTCATGGCTTCCGACAATATATAGAGGCTAAGTCGCCGCACGGACTAATTTCCGGGTACCTGACTGTGCCGTCTCCTACCAATTGAAGGCTTGTTTAAGGGCGAACAACTTGGCTTTTTCCGCTTTTAAGGAAAAATACTACACGGGTAGTAAAACTGAAAGATACTGCTGAGCGTCCCTAAAATACTGTCCGTAATTTGTAACGAACTACTGTGAACCGATGGCATCATATCGCCTTATCCATGAACGGTGTCTCCACAGGCCCTCAAAGTAGACAGCGAAAGGGCACAGCCTATGGTGGTCATCGTATCATGTAAATTATTATTCACCGTTAATCTAAAAAAAGATGAAGTTAAATTCTGAAACCGCAGTATTAGAGGCTACCCGACTGGCACTCTCCGCTATGGCGTTGGAGGAAAGTGTAAGGCTACAGATGGAAGCGCATGGGCTGACACCTCCTCGGAGGCAGAAGGGCATCACCCTGCTGGACATAGCCTTAGGCTGCCAAAAAAATCAGGTGACCATTTACGATGCCCAATGGAGCTTATCGCAGCAGCTCAACGCCCAGATGGATGCGCAGGAAGTACAGTTCAAAGAGCATGTCAGGGTTGTCCGCTCCGCTTTCCGTAAACAACCGGAAGTAGAGCATTCGCTGAAAATCAAGCGTTTTGCCGAGCGTGGCTGGCCTATTGTACGACAAGCGGCCTACTTCTATGCCCACGTATTGGAACAGGAGCTTAACCTCCAGCCTTATGGCATCAGCAAGAAGGAATTGGAACAGGCTGCTGCGTCGGTCAATGCGCTGCTGGCTATGAAAGAGGAACGCACCCGCAAGAAGGGCCTGGCAGAGAGCTGTACCCAACAGAAGAAGGCTGCTTTCCGGGAATTGCGCCAGTGGGTATCAGAATTTCGGATTACTGCCCGCATGGCCTACCGGGACAATCCGCAGATGCTGGAAATGTTCGGTATCCTGGTTCCGACCGGGGTTTAGGGCTTAGTTTATCGGGGATGGCGAGGAGCATCCCTATTCTTTTTCATAGCGGTGTCTTTTTCAAAGGACACCAGTATCAGTCGCTAGTCCCTGGCTAGTGACGCCTATCTAAAGGGCCACAATGGAATTGCCACAATGGAATTGCCTCTGGCCCAGTAGGCACTTCTCCACATAAGCAGGGTCTCTGACGAAGAACCGGCTATGCCTGATGATTCCTCTTAATGCATTGCGCAAGGATTCACAACCCCCCTCACCCTGTTGCCCTGCTATTATCCTGTTCATCTCCTTCCTCCCATAAATCCTGACGCGGTTCTCCGCCGGGATTCGCCGCGCGATGCTGGCATTGAGTAAATAAAGGAATAGCATATTATAGTGCTAATTTGGCCACAACCGTGCGCATTATATCGCTAAACATTAATGTTTTTTTTATATTTCAGCTACGATCAGTAGATAGCCGAAGATATTCATTAGTCACTACGCATTCATCACTACACTATGCAACATCCTCTCAAAAGAAGGGAATTCATCAAACAAAGTGGCCTGGGGGCATTAGGGCTCAGCGTTTTTCCTTACCTCCCCAAAAGGGTAGCGCCCAGCGACACGTTGCGGGTTGCCCATATAGGCATTGGCGGAATGGGAACGGCACATCTCAACTGGTTTGCCAAGCTGCCCGAAGTGGATGTAGTAGGCATTTGCGATGTGGATGAACTTCACCTGAGCCAAGGCTTGGAAAAAGCCCGTGAGCTTCAGCCGGGGGTCAACGTAAGGGGCTACAATGACTTTCGGCGGGTGCTGGAGCAAAACGATATAGACGCCATCACCTGCGCTACCCCTGACCACTGGCATGCACAGGTGGCTATGCTGGCCTTTGAAGCGGGCAAAGATGTATACGGAGAAAAACCCCTGGCCTACAGTGTCAAAGAGGGGCAGCAGATGCTCAAGAGCATGGAAAAGCATGACCGAATATTTCAGTTAGGCAACCAAATCCATGCGACAGACAACTACCATAGAGTAGCGGAGTTGATACAGTCCGGCGTCATCGGGGAGGTGAAGACGGTTCGGATTTGGAAAAGCGGGGATACGCCCGAGTTAGGAAATCCTCCCCCCCAAGCCGTGCCCAACACCCTGAACTGGGATATGTGGCTGGGCCCCGCGCCCCTGGTAGACTATGTACCCGAGCGTTGTCACTTTACCTTTCGTTATTTCCTGGACTATTCGGGGGGCATGTTCCAGGACTTTTGGTGCCACATCGCCGATATCGTCTGGTGGGCGGCCAAACCGCAGGGCTTAAAAAGCGTGAAAGCTGAAGGGAAAGCTCCCCAAAACAGCATTGCAGATGTACCGGAGTGGATTAACGTAGACTTTCAGTTTGACAATATGGACATCCACTGGACGACTGCTCCGCCGGATGTACCGGGCGCTAAGGAACGCAGCATAGGGGCATACTTTGAAGGCACCAAAGGCACGCTGATCTGTGATTATAACACCCGCGAGCTCCGTATTGGTGGCGAAGTAATGACCGATGTGGACACAGTAGATCAGTTCATCCCCCGTTCTCCCGGCCATCAGCAGAACTTTGTGGACGCAGTAAAGAACAGGACACAACCGGAGAGCAACCTGGCGTATGCCCGGGAGATGACCTTGCCCATGCACCTGGGGCTTATTTCTTTCCGCCTGGGCGGCAGGACTTTGGAATGGAATGCCAAAAAAGAAAAGTTTACCGGAGACCGTGAAGCCAACGACCTCCTGGAAAGAAAGCCCCGCAAGGCATGGGATTTGGTGTAGGAAGGGGGGGGTAAACTTTCTCACCACCGCCCTCTCAGGGTGACCTGCAAGCAGACGCCCCGCCGCTGCGGACACTTATCGAGCACCGGCGACTTGCTGAATTTGCGCGGCGCC
>JBBSOG010000547.1:0-3885 GCA_038259985.1 Cytophagales bacterium
AACAGCGCCATGCCCTCTGCGATATGAAGGAGGCCATTGCCCAGCATGTACACCTCATCCTGAAGACCCACCTGACCGAGTACCGCTACGACTATGATTTCGGTTGCTATATCTGGGACCAGGACTTTGAAAATATACAGAGCATCAGCCAGTGGGAGCATGCGCTGGAAGAACAGGTCAAAAAGTCCATCAAAACCTATGAAAAGAGATTAGCTTCCATAGATATAAAAATAAAAGTTGAAGAACCCAAAAACGCTTTAGCGCAGGGAGACGTGCCCAACAAACTCAAACGGCGCATCAATATCTCGGTGTCCGGCATGATTCCCAAAACCCGCGAGCTCTTTCAGCACCAGGAATTTATTTACTTCAGCCCATTGTCTATCAGTTAAAGTTTTAGTAGAAAACAAGTCATATGATTAGTTTACCATGAACTTTCAAAGATCCAATGTAAAACACCGGCTCCGGCAATATGTCGCTGACCTTTGGGGCTATCAGCAGGCTGATATGGATGGCTTTGACCCCATCGTAGACCTGTTATTGGGTGCCTGCGCGGTGGAATTTGAACGCACCGGCAACCAGATCATTTCTTCGCAGGGTAGGGTGCTGGAAAAACTGGCCCAGTTACTGTTGCCGGAGAGCCTGACCATCCCTCAGCCCGCCCATGCCGTGATTCAGGCACAATCCGTGGAAGCCAGCTACTTTTTGAAGTCCGAAGACCAGTTTAGCCTGGACAAAGAAGTGATTAACCCCGCCAAGCCTACGGAGATCAGCACCCAATCTATTTACTTTTCCCCGACTATGCCACTGCCCCTATTTGATGCGTCCATCAGATATGTGGCCTCTGGCAATAAACTGATGGAGCAAGTGGATGCCAATCTCCGGGAGAATGTAGCGCTCACCACCAAAGGGGAGCGGCTGTCTAACCAGACGATTTGGCTAGGCATTAAAGTGAGTCCTGAACTAATCAATATGCCTGCGTTGAGTTTCTTTTTTGACTGGAGAAATGACCCTGAAAAGCAAAGGTATTTTAACCTGCTTCCGGTAACAAAATTCAGCATTGACGGGCAAAATCTTCCCCTAAAGTCAGGCTATCATGAAGCGGTGGAAAATAAAGTTGCCCGGCAAAGGAACACACTGGTAAACGAATGGGACTTTCTACCCAAAATTGAAAGCAATGTCAATCAATTATACCAGCATCATTTTTTGTCCCTCAAGGAGACAAAAACGCCTATCAAAAAGCTGCTTAAAACCTATCCCGAAGCATTTTTAGCGCTGTTTTCTGCTGAAGACCTTAAGAACCTAAAAGATACATTGCTGTGGCTAAAGATAGACATGTCGCAACTCATTCCTCAGCAGGCGGTGGAAGAGATGTATTGTGCGCTCAACTGTTTTCCGGCCTGCAACCGGCAATTGATAGACAACCGCCGTCCCTACCGGCTAGACCAGCATTTAAACATCATTCCCCTGAAAACAGAAGATTTCTTTCTGACCATCCACAGGGTAGCTTCGGGAGATGGACAGGCATTTCGCGCCATCCCGTTCTTTAACCTGAACCAGATGGAAGCCGGGACTTATGCCATCCGCAAAAGCCGGGTGGGCAGGTTTGACAGCAGAAATGCCCGGGAGATGCTTCAGTATGTGCTGGAACTGATGCGCGATGAAGGCGCTGCTTTTGCTGCTTTGGGTGGTTCTATCGGCTCCAAAGAAATAGAAGAACTGGAGCAAAACCTCAACAAAATTGAAAATAGCCTGCTGCGCAAATCTACTGACCCGGACATCCATCAGTACCTGATGCTACAGCCCGGCAAGGCGCGAGATGTGTATGTTTCTTACTGGAGTACCGCTGGGGCTGTTGGCAACCAGATTCCGGCAGGTAACACGCTGAGTACCCGCACGATTGACATCAAATCGGGTAAAGCGCTGACCATCACCACCTCTTACGGCGGAAAAGACAAACCTTCCGAGCAGGAAAAGCTGTACGCCTTCAGAAGCAGCTTACTTTCGCGCGATAGAATTGTTACCAAAGAAGACATCCGGGCAGCATGCTTTGCCGAACTCGGGCAAGCCATCCAAGCGGTGGAAGTAAAGAAAGGTTATCAAAATGAGCCGGACAGCCGTCAAGGATTAAAGAGGGTTATTGATGTTTTTTTAACCCCCGCTGACGGACAGGTCATGGACAAAGCAGCGTGGGAAACTATTTGCCACGAACTTGCCCTGCGCCTGGAACAGCGTACCTCCTTATTTTTGCCTATTCATGTCAAAGTAGCCAGCTTAGCGGTAGAAACTCATGGATAAAGACTTTTTACCCAAAAAAGAGCTGAAAGAACTGCCGGTGCAGTTGAAACTAGACTTATATGTAGAGGTCGTTATCTCCGCATTGATTGGGGAAGGAAAATTAGACCCCAAAAAGCTGTACATTAAGCCCAGGGGAACGTTCAAGAGAAGCTATCAAAGTGAGCTTGACCAGGTGGAGGTATTAGAAAATAGGAAAGCGGGGGAGCAATCCGTCTTTTTTTCTATCCACCGCGAAGGTTTGTATGACATGCTGCCCGAAGGGCTTTTCCATAAAAACCTCATCAAGACCAAGCACATTGATACCGAAGAATCTGTGCAGGAACTGAAAATGCACCAGGAAGAGGAGAAGCACGCACGCCATTTCTTTCTTCCCCTGGAACAGGAGTTTTATCAGCAGCGCATCCAAATAGAGATTGAAGAGCAGAAATCACTGGTAGGCGTATCGGAATTTATCATCAACGAACTGATCGCTAATTTCTGGAAGATAAATTTCCCGCTGGAACATGATCAAGCTCTATGCCTGGCCTATATGCTGCCTATGATGCACCGGATTGTGGGTAATTTTGAACTGACCGCAAGAAGCCTGGAAATTATACTACAAGCCCCGGTCAGACTGAATACCAGAAATCCCAGGGATGAAAAGATTTTGCTGGGCAAAAATAAGGTGGGATATTTCTCTTTGGGCGAGAATTTTATTCTAGGCGATGTTCTGTCCAAAGAAGTGAATGACCTTACGCTTGCTATCGGGCCAATCAGCGGAGAAGAGTTATTGTATTTTCTTCCCGGCGGTAAGAAACAAGCACTTTTAGACCTACTAGCAGGCTACTTCATCCCGGCAGAAATTGATTGGGAAACAGAACTTCTGGTCAATACCGAAGAAGAAAAATTTGAATTGGCCACCGGTCCCGAAATGGGATTACTCAATTATACGACCGTGATTTGAACCGGTTTAACATTATCAAAATTAATACTATGCACCCGAACCTCAGAAAAGCAGCCGTGAATTGGATAGATGGCATGAAAGTGAACAAAAACCACTTTCTGCAAACGGAAGATTGGTTTGTTGACCATCTGAAAGATATCGCCGCGATCAACCTTACCGACTATAATTATGGTTTGTTGGCTTCTGCGGAAGGCAGCAATGCCTCCATTAATTTTCAGATTGATATAGAACAAACGCAGTTTCTGAAAATCAACTTATTGTCCTGCCGGGCCATCACCCGGGGCGGGGTCCGTATTGAGATTACCCCGCATGTCAGCAACTTGTTCAGCCTGGACAAAAACCATTTTGAAACTAGCTTTGAACTAAAAAATGCCGCCAATCAGCAGTATGATATTGTGATCACTGTTGACCCTTATCAGCGTGTCCCGGTAGGTGACCCGGACCCGGACGAACATCCGCTGCGGCATCCTTTCGCTATTCCCAAATACTCTTTGGATGTGATTCCTTCTAATCAGGTCAATACCGAGGAGTTTAGCACTTACCATCTGAGTATCGGTAAGTTCAGGGTAGTGGCAGGTGAGGTACAGGTAGAAGAATATATCCCGCCTTCCACCTCGCTGAGCAGTCATCCCACGCTGCTGAAATAC
>JBBSOG010000548.1:0-3867 GCA_038259985.1 Cytophagales bacterium
GGCCTTTAATTACGATACAGAAACTGTGCGTAACAAAAAAGTGGCAGAAAAAACCCTAAAGGCTATTGAAGAAAGAAAAGACCTGGAAAGCAGCTTGCAATTTCTTCTCGCCCCCTTAGGGTTAGATTTTAAGAAATTTCAGGATGCTTCTTATGCTATTTACCCGCAGGAGAAAAAACAGGACATTCAGAAAATTGAGCGGAAGCAGAACACATCAAATCTGGAGGCGCAACAAGAGAAAAGGGATGGCATAATTTTTCCCTTAGAGAGGCTAGCTATACTGGATGCTTACTCAAAAACATTGGAACAAACCATTAATGGCAAAGTCACCGATGAGAATAATGACCCATTGCCGGGCGTAAATGTTTTGGTGAAAAATACCACGATTGGAACAGTAACCGATATAAGTGGTAATTTTCGGCTCAGCGTTTCGGATGATGCCACTGTGCTGGTATTTTCTTCCGTAGGCTATACCTCAGAAGAAGTGCCTATTAATAACCGAAGCGTTATTAATATATCTATGGTACCTGATATACAATCACTTTCTGAGGTGGTAGTAGTAGGGTATGGTACGGTAAAGAAAAGTGACCTTACCGGCTCGGTGACTTCCCTCAAAGCAGAAGATATCAACCGGGGCGTAAATACCTCTATGGACCAGTTGTTAAAAGGAAAAGCAGCGGGTGTAAATGTAGTACAAAATAGTTCAGAACCCGGTGGTGGGGTGTCCGTCAGTATTCGGGGCGCAAGTTCTATCAATGCCGGTACCGGGCCCTTGTATGTGATTGATGGCTTGCCGATAGACAATTCGGCACTCACCGGAGGAACCGGAGGAGGTTATCCTGACATACGTACGCCTACAAATCCACTGAGCTCTATTAATCCTAGCGATATAGAGTCCATAGAAATACTTAAGGATGCTTCTGCCACAGCTATTTACGGCTCCAGGGGTGCCAATGGTGTGATCCTGGTAACTACCAAAAAAGGGCGTCAGGGAGAAATGCAGATCAATTATGATGGATATGTCGGGGTGCAGAATGTAATCAAAAAATTAGACTTGCTTACTGCTGAGGAATACCAGACGGTATTAAACGAACTGATTGATAATGGAGGGGGCTTACCGGAGCAGCGGGTCAATGAAATAATTAATGGAGGAACTGACTGGCAGGATGAAATTTATCGTACCAATGCCCCGGTACAAAATCATAACCTATCCTTTTCAGGAGGTTCAGAAAAAACCAAATATTTTGCCTCCCTCAATTACTTTAACCAGCAGGGCGTGGTGGTTAGTTCTGCCTTCAAGAGATACAGCGGAAGGCTTAATTTAGAATCAGAGTTCTCTGACAAGTTCAGCATAGGCTTAAACGTGAATACTTCTTATAATAACAACGACCTGGTACCTGCCCAGTCTTTTGGTGTAAATGAGAATAACGGTACATTATACGCTGCCTACAACTTTGACCCCACCTTGCCAGTGCAGGACGGGAATGGGGATTATGTCATTTCAGAATTTATTTCCATAGACAATCCGCTGGCGCTGGCTTATGGCAAAAATGCGATGGTAGAAAGCTACCGTACCTTTGCTACCGTATTCGGAAACTACCAGGTGCTTCCTTCCCTGGCCTTTAAGCTGAACCTAGGTACTGATGTCACCAACCAGCGCAAAGATATATATGTCAACCGCCTGACGAAAGACGGGCTGGCCAATAATGGTATTGCTACGATCTTACAGGATTTGAATTCTAACTACCTGATTGAGGGTACCGCTACTTATGACAAGACAATAGATATTCACCATCTAAACGTATTGGCAGGGGTCACCGCCCAACAGTTTGTCAGGAACTCCACGAATATGAACGGAAGTAATTTTCCTTCCGATGCTACCGGTACTTTTAATGTCGGTTTAGGCGATCCTACACAATATAACATAGGAAGTTTTAAGGCGGCTAACAGCCTCCAATCTTATATCGGCCGGGTCAATTATTCTTTGCTGGACAAATATCTGTTAACGGCTACGCTGCGTGTGGATGGCTCATCACGCTTCGGGGAGAACAATAAATTTGGATATTTCCCTTCCGCCGCAGTTGCCTGGAAGCTTAAGGAAGAACCTTTTCTGGCGGGTGTAGAACCCATCAGCACCCTGAAATTTAGGGCCAGTTGGGGGCAAACCGGAAACCAGGAAATTGGCAATTATCTTTCGCTCACCACATTTGGTCAAGGCCCTACTGCAGTGTTTAACGATCAGCAGGTAAGTACAACTGATCCCTTACGTCTGGCTAACCCTGACCTCAAATGGGAAACCACTGAGCAATGGGATATAGGTTTTGATTTTGGGTTTCTCAAAGACCGCATCTATGGTAGTGTGGATTATTACAAAAAATCAACCTTTGATATGCTATTGGCATTGCCAGTGCCTACTTCTACCGGTTACACAAACCGGCTTACCAATGTGGGGAGCATCCAAAATACTGGTTTTGAAATCACAATCAACTCGGTTAATGTGGAAGGTGACTTTTCCTGGAACACCAATTTTAACCTGGCCACTGTGAATAATGAAGTTACAGATTTGGGTGGAATACAAAGGATTATCGCCGGAAATGCAGGCTTCACCAGTCAGCTCAGAATCATTGAAGAAGGAAAAACACTCAACTCATTTTATGGCTACCAGATAGATGGCATCTGGCAGGAAGGGGATAATTTTGAGCAGACTACCGATCCCGTACAGCCAGGTGCCCTGAAGTTCAGGGATATCAACGGCGATAGCACCGTGAATGCCGATGACCGGATGGTTTTAGGGAATTCTTTTCCCGATGTGACCCTGGGCCTGGGTAATACTTTTACTTACAAAGGTTTTAACCTGTATGTCTTTATTGAAGGAATCAAAGGAATCAGCATGTTGAACAACAACCTAGTAGATTCTTATTTCCCCATTAATTTCCGCAGAAATAAATTTGCCACGCCTTATCTGAATCGCTGGACCCCGGAAAACCCTTCTAACGAGTATCCTTCTTTCATCAATCCCACGGCACAGGGGCAGAAGCAGGTCAATTCTTATACTGTTCAGGATGCTTCTTATGTGCGGCTTAAGACCATTTCTTTAAGCTACAACCTGCCAGAGTTCAGCGACCTCATTCGCACCGCCACCGTGTATTTTACTGCCGATAATTTATTTACCCTTACCAATTACGATGGTATGGACCCGGCAGTAAATCCCAATGGAAGCTTTGATATTAGAATAGATTACAATGCTTATCCCACTACCACCAATTTTATGGTCGGGGTTAAACTAGGCTTATAAATATTTACCTATTATGAAAAAGATTAAGAACTATATACATTTTACTTTGGTCCTGGCTATGTTTTTCTTGGGTACTACGGCTTGCCAGGAATCACTTGATGAAGAGTTGTTTTCCCAGTTGGCCCCTGAAAACTACCTGACTACCGAAGAGGGTATTGTTTCTGTGCTCAATGCGGCCTATGGGGAAAGTTATATCAATGGATATTCTGCCCATAGTGTCCGTAATATTGAAGAATGGGCTACTGACATTGAATGGGAAACCGGCGGCGGAGAGAACCTTACCGCCGTCCTGATGATTGGCTTCACCTGGGACCCTGCCGTGGGTTGGATGTACGGAGATATGTGGCAGAAACCTTACCGCGGCATTCGTGATGCCAATATTGTGTTGGATAATATGGAGAATGCCGACCTTACCGATGAAGCCAAGAGTAACTATTCCGCCCAGGCCCGATTCTTACGGGTGCTAAGTTATAGCCATTTGTATAACTGGTTTGGCCCCGTTCCCTTAAGAAAAAGCACCCTGGATGAATTAGAGTTGCCCAGAGCTACGGATGAGGAAATGCAATCCTTCA
>JBBSOG010000549.1:0-3867 GCA_038259985.1 Cytophagales bacterium
CAAAAATGAGTGTACTAAACGCTGTCCGAGCTAAACTCGTACACCGTATGTTCGCCGTAATTCAGCAAAATCAAAAATATGAACCTTTTTATACCAATACCCTTGCTTAAGTCATAAGAGTAACGGTGTTATCCTAATTACTACCAAAAAAGGAAAAGCTCGCAAAGGCATAGGTGTAGAGCTTAGTTCTAACCTCACTTTCAATACCCCTTATATATTACCTGATTTTCAGAATGAATATGGTGGTGGATATAAGCAGTCATTTGATGAATATGAAGGTGAGCCGGTAGTCAACTATGCGGCTGATGAAAGCTGGGGACCCCGTATGGACGGCCAACTGGTGCGCCAGTGGTATAGCTGGTTTCCTGATGATCCTGATTTTGGCCTGCAAACCCCTTTCTTGCCTCACCCTAACAACGTAAAGGATTTTTATGAAACCGGAAAAACCTTTACCAACAGTGTTGCTCTTTCCGGCGGCAACGAAAACACCTTATTCCGTTTATCTTATACCAACACGGACCAGAGTGGTACCATACCTAACAGTACATTAACCAGAAACAACCTGGGCCTGAATGCCAGTACCCAGCTTACTGAAAAGTTGAAAGCTTCTACTTCTATCAACTACGTACAGAATAAAGTAGGTGGCATACCGGGCACCGGTTATGGGGCGGATGCCGGTAACGTAGTGACTTCATTCAACGAATGGTTTCAGCGTCAGATAGACATAGATAAACTGAGAAATTATGAAACTGCCGAGGGAAGGGACCGTACATGGAACATCGCTAGTCCTACCGACCTGGACCCTTTGTACTGGGAAAACCCCTATTATGTACTATATAATAGCCCTGCCAACAGCCAGCGTGACCGGGTTTTTGGAAATATGTCTTTATCTTATGACATCACCAGCGACCTGAAAGTAACCGGATGGGCCAGATCAGATTTCTACACCGATCGCCGCAATGACAGAATTGCCAGTGGTTCCATTCCTCAGGATATGTATGAAGAGTCTATTCGCCAGATAAAGGAAAATAACTTTGAGTTGCTGCTTCAATATAACAAGCAAATCAATGAGGATTTTTCAGTCGGTGCGAACTTAGGGGCTAACCGTAGAAACAATTCTTATTACCGCAATACAGCGAGAACAGTAGGTGGATTGAATGTTCCCAACTTCTTCAGCACCGAAGCTTCTATAGACCGGCCTGTAGTAGAAGATTACTATGATGAAAAGCGGGTGAATAGCGTATATGGTAGCGCTAATGTGGGCTTCAAAGGAACGGTTTATTTGGAAGGTACGCTACGTAACGATTGGTCTGCGACTTTACCATCAGACAACAACTCCTACCTTTATCCTTCAATCACCACCAGCTTTGTATTTTCAGAATTATTTCCTAATTCCAATGTGCTAAGTTTTGCCAAACTACGGGCTGGTTGGGCACAGGTAGGTAATGATACTGATCCTTATCGCCTGGCTACTACTTACCGCTCTGAAAACAATTACGGCGCTAACCCTGCTTTTTCAGTGCCTAACCGCTTGAACAACAGCGAATTAAAGCCAGAAATTACTACTTCCTATGAAGTAGGTATGGACTTGAGGTTTTTTCAAGGCCGTTTAGGTTTGGATGTCACCTACTATGATAATCAGTCTACTGACCAGATCATTGCCCTAGACGTGTCAGCCACTAGCGGCTTTGCCGATGCTATTGTCAATGCTGGCCTGATCACCAACAAAGGCTGGGAAGTGATGCTGACCGGTACACCTATTGAAACCGCCAGTGGATTCCGTTGGGATGTAAATGTGAACTGGGCCAAAAATGAAAATACGGTAGTAGAACTAGCAGAAGGTTTGACTAATTACCTGATCGGTAGCTACGGGCTTTCCGTTAACGCCCGGGTTGGAAGCCCCTACGGATTGATGGTGTCTTCCGGTTTTGCGACGACCGAGGACGGACAGCGTATCATCAGTTCCAACGGATTATACCTCCAGCAGCAGGACAAAGAAGTAGGAAGCGTACTTCCTGACTGGGTAGGTGGTGTTTCTAACAGCTTTAGCTTTAAAGGGGTAAACCTAAGCGCCTTGATTGACTTCCGCAAAGGTGGTGATGTCTATTCAGTGACTAACCGTTACGGACAGTATTCTGGTTTGCTGGAAGAAACGGTTGGCAACAATGACAAAGGTAATCCAATGCGTGACCCGGTAGCAGACGGAGGAGGTATTAAGCCCATTGGCGTAGTGAATACCGGAACTGCCGAAGCACCTATCTATACCCCCAATGAGCAATACATTGATGCGCAAAAGTACTTTGGCCAGTCTAGCCTTCGCGAGCAGTTTGTATATGACGGAAGCTATGTTAAGTTGCGTGAGCTTCGTGCGGGTTATACCTTCCCTAAGAGCCTTTATGAGAACATCCCAGTACAGTCTATTTCTCTTGCATTCGTAGGTCGTAATTTGGCGGTGTTCAGCAAAAACCTGCCTCACGTAGATCCTGAATCTGCATTAGGTTCCGGTAACATCCAGGGTTTTGAAAACGGACAGCTACCTAGCGTAAGATCTTTGGGATTTGACATCAATATCAAGCTCTAAATCTTATTCAACTTATTGAACAAAATTTCATAACTGAACAAATATGAAAAATATTAAAATATATCTTTTGGCGTTCGCTTTGCTATGGGCAGGGGCTTGTACAGATGATTTTGAAGAAATCAATACCAATCCTAATTCCCCCACTGAAGTGCCGCCTTCTTATCTTTTAACCCATGCTGAACGCGGATTAAAGGAGATTTTCCTTAGTAGCGAAGGCGTGTTATATGCCCAAATGTGGGCTGAGACCCAGTATACTAACGTCAGTCGGTACGATGTAGAGCCTTTAGACTTTAGCCGTTTTTATAGAGGGGCCCAGTTTACCACTGACACTGGTGATGGAGGTTTATACGATCTTCAGGAGATCATTCGTCTCAATACTGATGAAGAGGAAAAAGTGGCAGCTTCAAATTTTGGTAGTAATAACAACCAAATTGCAGTGGCCCGTATCCTGAAAGCCTGGACTTATCATCGTTTAACTGACATCTGGGGTGATATTCCTTATTCCGAAGCATTACAGGGAAGGGAAAATTTTTCTCCCAGCTATGATGAGCAAAGCGTGATCTATGCCGACCTGATCAAAGAACTGGATGAAGCTACTGCACAGATAGAAACCGCCGCTGATGGCGTGAAGGGTGATGTGATTTACGACGGTAATATGGATAATTGGAAGCTTTTTGCCCAGTCGCTCAAGCTGAGAATCGGTATCCGCATGTCGGAAGTAGATCCTGCGGCTGCCCAGGCAGCCATTACCAGTGCACTTACAGCAGGGGTTTTCACCAGCAACGCTGATAATGCAATTTTTGCTAACCTCTCTGACGCTAACAATGACAATCAGTACTATGAGCATTTCCTCACCAGGACTGACTTTGCCGTTAGCAATGTGCTGGATGATTATATGAGTGCCATCAACGACCCCCGCTTGAATATCTATGCCAGTCCTACTGGTGGTTCACTCGAAGCTTTCGCTAAAGACAAAAGCGCTGAATTGGTCGTCAATGGCATGCTATACGGCGTAAGCCAGGACGTTGCCGGAAGTATCACTAATAACGCCATCTCTTTTCCAGGGGCGGCAGTAAGGTCAGCTACTTCT
This sequence comes from Cytophagales bacterium, assembly GCA_038259985.1. Taxonomy (GTDB): domain Bacteria; phylum Bacteroidota; class Bacteroidia; order Cytophagales; family Cyclobacteriaceae; genus Catalinimonas. The sequence continues at coordinate 3,672 of JBBSOG010000549.1, forward strand.
CCCAGTTTGCTCTTGACTTATCCTGAAGTTTTGTTCATCCAGGCAGAGGCAGCAGCCCGTGGCTGGATAGGCGGTGATGCAGCCGCTTTATATGCCCAGGCCGTTACGGCTTCCATGGAATTCTGGAATGCTCAGTCAGCGGCTACTGATTACGCTGTTATTTATGGCGTATCTGGTATAGAAGCTAATTTTGATG
>JBBSOG010000550.1:0-3857 GCA_038259985.1 Cytophagales bacterium
GCTAAAGATGCCAGGTTCAGAATTGAACATGCACAGCATATCAGTCCAGATGATATACCGCGCTTCGCTGAGTTAGGGGTAATACCGGCCATGCAAGCGGTCCATATGTCATCCGACCGGCCCTGGGCCATTGAAAGGTTAGGCGAAGATAGAATTGTGGAAGGGGCTTATGTCTGGAGAAAATTGCTGGACAGTGGGGCTAAAATTGTTAATGGCACCGATGCGCCGGTAGAACCTGTTAACCCTCTCGCAAGTTTTTATGCTTCAGTTAGCAGGCGTACTTTAGCGGGTGAGCCGGAAGGTGGTTTTGAACCTGATCAAAAAATGACCCGGGACGAAGCACTTAGGTCTTATACTTTGGATGCTGCTTATGGCGCATTTGAAGAAGACATCAAGGGAAGTATTGAAGTGGGTAAATTAGCCGATTTTAGCGTTTTTTCTCAAAATATCATGATTATCCCCGAACAAGAAATCCTTAATACCAAAGTTCTGATGACCATCGTTGGTGGAAAAAAATTATATGATTGCCAATGCGAAGACTAAAATTTATATGCTCAAAAGTAAAAAATCTGCCCACTCGTCATTTTTTGATTGGGTAGATTTCCCATCATTCTATTGAGTGCGAAATCCTCAATTGATATCTACTAATAGTTCTGGTGTGGTAAACGAATATTCCCCTAGCACTCCTTTATGATCTGAACCTTTGGCATCTAAAGCTTCAAAATTCAAACAATTGAGTTCATTGGAGTGAAAAATATAGTCTATGGGTAAACCTATACTATAATTTGCTGGATATGTACCGATCACCCCTTTTCTACTATCTATCAGATCTGTGTTTTCTTTGATATTAACAATAGATTTGCTCCAGGGCACTGCGTTAAAGTCACCAATGGCCAGCACAGGCCCATCCAATTGATTGACGTAATTAGCGATCATATCCAGGTGCTTATTTCTGTTTTCAAATCGTTCGGCATTTCTGGGAGATAAAGTGTGGGTGGCTACAAAATGTACTGTTTTTCCTTCATACATAATGTCACCAGTCAAGGTAGGTTCGCCAGTCCAATGATAAGTTTGCAAGTCCTTCAGCGGATGCTTTGAAAAGATAGCCACTCCGTGTACTTTATGATCTGTAATCGCAAAATAAGGATACTTGTCTTCCAAACCATCCATCAGTTGATAAGCCCAGGCTTTTTCTACTTCCTGAAAAGACAATACATCTACATCTAAATTGATTGCATTACTGATAATTTCCTCAAAGTGGCGGTTGCTGCCCAGCACATTAAAGTGCGCAACTTTGATTGTTTTGCCATGTACTTCGTATTCATTGTTTATACCATTACTAAAATGAGGCAGCAAGTGAACTGCCAGCATCAGGCTTACCCCAACACCACAAAAAGCGACATATTTCCAGCGCAAAAGCGTAAAAAATAAGGTGACCACCAGATATATCAACAACGCATGAAATGTAAACGATTGAATAAGATCTACATAATAGACATCAAAAGGCACAAGGAAAATAAGGGAAGAGGCAAGTATTAAAAAAGCTATAGTAAATTTTATGAATCTCATAGGTTAGTAGTTGATATACCCTATAAGTTCAAGCAAAGTACCAGTTTTCAGGAATATTGCATAGAGGAGGAAATTAAGTCTTATTTCAAAAAAAAATTCAATTTATTATTGAAAATATCTAAAAAATTAACTTTAAGTATTTATACTCGCTGTGTACTAAATTGATGTATTACAACAAGATGGGGATTAATTCTACAATTGGTGAGGAATTGTAGTGACAGGCAATATGAAGCCAGATGTATCTTCCACTATCTAAAACGCAAGATGATCAAAAGCTTGTTTCCCTTCTTTTAAACTCTGAGAAGTATTTTCTTTTACTGATATTATACCATAAAGCAAAACCCAAGGAAATTATCATGAGTGAAATAAAAATGATATTTAAGTCGCCGGGCCGAATACCCAATGGAACCAGGTAAAAGAACAGGAAAATGATAAGTAAGGTCAATGAAATAATCACCCCGCGAATATTATGCTTCCTGAAAGTGGCCCTGAGTTCATCGTCGGAAAGTTGTTCCAGGTTTTCTTTTTTCATAGGTCAATCCATTTTGCTTTAGTTTCTAAAATATGTTCACTTGTCAAGTCCATAAGCACCCATCTTTTCTATTGATTATTATCTGAATGGCAATATTTTTTAACCTTTAACATCAAAATCGTTGTGTTTTGTAATTTTTTTCTATTTTTAGCAATACTCACAACCGAATTAAATTTTATGGAGCAAGAAAATAGCCTGGCTGACCTTTTTAAAAGTTATCCTTTTGCAGCCCATTTATTAGATGAAGTCTACAGCGAAGATGAGAGAATTAGAAACCATTACCAACGTACGCATGATTATTTCTCACAAATTTCCATCAAGTATTTTAAAGACTTAAATGAATATGCCAAACGCTCTTCTTTTGACCAGGGCATTACTTTTAATGTCTATTCTGATAAAGACCAAGGCACAGAGCGGATTTTTCCTTTTGACCTATTTCCCCGTATCATTCCTAATCGGGAATGGGAAACGATAGAAAAAGGAATTTTGCAGCGTAACCGCGCCCTAAATCTATTTTTGCAGGATATCTACAATGACAAGAAAATCCTGAAAGATAAAGTAGTGCCTAAAGAACTGATTTTTTCTTCCAAGCACTATTGCAAGCACGTCTATGATTTCAACCCTAACAGCGACATTTATGTGCATGTTTCCGGTACAGACCTGATTAAACATTCCGATGGAAAATATTATGTACTGGAAGATAATCTCCGATGTCCTTCAGGGGTAAGTTATGTCCTCTCTAACCGAATTGCCACCAAAAAAACGGTGCCAAATTTATTTTTTAAGAGTAATGTCCAGCCGGTGGTAGATTATCCTGAAGTACTGTCGGAAGTCATGCATAGCATTGCCCCACAGGGGGTAGATGATCCGGTTTGTGTATTACTTACGCCGGGCATGTACAATTCTGCTTATTATGAGCACTCTTTTTTGGCCCTGCAAATGGGCATCCAACTGGTAGAAGGCCGTGACCTGTTTGTGGACAATAACTTTGTTTACATGAAAACCATCTACGGCCCTAAAAAAGTTGATGTGATCTACCGCCGGGTGGACGATGATTTTATGGACCCACTGGTATTCAGGAAAGATTCTATGCTGGGCGGTCCCGGCCTGATTGCTGCCTACCGGGAAGGTAACGTAAGCCTGGCTAATGCCATCGGTACTGGCGTAGCTGATGACAAAGCGGTATATACCTATGTGCCGGATATTATAAAATACTATTTGGATGAGTCGCCCATTCTGAGCAATGTGCATACTTACCGTTGTGAGAAGGATGATGAATTAAGCTATGTGCTGGAAAATATGCATGAACTGGTCGTGAAGCCAGTAGATGAATCCGGTGGATATGGTATCTTTATTGGCAACCGGGCTACCAAAGATGAGCTTGCCAATTTCAAAGAAGTGATCAAAACCCAAAGGCGCAAATACATTGCCCAGCCTACCATGTCACTGTCTGTACACTCTACCTATATTGAGGATGATGATTTATTTGAACCCCGGCATATTGACCTCAGGACATTTTCTTTAACAGGAAAAGATATAGAGCATGTCTGCAAGGGTGGACTTACCCGTGTAGCCCTGCGCAAAGGCAACCTGATCGTGAATTCTTCCCAGGGCGGAGGCTCAAAAGATACCTGGGTACTTCAGGATTAGGAGCGTTTACTTTTTATGTAGAAGTGTCGTTTCCAAACACATCAAGCAGCCCAGAAACCCAATGTTAAATGTATGACTACTAATTAATATGATGCTTTCAAGAACA
>JBBSOG010000551.1:0-3845 GCA_038259985.1 Cytophagales bacterium
AAGGTAGTTTATTTTTTACACAAATAAGTGCTAAAATGATTATCACTTCACTGAGTAATGATGGGATTACTTGTTGCGATTTATCATGCCATAAGCTGAAAGATGATAATCACGAAAAGTGGTATAGCTGCCTTTTAGCCAAAGTAATGCTTCGTATTGATCACTACAAACGATGATAGGCCGGATATTATCTTCATCCGAATTTTCGGTAATCGCTGTCCATTGCCAATGTGCCCCCTGATCATCGGTAGTTCCACGAAAAATTTCATAATGGCTTTTACCGTCACTTCGTAATGGTTTGCCCGTCTCAGGATTTACATCGGCAGAGATGTACACGACGTCAGGGTCTTGTGGGTGCAAACTAATCAGCCCGGTATATTCATTCTCACCGGCGTATAATCTTGTCCCGGCATACGCTATTTCATATTCATGCCACTCCTGACCATCCCAGCGGGCATAATGATAGCGATGGTCAAAGCCCCCCTCTTCTGTCTCTTTGGTTTCGCCTAATCTTATCGGGTCTTTAGTCACAGAAAAAGCAACATAGGGGTTTCCCTCATGATCCAGTTCAATATCGCTAGTCCATGCTACATTTTTTCTTGTGCTGGAGTCTCCATCATAAATGGAAGTGAAATCAAAGGGTTTGAGATTAGTTTCTTGTTTTTGACTAAGATTACCAATCAATTTGCCACCAGAGCCATACATTTTTCCGCGCTCTATATATCCATGATAAATACTGTTGTTGTAATATCGGGGATGCTCTTCAGTGGTGATAAAATGAATACGGTCCTGACCATCAGAAGCATATCTCAGATAGGGTCGGCCTTTGAAAGCAAACAATTGTCCTCCGTACTCCCAGGTATTACCATCATCTTCAGAGACCATATAATTAGGATTGCTGCCTATGCCACGATGAAAATTGTATGTTTTTCCATTGCCGGACATACGAAATACATTAGAATAGGTAGTCGCCCCACCGGTATCCACTGACTTTTCTTCTTCCCATTGGCTAATGTCACCCGGCTGGGTAGAAATACGGTACCTCATCTTCGACTCTATCCCATGTCCTGCATAAACGCAAAGGTACCTGCCATCCGGCCTTTTAAGCAGTGCCCCAACATTATGGTCATCAGCTTCAAATGTTTGGTCATTCAGTACTACGGTCTTCTTATCACCTGTTTCCAAATGATAAGTGCTCACTGTATTTGCACCTTCTGATGTGACTCCAGTAAAAAGTAATTGATCGCCATCAATCATTGCCCTTTCATCCTGGAACCAGCACCAACTGGTGTTATCATTCAACAGTATGGCCTGGCTGCTGGCCTCTTGATTTGCATCAGTCTGGCATTTTTGAAAAAGCATTATGAAAAGGCAGGAGATTACAAATGAAGTTATCAGTTTCATAGTTAGAGTCACAATATTGAGATTTTAATGAATGTGCAGCCTTCAAAAGAAGACTGCACAAATTTTTGGCTATTCTGCTTTTGGAGTTTCTTCAATAGTTTCTAAAGGAGGCGCATTATTTTCGGCGCCAAGATATCCTACGTTTTGATTGATTACCCCTTGTGTATTGGCGGTGATTACATTGGCGTCAATAGGCCATAGTACATGATAGGGAAAGATCACCGGCGTATTCCCGATAATTACCGGCTTGATCTCATACATTATGTTGTGCGCAATAACCCGGTCATACCACCAATTATTCTCGCTAAAACTTTCCAGGCTATACCCATTGATTCCCTGTTTTGCCATGATGTAAGAAGCCCTTACTAATTCTGAATGCCTGGGTGATTCAATAAATAACTCACGGGCCCGCTCATCAAAAATATAATCAATGGTAACTTCACCGGCCGTTATCGGATCTGCACTAGCACGTTCCCTTACAGTGTTAATATCCGAAGCTGCATTTCCAAGGTCGCCTTTCCAAAAATAGGCTTCGGCCCTAAGTAGGTAAGTCTCCGCCAGGCGAAAGATATACCAGTCCCCGTTTCCACCCATTGGCCTGGCACTTGGGTCATGCTGCGGGGCGTAGGTTTTGTAAAATGGCATCGGGAAGAGGAGGTGTACAGAATCCTGAGGGTCGGCGTAATTCATAGGATCAATTGGCTTACCAAAGTCAATTGACTCAGGATTGTTGTAGACCAGTTCGTCTTTATCCACCCAATTGATGTCGCTTCTTCTCAGGTCAGGCGTGTTTTGCCAGGTGTATTGGCCCGTGTTCCATATATCATAAAACCCATAGGGCGTACTCACCATATCAGGGTTTCCCCGTCCTAAAGAATCATACATCGGGCCGGAGTCCATGGTACCATTTAAGCCTTCACTGTCCCTGTTTCTGCTATGCCACCATGAGCAATGATAATGTCTCATCGTATACAGGCCAATAGATTGAGCCCCATTGGGTGCTTCAAAACGGTCAACCATAGCCAGGATCGTTTCTGTATTTGCCGGAAGGTTTTTATTTTCAGGACGGTGCAGGTCCCAGATCAAGTTCCTCACCGGATTGTCCGCATCAATACCAAAACGCTCCGACATCAGGGCATATGGTCCATTGATCACACTGGTTGCAGACTCAATGGCTTTGTCAAATTCTAGATTTGCAAGATAAATTTTAGTGAGCAAATGCGCACCGGCACCTCGGGTGACTGCCCCTGGAATAGCCGACTCAGGAAGGTTCTGAACCGCAAATTCCATATCAGCTTGTACCTTGGCTAAAATAGCCCAGCGGCTGTGGGTATAATAATCTAATTTAGCGCCTTTCACTTCATCCCCCACAAAGGGAACATCGCCATAGGCATTCACCAGCCAGTAGTACCAATATGAACGATGCCAGTAGCCTTCCGCTAAAATAGCATTTTTCTCTTCCTCGCTTTCCCACTCAATATCGTCAATGCGATTGATGAGCACATTGGTGTTTTTTATGAATTCATACGCTTCGGAGAACAAAGGCAAATAAGTATAGTATCGGTCAAAATAAGGGGTGGTTTGCGTCCAATCCATCTGAAAAGTAGGAACACCCGCTTCGGATGCACCCCATTCGCCCACCATATAATATCTTCTGCCTCCTGTTAACCCTTCAGTGAGTGCTTTTCGCATCGTGACTAAAGAGGCTTCAAAGCCGGCTTTGTCATTGTATACACTGGAGGGGGAAAAAAACGAAAGCGGCTTGGGCTCCAGCAGTTCATCTGAACAGGAAACCTGGACAAGAAGCAACGCAATTAAAATTAAATATTTACCAAATAGATTTTTCATAGCCTTAAGATTTTATACTGATAAGCTTCATTAAAGTGATACATTGACACCGATCGTGAATGTCCGTGGCATAGGGCCATCCGGATTATCTCCAATGCCTGTTTCGGGGTCCCAGCCCGGCCAATCGGTGATGGTCAGCAGATTACGGACAGAGCCGAATATCCTTAAGTTATTCACGCGAATTTGCTCCGCCAGAGGTTGAGGAAAATTATATGCCAACGATAAATCCTGCACCCTCATAAATGCGCGTGACTTGAAAATTCTGAGCCCGCCCCCAAAAGCGCCATGTACTTCCGAAGTACGGGCATATTCATTATTGTTGTTGGTTGGTGTCCAATAGGGTATGTTCCAAATATTAATCCTGTCGTACGTTGAAGATTCGTGTACAGCATAGTCAAATTCCCCAATATGGCCCAGGTCTGCCCGTATAAAGACTGAGGCGGTAAAGTTCTTCAGAAAAGTAAAATCATTCCTGAAGCCCAGTCTTACCCTGGGTTGTTGATACCCAATAAATTGCTTATCCACCAGGGCATCGTAAGTATTGCTGTTATCCAAATCTTTTGCTTTATAGTCGCCGGGCACCATATTATACT
>JBBSOG010000552.1:0-3819 GCA_038259985.1 Cytophagales bacterium
AGGCCGTACCAAACCTTTCGGCAAGCTTTGAAAGCACCGTAGAAAGTTCTTGTGACTGACCTTGATAAGGATCTGGTTTTTGCGGTTCTGCACGTGTCAAAAGGCTATTGGAAGCCAGAGTTTGTGCGTTCGCTTGCTGTTCTGTCAGGACACATATTGTTATCCCTACCAGCAAGAAACCATAGCAGGTTCGTAAGCATTTTTTCATAAGTTGTTGTACTTTAGTGATTGATTCATTTCAATTTTCAGAAAGCCTTTTACGTGCGATTTGCCGTCAGCCAAGTAGAGGCTTCTGAATTTTACTTGTCTGTGATGATTATTTCATGGGCGTTTCTGTTGATTTTTAAGTTGTACACCACGGCCATTTTATCCAATAAAATATCCAGGTCATCTGCCGGTACCGCCCCGGTAAATTCCCTTTCCAACAAAGCATGGGGGGTTATAGAAACTTGGAAGCCATAATTATCTTCTATCAGTTGTATGATTTCTGCAATTGGCGTTTGCTCAAAGATCAGCTTGTTTTCTTTCCAACCGGTGTAATGCGCAGTGTCTACCACTTTCTTGGTTACCTCATCCCTGGTTTTACTCACCGCTACCATATCGCCCGGGACCATCATGATTTCTTTATCGGCATTTTCTACCTCTTGCGTCAGGTTAAGTTTTATACTGCCTGAGTTTAAGACTACTTTGGTTTCCTGGTGGCGATTGTTCACATTAAATGCTGTGCCTAACACTTCCACCTTGACATCCCCGGTATGGACGATAAACTTTGCGGGTTCACCCTTCGGAGTTTTTCTTTTCTCCACTTCAAAAAAAGCTTCTCCCTCCAGCCATACCGTGCGTTCGGCAGTATTGTCCCAGTCATTCCCGGCGATTTTGAGCGAAGAATTAGCATTCAAAGTGACCACTGATTGGTCGGGAAGGGTGATGGTTTGCGTTTCTCCGTAGTGGGTACTATATCTGGTCATCTTATCTTCGGAAGAAGGTATGAAGTAAGCACCTGCCAATAATACCAACCCACTTACGGTAGCCGCAATCCCCAGCCAAGCCCTACGGCTTATTTTAACTTGAGTGGTTTCCAGTGGCGCAGTTTCTTCCGCAGCAATGGCTTGATCAATGGCGCCTTTAATCCTTGCTTGGGTGGTTTTGCTGCGGGCTTGCTCTTCAAAATCAAAATGCCTGAGCATGAACCGCGCTTCTTCCATCGCTTGCTGCGCCTCAGGATGAAGGGATAAGAAATGTTGCCAATAGTTTTCCTCTTCAGCAGTAGGGAATTTCACCCATTGCTGAAAACGGTCATCTAATAGAAAGTCTTTGACACTGTATTGTTTACCAGGCATAGAGGTTTGTCTTTTCCAAAGCGGTTTTCACTAAGCAAAGACAGGGATGCCTGATTTTACACTATGCTTTTTTGACTTTTTTTAAAGAATTACACGGAAGGCAAAAGATACCGCAGTCTATTAAAGTATTTTCAACGAAATGAATGGTTTATTGAATGCAAGAGGAGTGTATCGGTGTGATGGAGATGTAAATATATTAATTGTATTCGTTGGTGAAAACACCGACTACAGTAACAAATGAACAATCTACTAGGATTTGTTTATCGAAGAAAAACTAAGGAGCATGACAAGGGGTTGCAACCCCTTGTTTGCTGCAAATACCCAGCGACTTTACTTTTCAGACTAAAAAAAATATCCATGACCATTGAATGGGAGAGAAGTGCATTAGTGCTAAAAATTTCCCAAACTGCTTATCAGGAGGGAAAAGATAAGGGTAAAAGAAACCATTTCCAGTGCTTTGTTTTCTTTGAAATCTTCCCTTAAGATATCAATGGTCCGCCCGATCAGGTTGTATAGCGACCTGACTTCAATATTCATCACCGTGGCTACTTCTTGAAATGAAAGGTTATTGTAAAATTTCAAATATATCGCTTCCCGCTGTCGGTCGGTGAGCCTGTGCAATGCCCCCGCCAATAATTTCAATTTTCTTTCCTCCTCTTCAGTGTTGACCTCTATTATAGAGGATAATTCAAGGGCAAAATCCATGTTTTCGGAGCTGTTCGCCAGTCTTTTTCCTTCCTGCTCCATAGTGCGCAGTAGCTTACGTCTCAGACAGCGGAAAAGATAAAATTTAATCGCATCAGTAGGGCCTAGCTGTATCCTACGTGTCCACAGGTAAATGAATAAATCCTGGACAACATCTTCCACTAAGGCTTTATCCTGGCATATTTTGTCCCCGTACCAGCACAAAGACTGAAAGTGCCGGTCATAAATAAGGTCAAAAGCTTTTTTATCTCCCTCTCTAAAGTATTCCCATAGTTGGGCATCAGAAATTTGCTCATAAGCCTTCCCCAATGAATACATATTCATATAAAGCTTCTGCCTGGGGATAGTCTTATTTTCCTTGCTTCTCATATATTGCGCTATGGACTATCACATATTTAGATCAAATTATTTGTAATCACAAATTAAAAAACTATATGATTACGGTTTCAATTCGGGCTAATTTTAAAAATTTGTAAAAATTATAGCGCTGTAAATCATATCTTTTCAAACAAGGTATTGCTATTAAATTTTCAGGAAGAGCTTGTTCCGATACAAAAAATAAAGAAACAACCACACCAAAGCCAGTGCGCCTAGTGCTTGGAATACTTCATACCATATTTCGGGGACAGGGGCATAAATACCCGCAAAAAGTAAGCGGGAAGTAGCCCCGAAATCAATAAAGCGATAGGCCAGGTAAATGGTCAGCGAGTTCATGCCGATGACTTTAAAAAAGAAAGCCCACCGCTGGTATTTGAGCACGTCAATGATCCAGAAAAATAAGGATAAGGTTAGAAAAGCCATACCTCCGGTCAGCAGAATAAATGAACTCGTCCAAAGATGTTTGTTGATGGGAAAATGCAAGCCCCATACCAACCCCAGTACTATACAAGCCACTCCTGATAACATAAGCAGCTGTAGCTTCTTACGGTCTTTTTGTTGTGTCCGCAGTATATCTCCAGCAGCGACACCAAGCACGGTCAGGCAGAGGGCAGGGAATTGGGTCAATAAACCTAACTCATCGTAAGTACCTTGTAATAATCTGCCGGGCAGAAAAGTACGGTCAAACCAGCCGACCAGATTACCTTCAAAAGAAAGGTCTCCCGCACCAAAGCCCGGTACAGGAATGAGAAAGAGCATGGCATAGTAAACCAAAAGTATAGCGCCTACCCAACCCAATCTTGCCCGGAAAGAAAAATTTAGGTAGAGAATGGTGGTTACAAAACCAGCAAAACCTATTCTACCCAACACACTGCCCAGGCGAATTTGGGAAGGCTCAAAAAAAGGTATAGGCGCGTTTTTGTACAATATGCCCAGTGCTATCAGGATGAGCATACGCCGAAAAGCTTTCTGGTAAATCTCACCTTTGCCCATGCCCAGCGATAAACCCTTGTTCAGTGAGAAAGGCAGGGAGACACCGGCGATAAAAAGGAAAAGCGGAAAAATAAAATCGTAAAAGGTGAAGCCGTGCCAGGCAGGATGTTCCATTTGCAGAGCAACTGTATCCACCCAGGCCCATCCCGTCTTGCCCTCCAGCAACAACAAAAAAGTCCCTGCGCCGGAAATAAACAACATATCAAAACCTCGGAGTGCATCTATGGAAAGCAGCCGCCTCGGTTTTTCAGCTTGTATCGGTGGAATGGTTTTTTGGGAAGCAGGCGCAACGCTAGTACTTTCCGCAGTACTTCCATGATGCATCATGAGGGCGGAGAAAGAAGACCAGAAAGCTGAAAGATCAAGTTTGGACATTGCTCAGGTGGTTGTGTTTGCTTTGAGA
>JBBSOG010000553.1:0-3806 GCA_038259985.1 Cytophagales bacterium
CTCCCTTTTGCTGCTTTAGTGTAAAAGAGAATACTGACCCTACCTTCTCTTCGCTTTTTACCCTAATCTGGCTGTGTTGCATTTCCAGCAGTGCCTTGGTGATAGAAAGGCCCAGCCCGGTACCGCCATAATTCCGCACGGTTGAGCTATCCGCCTGGGTAAATTTTTCAAATATTTTGCCGAGGTTTTCAGGAGAAATGCCTATGCCATTATCACTGACTGCGAAATGCAGATATACATTTTCGTGTTCTTCTTTTACCAGTTCCACCTCTACCTTCACCTTACCGGACTTCGTAAACTTATTGGCATTGCTTACCAGATTGTTCAAGACTTGGGCCAGCTTTACCTGGTCCCCCTTCATCATTTCCGGTACCTGCTCGTCTATTTTGATCTCCAGCAAATTATTTCTCTCTTTTGCACTTAGCAAATGAGATTGTCGTATGCTGTGCAACAATAACCTGATATCGTAATCTATTATTTCCATTTCTACCTTACCTGCCTCCATTTTGCTGTAATCCAGTATGTCGTTGATCAGGTTCATCAGGCTTTCAGAAGAAAATTTTAAGGCTTTGACATTTTCTAACTGATCCGGTCGGGGATTTTTTCTGAGCAGCAGGTTACTCAAGCCAATAATAGCATTGAGTGGGGTACGTATTTCATGGCTCATGGTAGCCAGAAAATCTTCCTTGGCCATTGCAGCTTTTTCCGCTTCATTTTTAGCTTTCTGTAAAGCCGCTTCTGCTTCCTTAAGCGGGGTAATATCATCCATAAACCCGTACCAGTTTACCCCTCCGTCATGGTCTATGGTGCAGTTAGCGGTTATTTTTATCCACTTTATTTGCCTGGTTTTTTTTGTATAAAAGCGGCCTTCAAAATGAAAATCATCCTTATAAGCCCTAACTCTTTTTTGCTCTTTTAAAAGGCGTTCCTTATCCTCAGGATGGGCTAATGAAAGTAAAACATCGGTTGTATTTTGGAAATCTTCCTGGGATAATTCAAAAATTCGCTCACAAACCTCACTAACGTAGGAAAACCTGACTGAGCCATCACTCGACTGATTAAATTCATAGAGCATGCCGGGCACATTGCTGCTGATGTTATCCAGCTGATGGTTTTTCTTTTTGATGATTTGCTCCGCCGACATTCGCTCCAATTCTGCTCCCGCCCTGATACTCCACAAGGTGAGCAGATAATCGGCATAGGCCGTTTCCTTCCAGGGCTTTTCATCTATCATCACCAGTATACCGATAGATTTCTCCGTATGGGGCGAGGTGATGGGTGTTCCCACATAACTTTCTGCATTCCAGCGTTGCAGTTTCTCGTCATGAGGAAATTTCTCTCGTATTTTCTCCAGATAATATCTTTTATTGTTTTCCGCAATTACCCCACAGGGAGTGTGGGCAAGGCTGTATTCAAAGTTTTCGGCCAGTTTCCCTCCCATCCTGAAAGCAAGTGTCCGTATCGTCTGCCCATTCTCCTGAAATATGCCCACGTAGACATAACGCATGTGGAACAGGCTGGCCAGTTGGTCAGTAAGGTCATTAAAAAATGCATCCCCTATCAGGTTGGCACTCCGCTTGGTAATCTCTTGCATTTGCTGCTCCAGCAGAACGCGTGAAGTTACTTCCCGGTTTATATTTGCCCCACCTATAATTTCGCCCTGCAAATCCATGATCGGGAAAAATGTTCCTTCATAATAGCGGTTTCCTTTTCCTTCCGCGTTGGTGCTCTGGTAGGTGTCCAGGGTTACTTTTTCTCCTTGAAAAGTTTTTTCAAAAAATGCTATCGTTGCTTTCTGACGGTCAGGAAAATCCTTAAGCTTCTCCCCCAGGTTTTCTCCCAGCCTAAAGTTAATATTCAGCCGTTGAAATAAATCCTCTTTTGCCTTATTGTTCAGGGCCAATATGTTGAAATCTTTGTTGATGGCTAGCACATGATCCGTTCCCTGGTTGATCATGCTACTGAGGATGCTTTGGTTGCGCTCTACAATATCAGCAGAAGTTTTGCGGTCGGTGATGTCAATGCCCACGCCGTTGATTCCGCATACTTTTCCCGCTTCAATAATTGGCTTGATTTTAAGATCAAACCACCTGCCACCAATGCTGATTTCTATCTGGACTTCATAGCCTGTGTTCAGTACTTCCTGCTTGCACTGGTGAAGCCTTATGACGTCCTCGCTGGGTGCGTCATTGATCTCCAGGTCATTTTTCCCGATAATTTTTTCCCTGGAAATTTTAGGATAAGCATTGTAAATCCAACTATAGCGTAGCTGATCATCCTGATGAAAAAGAATGATGGGTGAGTTCTCAAGGGCAAGCTGAAACTTCTCCCGGTGCAGCTCTACGTCCTCCCGGGTATGGGCAAGTTGATTTTCCTTGAACTGAAGTTGTTCTTGGGTAGCAGCTAGCTGTGCCTCAAGGTCTTTGATGCGGGCCAACTTCGCATCTTCAGTAGATGGTGTTTTCTTATTGTCCTTGGATTTCATGGTACTAAAATCATTGAATTTAAGCGTAAGACTTACCCTCTTTCTAGATTATTAATACCCTGGAATTGGTATTACTCTTCTGAGCAAATTTAAAAGTACAGGTCAGTCTCACGGCTTACCTGACAAAAGCTATGCCTATTCACTTTCAACAATATCAGTACAATATTTGTATTTTTTTATTCCTTTGATAAAAATGAAGGTAGATATTACTGGCTACATTCAATAAACCGCTTGATATCCTGTGTTTTTCCCAAGATAATCATCTTATCGCTATCTTGTAATATGGTATCGGGCCGTGGTACTCCGATGATATGCATCACCTCTTTTTTTTCCCCTTCTTCTACCTCAGTAAACTTCCTTTTTACTGTGATGAGATTGAGGTTAAACTCTTGCCGTAAATTCACAGTACCCACTGTCTGGTCAATAATACGTTTGGGCGTATCAATTTCTACGATTTCATATTCATCGGGCAGGGCCAAAAATGAGCGTATACTGGGTTGAAGCAAGGTTTCCGCTACACTTTTTCCTACCGTATCCTCCGGTGAAAGAATCTCTTTTACCCCTAACTTTTCCAGTATAGTACGCTGCTGTTTATTCGCAGCCCGTGCGATTATACGCTTTACTTTGAGTTCTTGCAAGATTACCGTCGTGAGCATGAGACTTTCAAAATCCTCACCGATTGCTACTACTGCGGCGTCTACCTCCTGCACATTTTGGGCTTTTAGTGCCCGGGGGTCGGTGGCATCCATGGCCACTGCTAAGGCTACTTCTTCCTTCACCTGGTCTACCTTATCCAGGCTATTGTCAATGGCGATAACTTCCGCTCCACGCTCTGCCAGCGTAAGCGCGATGGACATGCCAAACTGGCCAAGTCCGATGACTGCAAAGCGATTATTCATAAACTTTACTTTTTAAATAGGTGGCCAGTACTTCTACGGCAAGAGGACACCCCTCCTCCAAGGACTGGTTGTTACAAATGATAATATCCGCATCCTGACGATAAGTCGCTGTATACTTTTCGTAAGCGGGAGCCACATGCTGTGTATATTTATGTAGAATATCTTCCAGCCGATAGCCTCTCTCATTCAGGTCCCGTGTGATGCGCCGCTGGAATTTTAAAGGCTCGTTTACATCAATAAATATTTTCAGGTCAAGCTGATTTTTTATTTCCGGGTAATGAAAGATAAAAATCCCTTCCACTATAATGAGCGGGGCAGTGTGAAAAGAAATGAGATGGGTTTCCTGGTTCGTATTGTTAAAAGCATAATCCATACGTTGTACGGAGGAGCCACTTTTCAACTGGCGCAGGTCGCTGGCAAAG
>JBBSOG010000554.1:0-3788 GCA_038259985.1 Cytophagales bacterium
CACTGAGGATAGTGCAATGTTTTCTTTTCTAAGTCTCTTAAAAATAAATCAGAATAACCTTCACTATAAATCAATCTGGGGCCATTATTTTACCAGTATACAAGTTGGGATGCAAAGAATTTTTCTACATTGCAAGGTTAACAAATGCCGGAAAATAAACATGAAAGCATTATTTAGTGTTAAATAAAGTCAGGGCTTAATCTTAAGACAAATTGTAAATGCTCAGGCAACGTTCATTCGTTGGCAGTAAAATATTTTCAATACGGAAATTGTCGGGTAAGAGCCTTTGGAAAATAGAAAAAGTGCTGTTCGGGAAAAATTAATGTAATCATGAACGTCAATCATAATAAGCCAGAAAAATTTCTTTCGCCCATCATGTGCTGGGACATTTACGCGGTGCATTTGATGGAATGCAAGTATGCCGCTAAGAAAGACGATGAGTTGAAGGCACTTCAGAAGTTAGGCCAGCAGTTTAACTGGAAGTTAGCCATTGAGCCGCTCGTTAAAAACGATTATGATGCCTTGGTGCTTACGGATGCACAGCAAATGATTCAGTGGGTCAGTGAAGGCTTTGGGAAAATGACGGGATATACCGCTCAGTTTGCGATAGGCAAATCCCCCCGCTTTCTTCAAGGTAAAAACACTTCTCTAGATTCCAGGGAAAGCATAAAGCAAAAAGTATCTGAAAGACAACCATTCTCGGCTGAGATTGTAAACTATCGCAAAAATGGCGATGAGTATAGCTGTCACGTCACTATTCACCCCTTGTTTAATGACAAAGAAGAACTTAGCCATTATCTTGCGCTGGAAAAGGAAATTCTAGTGCCTTGTTGAAGATCGGCTGTTCGCTATTTGTAATAACCATCGGTCAGATTTCTCATTTTTTAGTAATTAAATCCGCACGAGTTTTTATGAAGAAAGGCATACTAATTTTCATTGCTATATTGATACATATTGTACATTTACAAGCTCAGGATAGCGTTGCCTACCAAGAAGAGATAGCTACCTTTCAGCACGAACTCAATGAAGAATATGCTGACCCCAAGACTTCACCCCTAAAACGTAAAGAATTGTCATCATTTTCAGGTTTGCCTTTCTTTCCAGCAGATGCTAAGTACAGGGTAGAAGCCAAATTTGTTCGCACACCCGATTCCAAGCCTTTTAAGATGAAAACGTCTAACGGAAAGATGCCCATCTATGAAAAATATGGAGAGGCCCACTTTGAAATAGCGGGAGAAACTTACCAACAGAACATCTATCAAAACCATCAATTGCGAGAAACAGAAGAATATCGGGATTATCTTTTTATCCCTTTTACTGATCTTAGCAGTGCTAATGAAACCTATGGTGGTGGCCGTTATCTTGATCTTAGGATTCCCGAAAGTGACAAAATCATCCTGGATTTCAACAAAGCCTATAATCCATATTGTGCTTATAATGACAAATATTCCTGTCCCATCCCGCCCCGGGAGAACAGTCTTCCTATAGCCATCAGGGCAGGGGTTAGGTTAGAATGAGGGAAGCGGTTTTCAGGTGAACAAAGATTAGAATTAGACTTTTATCATCTGATCAACACTAAAAGGCTTGCCTACTATTCATTTGAGCTCCTCCGTATATTATCACAAATAATTGCGGTGGCAATGCTAACATTCAACGACTCCGCTTGTCCGTAAGAAGGAATATTGATTTTATGGTTGATGTACTCGCTGTAATTTGGATGGATGCCGTGGGATTCACTTCCCATCAATAAAACACCTCCCTTACTGAATTTAGCAGTATGCACATTTGTGCCCGCATCCGCGTAGGCGCCATATACCGGACTTTGGTTTTCGCTGAAAAAAGTATCCAATTCCAAATAATTGACCTGTACCCTCAAAAAGGAACCCATGCTGGCGCTGATCACTTTAGGGTTATACACATCGGTAGTTTCCGGTGAGCAAACAATCTGCGAAATGCCGTACCAATCGGCTATGCGGAGTATGGTTCCCAGGTTACCCGGGTCTTTTATATCATCCAAGGCAAGGATATAATTGTCGGGCAGGTGCTGATAGGTAGAAGGGGCAGGGATTTCTACAATGGCCAGTGCTGCGTTGTTACTTTTTAAAGTGCTTGCTGATGATAAACTTTTTTCATCGGTGATAATCTTCTCAACATCATTAATAACATTTAGTGCATCTTTGTGGGCTTCTGAAAACACTGGAGTAACAATCAGCGTTCTAATGCTGTAATTTGTTGAAAGTAGCTCTAAAACATTTTTGCTCCCTTCAACTAGAAAAAGCTTATATTTTTTCCTAAACTTCCTCTGTTGAAGTGCCTTAATTAATTTTATATATTTTTTTGAAATCATTTTTAGCCATTAATACCGTCACATTGTACCGCGTCTTTAAGAGTTTGCTGTTTGCTCTTTCCCTTTGTTTGTTCCTTTCCGGTTGCCTGGGTACCAAGCACCTGGATGAAGGTGAATATTTGCTATATAAGCAAAAAATAAATAATGCAGAAAGACTCAATGAAGAAGACCTGTCTGACTTTTACCGTCAGGAGCCTAACCGTACTTTTCCATTGATCCCCTTCGCCCCCTTTGTCTGGATTTATTATATAGGAACCGATTATTACGATAAAGAGGAATTACAGGAAGAGAAGCAACAGGTCATTGATAAGTACAATACTAAAATTGAAGAGACGGAAAAAGAAAGGAAAAAAGAGCGTCTGGAAGCTAAGAAGGAAAAAAAGGTAGGTAAAATAGACCGGGAGATAGAAGAAGGCAATCTTCTGATGCGCTGGGGTGAACCCTTAGCCGTGTATGACAGTTCGCAGGCCGAAGTGACCCGTCAGCAGATGGAAAACTACCTTCACACCAAAGGTTTCTTCAATGGTACGGTAGACCACGAGACTTCTTTGGATGGGAAAAAAGCAACCTCCATCTATACGCTTAACGAACAACTCCCTTATCAAATAGATACCATCACTTATCTTTCCCAGGACACGGTCATTCAAGACTTGATTAGTAAAAGCTACGAGGAAAGGACAGTAAAAGAAGGGCAGATTTACGATCAGGAAAAATTATCCCAAGAGCGGGAACGCATAGAGACATTGTTGAGAAACAACGGTTTTTATGACTTTAGCAGGCAATATATAGAATATCAGGTGGATTCCACCATTGCCGAAAGAAAGGTATCTATCAATACGATCATCCGCGATCCTGCCAAAAGGGGATATCATAAAAGGTTCAAGATTGATTCGGTTATTTTTGTTACCGATTCGGATGTCGGTGATAATAGGTCTCTGGGCATGCGCCAATCCAGCGACTACAACAATATTACTTATCGTTACTACGAATATGAGTACTATAAAAAGATACTGGACCGTCGTATATTCATTTATCCTGACAGCCTTTATAGCCTGGAGCAATCTTTACAAACTCAGCGACAGTTATCTAACCTTGATGTTTTTAAATTTATCAATGTCAATTACGATACTACGGGCAATCAATTTATTGCCCACATATATGCCAGCCCGCTCAAAAAATACCAGACCTCCAATGAAGTGGGACTTAACGTAAGCCAGGGACTGCCCGGTCCTTTTATCAATTCTTCCCTCAAAATCAGGAATGTATTCGGTGGTTTGGAAATTTTGGAATTAAGCGGAAGGGCAGGTATTGAGGGCGTGCCCCCCCCCTCAGGTTCTGAAGGTAGAGGGGCCTACCGAAGTGTGGAAGCGGGGGGCAACTTGGCCCTTACTTTTCCGCAGTTTGTTTTTCCCCTACCGGAAAAATGGAAATCAGATTTAGG
>JBBSOG010000555.1:0-3774 GCA_038259985.1 Cytophagales bacterium
CTAGACTTTTTTGGTTACTTTTTGTGGCAATGACAAAAAGTAACAAAGCGAAGAAGCGATGTGCAGTATAGATATTTGCTTTGATCTATAAGAAGCGAATAAAATTTTTAAACATGCTCTAAAACCTTAAAAGAGTGAAACAATGAATTTTTCTATTAATTCTAAAGTATAATTAATAATTTATGAAGCCGAACCTTGACACAACCTAATTACTCATGAAAAAAGCCAGAAGGAAATTCTTGCAAAACGCAGTCCAACTTACAACTGGAATAAGTTTAACTGCTATACCTGGAAATGTTTTCTCAACCCCCGATTCAAAAAAAACGCAGCAAATAGTATCACCGAGCGATACTATTAACATAGGCTTGATCGGTTGTAATGGAATGGGCTGGCACAATTTAAATACCATGCTCAAGCATTTAAGAGTAGCATGCATTGCCCTCTGTGACGTAGATAATAATGTTTTGCAAAAGCGAGCAGGAGAGTTAGAAAAAAGTAGCGGAAAGAAAGCAGAACTGTACCGTGATTACAGAAAACTATTAGACAATAAAGATATTGATGCGGTCATCATAGGTACGCCTGACCATTGGCATTGCCTACAGATGATACATGCCTGTGAGGCGGGTAAAGATGTGTATGTAGAAAAACCCATTGCCAACTCCATTGAAGAGTGCAAGCTGATGGTAGCAGCAGCAAAACGTTATGATCGGGTAGTACAGGTAGGGCAGTGGCAACGTAGTGATCCTCACTGGGAAAGTGCCCTTGATTATCTGAATTCAGGTAAACTGGGCAAAATTCGCTCAGCACGCAGTTGGGCATATACCAATTATGGAAGAAGTTTTCCGGTCAAAGAAAATACAGCGGTACCGGAAGGCGTAGATTATGATATGTGGCTGGGGCCAGCGCCCAAACGTCCTTTTAATCCCAACCGTTTTCATGGTAGCTTTCGCTATTTCTGGGATTATGCCGGTGGCCTGATGACCGACTGGGGGGTGCATATGATAGATATGGTTTTGGCTGGAATGCAGGTCACTACGCCAATTTCTGTGTCTGCTACCGGAGGTAAGTATGCCAATCCTGAGAGCGCTGCAGAAACCCCCGATACCCTGCATGCCCTATATGATTTTGGTGACTTTTCCATGCTGTGGGAACAGTCTCTGGGCAGCGCAGTAGGCCCCTATAACCGCAACCAGCCC
Organism: Cytophagales bacterium; assembly: GCA_038259985.1. GTDB lineage: Bacteria > Bacteroidota > Bacteroidia > Cytophagales > Cyclobacteriaceae > Catalinimonas. The sequence goes on from JBBSOG010000555.1 coordinate 1,197, forward strand.
GGCGTGGCTTTTGTGGGGACGCTCGGTACATTGGTGATAGACCGCGGGCAATGGGAGGTGTTGCCGGAAGAAGAAGACGGTAAGTTTCTGACGGAAAAACTTCCGGTACAAACCAGCAACGGGCGTGGGTTAGAGTTACATACGCTCAACTTTCTGGATTGTATCAAATCCCGCCAGCCTACCAACTGTACCATAGAGATGGGCTACGCTGCTGCTCTAAATGCGGAACTGGGAAATATAGCTTACAGAACTGGAAACAAAGTATTCTGGGATGGCCAAAAGAGCGAAGTTATTCAAAATGATGAAGCGCACAAACTTACACAGGCTTACTATCGTGGCCCATGGAAGCTGCCAAAAGTATAGCAGGCTGCTCAAATTTGGATAATTAATTAGCGGTAAACTATTAGTTTTGTTCAAATATCTCATGAAACAATTGTCCAAGCACTTTCATATCATCAACAGCAGTAAAAGCCCCGTTTGCTTTAAGCGTATCAGCATGTCCATCAGGAATATGGCTTGCTCCTAGAAATCCAATAACCTGCATACCGGCGCTATGCGCAGCCTTTACACCACTCTGACTATCTTCTATCACCAGACATGCCGAAGGATTAACCCCTAAAGTTTCGGCAGCAAAGAGATAGACATCAGGGGCAGGTTTTGGATTGGCTACCATTTCGGCGGCAAACAAGTGTTTCCCAAACAAATCAGAGAGTCCGGCTACTTTAAGGGATGAGACGACCCTGACCGAACGGCTGTTGGATACTACTGCTTTCTGTACCGGAATCGTTTCTATAACCTCTCTGGCTCCCTGGATAGCTTGTAATTCATGATCAAGGCTATGCTCAATCTCCAGGCGCATCTTTGATAGAAAGTCATCGGGCAATTCAATATTGTATTCATTTTTGATGACTGATAGGCTATCTTCTTCTACCTTTCCGGCAAACCTATGCGAGTAGGCTTTAGGGCTCATACTGAAGCCGTATGGCTCTAACATTCGGAGTGCTGCCTGCGAAGCAAGGATTTCACTATCTACCAATACACCGTCGCAGTCAAAAATTACACACTGAATAGGATTTGTCAGATTATTCAAGCTTAAAGAATTTATGGTTAAACTAAAGTATCGTACACTATATTTTCAGCGGAAGTGTTTAACGATCAAGGGAATCTTATCAAATGTAAAGGAAACTCCTTATCTTAAAAAAGATTACCAAAGTTCGTTGCTCATATTGAATAAAACTCAAATAAGTTCATGAAAAACTATAAACCTAAAAGTAAGGAAAAGTCCCGCCGTGATTTTGTAAAAGCCTCTGCCATGTCAGCCGCCGCTTTTATGATCGTCCCCCGCCATGTTTTGGGTGGTAAAGGTTTTATGCCCCCCAGCGACAAAGTGAATATCGGTATCATCGGTGCCGGGGGCAAGGGCAGGCAAAATACCGGGGAATTTTTGAAACTGGATGATGTGCAGATAACCGCCATTGCTGACCCTGCCTATTACTGGAACCTGGCTGACTTTTACTATAAAACAGAAGCAGGCCGTGGCCCAGTGATGGAGATGATAGAAAAACATTATCAAGCCAAAACCCCTAATTACAAAGTAGCCGAATACCCTGACTTTAAGGAGATGTTGGAGAAAGAACAGTCCCTGGATGCCATCGTTTGTTCTACCCCTGACCATACCCATGCCTACATTACCACACATGCGCTAAAAGCCGGTAAACATGTATATTGTGAGAAGCCACTAACCCATAATATCTGGGAAGCCAGGATGATACAAAAACTAGCCAAGGAAAGTGGCTTGGCGACGCAAATGGACAACAGCGGCCATAGTGCCGATGGTATGCGGGAGACAGTAGAATACCTGCGTGCTGGTGCGATTGGTAAAGTAACCGAGGCCCATGCCTGGGTGCCTGCCGGACGCTGGCTTCCCGGCCTGCAAGGCTTGCCGGAGGGAAGTACCACCTTGCCCATCGGCTTTGACTGGCAGCAATGGTTAGGCCCACGCGCAGAGCGCCCATTTCATGAAGATTATGTGCCCGTCACGTGGCGTGATTTCTGGGACTTTGGCTGTGGGGCTTTGGGCGATTTTGGTTGCCATGACATGGATGCTGCTACCTGGGCATTTAACCTGAAAGCTCCCGAAAGCGTACAGATTTTTCCTTCGGGCTTTAGCAATGAAGAAATCGCGCCCTACGGGGAAATTGGGTATTATGAGTATAAAGCGCAGGGAGACCAGCAAGCGTTGAAGCTCACTTGGTACTCCGGTGGCCTGCGTCCTGACTTGCATCCGGCATTGCCCAAAGATTACGAATACGGGCGACGTGCCTCCATGTTTGTCGGTGAGAAAGGCGTCATCATGAATGACGGGGGCAACCGTGCACCTGAGGTTTTTCCCGAGAGCTTACGCCAATCTATCAAACCACCTAAGCAAAGCATTCCCCGTTCTAAAGGACACTTCCGGGATTGGGTAGATGCCATCAAGGGAGGCCCGGCCGCCAGCGCTAACTTTGAGTACGGCGCAAGGCTCACCGAGATTACCCTGCTGGGGGTATTGTCGTTGCGGATGGGAGGCAAGAAAATC
>JBBSOG010000556.1:0-3768 GCA_038259985.1 Cytophagales bacterium
AAAAAAAGCTAACTCAAAGTTTTAATGCTACCAAAGATGGAAAATATTGAAGAATTCAAAAAAAACTGGCTTGAAAACAAAGCCAATACCTCACAAGCTGAGTCTTTTGACCATCTATCATGGCAAAAAGTATTAAAACTGAAGGCCAATCAGCAGAAGCATATCAGCATGCAATACTTTTGGGCATCATTTACCCTTCAGCTTATTGTGTACGCTTTCTTGTCCCACATCATAGTGAGGTACTGGGCGGATAGCCCAATGCTGTACATAAGCCTGTTTTGCCTACTGCTGTATGTGCCTTTTACTGTGGTGCTGATGAGGAAATTCAAACGTCTGGCAGTACTCAAAACCGATGAGAAACACGTTTTAGGATTACCTATCCACGAATATATCCGGCAACAGTATACACTGCTGGCAAGTTTTTATCGCTTTAAAAAAGGATATGAAACTATGCTTGTGCCACTCAGCTCCGCGGTGCTCATCTGGGTTATTTTCCGGCTCTATGTCCCGGGAGGCATCAGCGCGTATCCGATTGCTGCCAGCGTATGTTTGCTGCTTACCATAGGGGCTTGTGCCATGGCTATTTTGGCAGAAAATAAGAAGAACTTTAAGCAGCCCCTCACTCGGCTTAGAGATATTTTGCAGGATTTTGAACAGTAAAATTTCAGTTGAACCGTCTGATGTTTTAGCTGAAAGGAAGATAGAAAGATGCTCAAAAAATTATTTCCATCAATGGATAGGCTGCTTTTATTCTAGCCTAGCATGGCAAGATGCGCACTAAAAAAAATAATTTAAAAATAGCTTGCGTAAGCAAATACTTACACTTTTATTTGTAAGCGAATACTTACATATCAAAGTAGAAAGGAATGAGAAGAGATGTATTTCAGGCAATAGCAGATCCGACAAGGCGGGACATCATCAACCTCATCGCTCAAAAGTCTTTAAACCTCAATGCCATTGCAGAAAACTTTGACATGAGCAGACCAGCCATTTCTCAGCACATCAAGATACTGACGGAATGTGGCCTGGTCACCATCAACCAGCGGGGTAGGGAACGCTTCTGTGAGGTGCAGCCACAAAAACTGATGGAAGTGGCCGACTGGCTCGCTCCTTTCAGGGAGATGTGGGAGAGTAAATTTGACCAACTAGACCATTTATTAGAAGAAATGAAACATAAAAGGAAAGGCCCATGAAAACACAAATCACCAAAGACCTCACCAACAAAAAGCTTCACGTACTGAGAACTTGGATGAGTTATTAGCAGTATCTACCAAAAAAATAAAAACCATAAGCTGAACATGAGAAAACTAAAATTACAAGTACAAATAACCGTGGATGGGTTTATCGCAGGGCCAAATGGTGAAATGGACTGGATGGCTTTTCCCTGGACTGAAGACATTATTGAATATGTCACGGAAATCACAGATCCTATTGATACCATTGTATTGGGCAGAAAACTTGCCCAAGGGTTTATTCCATATTGGGCTAAAGTAGCGGCTGATCCGGATAACCCGGAATTTACAGCAGGCAAGAAGTTCACAGACACGCCCAAAGTTGTTTTTACCAAAACGCTTAAGAAGTCAGCATGGGATAATACAACTTTAGCAAAAGGTGACCTTGTTGATGAAATTAACCAACTAAAAGAACAAGATGGCAAAGACATCATCGCTTATGGCGGGGCAGCTTTTGTGTCGGCGCTTATCAAACATGGCCTGATTGACGAGCTACATTTGCTCATTAACCCCACGGCCATTGGTAAAGGGATGCCGATTTTTCGGGAACTTAAAGCAAAACAGCCTTTCAGTCTGGTGAAAGCGCAGGCTTTTGACTGTGGTATTGCTGTTCTTCATTACACCTTGAATAAAAAAAATGAAAGCAATGGATGAAAGCAATATGTCTGACACCAGCAATAACCCAAAACTGACAATAAATAGAACCTTCAATGCACCAAGAGCGCTTGTCTGGCAGGCTTTTAGTAAAGCAGACTACCTCTCCCAATGGTGGGGACCGAAAGGACTTACCACACAAGTAAAAAGGTTTAAATTTCAGCCGGAAGGGGTTTTTCACTATGGCTTAAAAGGACCCGATGGCAGTATCATGTGGGGAATCTTTGTCTATAAAGACATCAAAAAGCCGACGAAAATTGTTTTTACCAATGCATTTTCCAATGAAAAAGGTGAAACAGTCAAAGCCCCTGAAGTCCCTTTCGGAAAGCACTGGCCTTTGGAAATACTCAACACCATCACCTTTGATGAACAAGGTGAGAAAACCCTGATGAAAATGGTCAGCTATCCGCTAGTTGCTTCTGCCGAAGTACTGGAAACCTTTGGCAACAACATTGGCAATATGGAAATGGGCTTTGAAAGTACTTTTGATCAATTGGAATCTGTTTTAGGCACACTTAAATAAACCATGCTCAATTGAAAAGCTTAAAAATGAAAATTGCAACCATTATTGTCCGTGTACTCATGGGACTAATCTTTGTCTTCGGGTCAGTTGCTTACTTTTTTGACCTGGTGCCACAGCCAGAACTCACAGGTAACCTTAAAACCTTCAACGAGGGCCTGGATGCCTCGGGCTACTTGATGCCACTGGTCAAGGTCGTTGAGTTGGTTTGCGGTATTGCTTTCCTCATTGGGAGATTTATACCTTTGGCTACTATAGTCATCTTCCCTATTGTGGTTAATATCCTGTTGGTACACTCCTTCTTAGCACCGGAAGGACTTCCCATAGCTATTTTTGTATTTTTAGGCACGCTTTTTCTAGCCTACGCCTACAGAAGCAACTACCAAGGTTTGACGGTAAGCAAATAATGACTTAGCTGAAAATAATGCCATAACCACTGCATTGGTTTTGATCAGGCATTTCAATATATTCCATGACCTAACGGTAAAATACTTGTTGCAATACCAAACCATATCCCCTTCACCAAAGCTCCAGGAATATATTCGGTTTTACTGGTTGCTGGAGAGCGACCAGCCCTACACGCATTATGCGATGGCCGATGTCTGCCCCGAGCTTTTGTTTCACTATCACGGACAGTTTGATGAGATTGATGGAAATGGTACGCGAACGCTTTCTTTTCTGTCGGGTATCAGCGCACCATCCAGCCAAACCCGAAAGTTTGAGATCAATAGCGGTTTTGGCATCTTCGGTATCTACCTCTACCCCCATACCCTGCCTTTGCTTTTTGGCATTCCGGCCTATGAACTAACCAACCAGATGGTTGACCTGGACACTCTGGCAAGAACATTTGGCAATACACTGGAAGATGCCATCATGAATAGTCCTACGCATGAAAAACGCGTGGCCATCATTGAAGATTTTCTGGAAAAAAGACTGGCAAAAACGCAGACCGTACAACTACCGGTATTTGCCGCTTTGAAACATATCATGCATTCAAATGCTGCACCTAAGGTGCGTCAGCTCACCTCTGAATACTTTGTGAGTGAGCGCCAACTGGAACGCCAGTTTTTGCGGTTTACCGGGTTCAACCCCAAGCAATTTATCCGGATCAGCCGGTTTCATCGGGCTATGCAGTGTTATGGTAAAGAACAAATGAAGCTTACTGATATCGCCCTAGACTGTGGTTATTACGATCAATCACACTTTATTCGCGACTTCAAGCAATTTTCAGGCGTTAGCCCCAAAGTTTATTTTTCGGGCAAATCCCCAGCTACGGAGTGGAAAGATTGAATGTCGGTTTTCTCCAATTTTAGTACCTTATTAAGTGATAAGTTTGTCCTGTTGTAAAATTAAAAAACAAAA
>JBBSOG010000557.1:0-3740 GCA_038259985.1 Cytophagales bacterium
AAAAAAAAAGCGGCACTGAGGCCGCTTTTTTTTGTGTCGTTTACTGTTAACAAGTTTTTGTATTAGAACCGATAGCTGTACTTCAATGAGAAAGTCCTGCCGGGACGGAAGACAGAGAAATACTGCTCATCCGCCTGATAAGATTTGAACACATTCTCTATATCATCTTCTAATATGTTGGTCACGCCGACGGTAATTCGGGAATGCCTTTCTACTCCCAAATCTTTGTACATATTAAGATTCAGGCTATTGAAAGGTTTGGTATATACGTCCGCTACCCTACCGGAGCCTACAATATTCAGCGTCTCGCCTTGTACATTGTAGGCCACATTAACATTGAAATCACCTTCGTTATTGGTATAATTCAGATAAGCATTAATCAGGAAAGGGGCTTGTCCAGCCATGGGACGGGTATCATCCAGTTCTTCTCCCTCTCTTAAGAATTGCTGGCGCAATTCGTAGTCAGTGGTACCACTATTATTGACAATGACAGAATTAAGATCTACGGCAGAACGCACAAAGGAGGCATTAGTACCAATAGATAGGTTGGTCAGCGCAGGGGCAATGAACTCCAGGTTCTTTCTTACCTCTATTTCTACTCCCATTATTTCACTTTCACCAGCATTTCGGGGTTTCAGTTCATCCGGCCTTACATCAAACGACGTTAGTTCTATATGCCCATTGAAATGCTTGTAAAATCCTGAGATAGACACCATTTCTTCTGGGGAATAAAAATATTCCCAGCGGATATCTGCATTGTCAATATGGGTTTCTTCCAAGTCAATATTACCTACAAAAGTACGGTTTGATATAGGGTCAAATATCTGGGATATTGATTTTTCTTTGAAGGTTGGCCTTGCCAGTGTTCTATTATAAGAAACCCTCAGGTTCATTTCCTCCATCAGGTTATAAACTACATTCACCGAGGGAAGTATATCCAATTCATCCAGAGTTCTCTCATCATCGTAAAATACTGTTCCCTGGTTATTTTGGCCGGTATAATACATATCGGCCTTTTCCAACCGCACCCCATAGATGGCTTTCAAAGTGGAAAATAGTTGCTGTTCTGTCATTACATAACCCCCGAACACTGTTTGACGGGCATTATAAGAGTCAGCAGGTTGAAAATTACCCTCTGCATAGGTACCTTCTTGCTCCTCGGGTGTCCAGATATTTTCTTCTCTAAAAAAGTAATCAGGGTCTATAGATACATTAAATGGATCGGTAACCCTAAAATCATACGATAGCACTTCAAAACTTCTGGTTTTGTAGGTGCCAATTCCTCCAAATTTCAACTTGGAGCCCTTTCCGTAAGGAATACTCAGGTCTACCTTAAAACTCTCATTCCATTCATTTAGCTCTCTCCAAAAACGATTGATTCCTGCACCATCACCCACCCTCAAAGTAGTATCACCCTGGGAAACGGAAATAGAAGTCGTCCTGAAATCAGGGTCATCAATTTCTGAATAGTTAAGCACATTGCGCCATTCCAGGTCAAACTTATCAAAATTATGTTTGCCTACCAGTATCCCGGTAGTCAGGGAACGCTGGGTATAGGTCAGGATATCCTGAAGGAGCGTAGCGCCAGTCTGGTCAAAATCATAGAAAAACCGGTCGGAAGCCTGGCTCTGGCCGTTCTGGTTTCTAAGCAAGCTCAAGGAAAAATTATGATTGTCAAATTTTAGGGCTCCCGACAGTAAAGCACTCCACAAGACGTTTTGCTGGCCTAATCTACCGGCACGTTGCGAAAAGCGCTGCAATTGATATTCACTTGGATCGTTACTTTTCAGGAAGTCACCAAAAAACACATCATCGTAATAGGCATATTCATTTTTGTAATTTAATACGGCGTTGTATCCTATCGTATACTTACCCCGGTTTAGTTGGTTACCATGCGTAAAAGACAAACTGGTGTTTAGGAAAGTAGGCTTTGGCCGGGCAGCCATGGTAGGACTAAAACTACGGGTAATGGTTTTTAATAGGGGATCATTTAATGCCTCGTCAGGAATGCTGGTGTTTTTATCAAAAGGTAATTTCCTGGTACCGTCATCAAAGCCCAGGTTATCTAAATCACCTCCTTTATATAAAATAAAGTCATCATTGAAATTCATTCCCGGGGTATAGCCAGCACCAATTGAAAAACTGGTCGTTTTTTCTTCAGGATATTCTTTAGTTTCTATATTCACGATCCCGCCCGCGAAATCACCGGATAAGTCCGGGGTGAAAGTCTTGTATACAATGACATTTTCAATGGTGTTGGTAGGAAAAAGGTCAATCTGCACCGAATTATTATCCGGATCCAAGCCGGGAATGCTCATGCCGTTGAGGGTAGTTTTAGTGTAGCGGTCGCCTAAGCCACGGACGTATACATATTTACCGCCCTGCACGGATACCCCGGTGACCCTTTTCACGGCTGAACCCAGGTCACTGTCCCCCACTTTGCGGAAGGTTTGGGTAGAGATACCGTCCATCAGGTTAGCTGACTTTCTTTGCAGCGTGAGGAGGGCAGACTCGGTATCGCGGGTCTGGGTGGCAGTGATGGTTACTCCTTCCAGTTCGGTGACATCGCTGGACAAAGCAATGTCAATTGTGGTGGTTTGATCCGCCTTGATCTCAATTTCACTGACGCTCTTGGGCTGGTAAGAAACAAACTGAAACACCACAGTATGGCTGCCGGGTGCCAAATTCAGGGAATAATTTCCGTTGAAATCAGCTACCGCGCCATTGCTGGTACCTTGTTCGGAAACCGTAGCCCCTATGAGTGCTTCGCCGGTCTCGGCATCTATGATTTTACCTCTCAAAAAGCCTTGCTGGGCATAAGATGTGAACACAGCAAGTACAAGTAATGATAATAGTATTATCTTTTTCATGTTCATGTCAAATTGAACGGACGTAGAATGATTTTTAATCAAGTAATAAACTGTGATACCCTTTAATTTGGACGTGATAGGGTACAATAGAAAACATAAAGCAAGCCCCCCGGTAGATAAGCTTGCTTTTTCAGAAATACAATTACTGTAATCCTCCTTTAATATCGGTAATAGTCCAGTTTTCAAATACTGAAAGATCTGCACCCACGGTAGCCGTACCTACCTCTCTGGTGTTGGCATAAGCAGGATTAGCCAGTACAGACGTAGCTGCTGCTTGTTGGCCTTCTTTTAATTCGCAAAAAGGGGCGTTTGCTTCAGCAGATTGCAAAGAAGCAGTATATGCTGTAACCAACTGATCGTCAGCAGAAGCATTGCCAAACTGGCTGTTTTTGATGATCAATTTAGGGCTGGCATCTACGTAATAGTTGTAGGCATCGGTCTTGATGTCCCCACAAAAATCCTGGTAGCTGGTCCTTAGTTTGATGTATTTATCAGCAGTATATCTGCTAAAGTATACATTCTCTATGGTACCCTGGGCTTTTGATTTAAGGTCAGCGGCAGAACCTTCACCCGACTCATCACCCATTACTGTACCATTCATCAAAGTAAATAAGCCAGCAGTATTAGTAGCACCTTCAGGGCCATCAATCTCCAATCCTTCGTCAGTACCTACCCCTGCACCATGGATTACAGCAAAGTTGTTAACTGTTCCACTATAATTCTGGTCAATATCAACCCCGTCATCTCCTTGCCAGTAGGATAGGAAATTGGTCACATTTACAGTACCTCCGAAAAATTCAATACCATCGTCCAGATTAGCAAAAATTTCTACATGGTCAATCACTGTCCCTGAGCCTACACCACCGAGCG
>JBBSOG010000558.1:0-3733 GCA_038259985.1 Cytophagales bacterium
GGTTGCCAATAAGCTGATCCGACAGATTTTTGCTGTGGTAACATCGAATACCAAGTACCAGGATGAATATGTGGGTGAACATCCCAGATGCAAAAAAAATGCTCAATTTTCTTGACTATTAACACAGTTCATGGCGGGAGATATCCATAGTGAAAGTACCATCGGGACAGAGATAAAGATTATTTTTATTAGGATTACCACGCATAGCGTAGTAAGTGAAAATATGCTTATCTGGTAAGAATGCCTGCCAGTCAAAAGGTATTATTGCTGCGCTGGGGTCAGGTTTTTCAAAGGAAACTGACTGCATAAACTCTTGTAGTGAGCTTTTAGCTTTGGGCATTTGATTCAGATTGCCTGTCAGAAAAGAAACTACACAAGTACCATATTCACCACACCGGGCATTACCAATCGCCTGGTAATCCGGACGGTTGCTGAAAGTGAACTGCTGCGTTAGTATACCGTTTTTTTCTTCCGGCGTTCCCTTGGGCTGCGCCAGAATGCCATAAGAAATTTCTATGGGCTTCTGCCAGCGCTGTTTGATGTCTGCTAAGTTATCTGCTACTGCAAAGGTATATATCTGTATGTCGGTAGTAACGTGGGCAGGCAATAGCAGAAATAGCTCCGTATCGCGGGGCAGCCCGCCTTGCCAGCCTAATGGTACTTCCCCACGAATGCCGTAAGTTGGCGCATAAAGCGCATCCCCTGCCTCATAAATAGTGCCGGGACGTAGATTTTCACTACCCTGAGCGTATAGCAATACTGGGCTGAACATTATCCAACAAAATGTAAGCAAGAAAATAGCAGGAAGTGAAAATGCACTTTTCATATTCGGGGTTACATTTGGGCATTAGCATCTTTGACACAGCGGAAGCCTAGGTGCTCCTGACCAGAATCAGTGGCGGTAGCCATGCGTGCACTGGGACGGTAATTGCTGCAATATTGCTCACTACAGAGATAAGAGCCTCCTTTGATCACCCTCTTTTCAGAATAAGGATCTGTAGGATCATAGCTAGACTCCGGGCCGATAGGGTCTTTGCAGGCAGCCATACCAGCCAGTTTGTTGCGGGCATGGGTATCAGGACGGTACCAGTCGGCACTCCACTCCCACACATTTCCGATCATATCATACAATCCATAGCCATTAGGCTTAAAGCTTTGGATAGGCGCGGCCCCGGCAAAGCCATCTTGTCCGCTGTTATTATAGGGAAAGTTACCTTGAAAAAAGTTAGCCAGGTACTTACCGCTGGGCATAAGCTCGTCGCCCCAGGCAAATGGTAAGTTAGTATTGCCGCCACGGGCAGCAAACTCCCATTCCGCTTCGGTAGGCAGGCGTTTGCCTGTCCATTCCGCATAAGCTTGGGCATCTTCGTAAGCGATGTGTACTACCGGAAAATGATCTTTACCTTCAATAGTGCTGCCCGGCCCACTGGGGTGCTGCCAGTCAGCGCCGGTCTGCCAGGCCCACCAGCGGGAGTAATCGTCCAAGGGAACGGCCTGATGCGGGGGGGCAAATATCAGTGAGCCGGGTTGCAGCATATCTTCCGGGGGCTTGGGCGTGCCCGGAGGAACCTGCTTTTTCAGCTCTTCCCAGTCTATTGGGCGTTCCGCCACGGTCTTATAAGCGGTTGCGTCTACAAATTTTCTATATTCGGCATTAGTCACTTCGTGGGTATCCATCCAAAAGCCGGACACTTCCACCATATATTCAGGTCCTTCAGTTCGGTTAGCTTCCTGGGCTTCGCTGCCCATGGTAAACTTTCCGCCTGGTATCCAAGCCATGCCCTCCGGTTGCTCAGCGGGTCTGGCTTCATCTTTTGATAAAGAATTTGAAACCGGGGCAGCTACTTCAGGTTTTTTATCGTTGGTAGCAGAAGTTTGGGAATCACTGCTGCATGAGGCAGCAAGCAGTAATGTCGCGAACAGGATAGGTAGTTTCATCATTTTCATTCACTTACTATTCTAGTAATTAGTATTGGCACGAACCTTTGCAAAAGCTTAAGGTAGCTGGCAAAATTTGTAAATCTCAATCTAAGCATTATCCCCTGGGCAGCCAAGATTTTAGTTGTTGCATTCCGTCGGATAAATCAATAAACACAAATTTTTATCTATAACTTTTGCTAAGCAAGCATAGTTCGTGGATAGGAAAGCGTTTTTCGCGAATCACACTAATTTTTTATATTGGGTAGGGTTCTGATTTTTTATAGAAGCGCTACCAGGCAGATAAGGCTTCCACGCTGATGAATTGGAAAACAAAAATATACTACAAACAATATACACTATGATCAACCGCAGAAAATTTTTAGGACAAAGTTTAGCCGGGATGTCGGGGCTGGCGCTCAGCACCTCCGCTTTTTCAAACATTATTATTCCCAATCAAAACAGAAAACTGGGCGTAGCCCTGGTAGGGCTGGGATATTACAGCACTGACCTTTTGGCTCCGGCTTTACAGCAAACTGAGCATTGCGAACTCAGAGGCATTGTTACCGGGACACCAGCTAAAGCTGAAAAGTGGAAAGCCCAGTATAATATCCCTGATAAGAATATTTACAATTACGAAACGATGGATGAGGTAGCCAATAATCCGGACATAGATGTGATTTACATCGTGCTGCCGCCTTCCATGCATGCCGAATATAGCATCAAAGCTGCGAATGCCGGTAAGCATGTCTGGTGCGAAAAACCCATGGCCATGACAGAAGAAGAATGCCAGAACATGATAGACGCCTGCAATAAAAACAAGAAGAAACTGAGCATTGGCTACCGCCTGCAACATGAACCCAATACCCAGCAAATTATTGAGTTTACCAAAAACAAAACTTACGGCAAGGTACAGCATGTAGATGTGGAAGCTGGTTACCGCGAGGGAAGAACAGACCACTGGAAGCAGAAAAAAGAGATGGGTGGCGGCGTCATGTATGACATGGGCGTGTATCCGCTAAATGCAGCGCGCTATGCTACACAGAAGGAACCTATCGCTGTGACGGCCCGAGCCTCTACCACTCGCCCGGAGATTTACCACGAAGTGGAAGAAACCATGAATTTTGATCTGGAGTTTCCCGGGGGTACAACGGCCAACTGTATGGCTACTTTTGGCAAAAGCGTCAATAGCCTGATGATCAACTGTGCTGATGGCTGGTACAAATTGGAGCCTTTTCAGGGCTACAGTGGCGTCCAGGGTGTGACCAGTGATGGCAAAAAGCTAAACGCGACGCTACCCAACATGCAGCAAGCCAAGCAGATGGACGATGACGCCTTGGCAATCATTAATAACAAGTCTGTACTTGTACCCGGTGAAGAAGGTTTAAAAGACATCCGTGTCGTGGAAGCTGTCTATAAGTCGGTAGCTCAGAATAGCGAGAAGGTGAAGATTTCCTGAACTCGCTGATTATTCCCCCTCAGGGTTACCTGCGAGCGGCCGCCGCTGTAGAAACCCTGAGGATTAGGTAACATCGCCAGCAAATTGAAAAAGGGGTAAGTACATAGCCAGAAACGAGAAGATTGTCGCAGGCTAGCGGCCCGCTCCGGCGGCCTCGCAATAGACGTACTTTATGCTATCACCGTTTCTAAGCTACTGTTCAGGCGATAAAGCCTAAGAAGAGCAAGCCCAGCAGCCCTACCACCAGCACGTAGTACAGGGTAGGAATGATGGTTTTTCGGAGGATAAGCCCCTCCTTGCCCAAATAACCTACCGTTGCCGAAGCCGCTACCACATTGTGTATGGCAATCATATTAC
>JBBSOG010000559.1:0-3706 GCA_038259985.1 Cytophagales bacterium
AAGAAATATTCCTCTGTAAGACTGTAGAAAGTAGGGGTTTTGTAAGAAAGACCGAAGGTTAGTGTATTAATGGGCCGATAGATGAATCCGATAGTAGCATTGATGCCACTACCATCTAACCTCAAGGTTTCGTCCAACCTGATATCATCTACAAAATTAATAGAAAACTGATCGTCTACCGGAAAAAAAGGAGAGCCGGCAGCCACATCATCCATGTATTCCTGTGTATAAAGGGGGACTTCCGAATAAGAATTCGTTTTTTCGTAGGTAAAGTTTTTAAAGCCTATGCTGGCTCCGAAATACACCTTGTCTTTATAATTTCCACCATAGGAGAAATCCCATTCACTTTGCCTCCCTTGTTCCTCTACTCGACCTTCCTGCATGGCTGTTGTTCCTAGTGGAATGGATTGTACATATGAACTTTGATCATTTGGATCAGCATTAATCAAGTAATTTTCATAGGCCGCATCAATATAGCGAGGAAAATAACCTTCTGAGGCATTTTGAAGTAATTCACTAGCATTTATTCCATTAGCCTGCAAGGCGAATTCGTCCATTAAAGAAAAGGGGTTCTCCCCACCAAAATTATAAGACACATGATAGGAGTTGGTCTGATTGTAGGTAATGCCAAAAGAGCCTCCCCGATAATCGGCAGGTATAATATCATCCTTCGTATTATTGATGACAATGCCAAAGTTGGAGACATTAAAATGGTTGTCAAAAGTCTCAGAGCTCGTTCCTAGGAAATTAGTATTGGTTTTGGCATTCTGAAAATTAGGCGTAAGTACTAGCTGAGAGCGATTATAAAAACCTAGGCCAGCGGGATTAATATAAGCTGCGCTGACATCCCCTCCCAGTGCTGTTCCGCCCCCACCTAATCCCAGGATGCGGGCAGAACCTACGGGTGCAGTTCTGCTGATCATCAAGGCATCTTCCGCTATTTGCGCGTATGCCCCGGTGAATAAAGAGGTGCAGAAAAACAGGGTTAAGATATAGTATTTATGTGTGTAGTTCATATCAAATTAATGGTATTGGACAAAAAAATAGTGTAGTAAGATAACGCTCTCACTACACTAGATGTTGCTTTATGCTAAAGCCTTCTGACTTTGAAAATTATTAATTATTTCCACTACGGGAGCTACGTCCACCACCACTACTTCTACTTGGAGTTGAACTCCTGCTTGGCGATGAATTAGAAGGTGTATAACTCCTGCTGGGTGAAGAATTCCGGCTCGGTGAATAAGAGTTATTGCTACGGGAACCGCTATTATAGCTAGGAGAAGAACTTTTGCTATTATAGCTAGGGCTAGAATAACTTCTTGAAGGACTTGTGCTTTGCCTTGAACGGTTAGAGTAGGTGTTACTCCGGCTGTTTCTGGTAGCTTCGCTAGCAGAATATGTTCTACTTCCCCGGCTGGCAGGCGTTGAGCTTTGATATACTCTGTTTGACGCTGCTGAATTAGCATTTACCCTTGAGCGCTTATAATATTCATTCTGAGAAGCAGTATAATCCCTGCTCCTGCTCCTGCTAGGCGTACTATAGCGACTATTGGCAGATGAACGTGAATTAGTAGCAGCGCGATTAGCACTAGCGGCTGAGTTTGCCCTACTTCTACTGGTATTATAAGAACGGTTACTGACCGCTGTGTTGCTTCTGTTCATCGTAGCACGGGAAGCTCTTTGAGTGCTTCTGCCAGTGGTCACCGTGCGACGGTTTACCCCTAAATCATTGTTATTGATTACAACTACACCAGGACGGTTATAATATCCATAACCTCCTCCATAAAGTCCATCATAGTAACCAGCGTAGTAGCTGTTGCGATAACCCCAAGGGCTTCTTCCGTATCCGTAAGGGCTATAAAATGGATCTCTCCAGGGACGGTATCCCCATGAATTGCCGAATCCCATTCCAAATCCCATAGAGATGCTCATGTTCCAGCCTGGACGTCCCCACATAGAAGTAGAGGGTCCCCAGAATGGGTCATAAAAAGGATCGTAAAAAGAATTCATGCCGCCATAATAAGGGTTGCCATAAGTGCTATAACCCATAGGCGAACCGTAGAAATTGTTCACAACCTGTGGTTGGTTGCCACTTCCGGCATAGGTGCCTTCACGATTGTAATCTTCTACAAAGTACTCTTCATTCTGTACAGAGTTTTCTTGGATCGCTTGTTGCTCTCCAGCGTTGTTGTATTTTGCAACATACTCAGGGTTAACGTTCTTAGAAGAGTAACTCTGCTGATCATAAACATAAGAGCCTTGCTGGTAATCTGCCTGCTCAGGTTCATTCAGCTTAGTAAATTCTACTGTTTGCCTATCGCTGGCCGTAAAATAGAGATCATCATACTCATTGGATTGAGCATACTGATCTGAAGTAGCGCAGGCGCCTAACAACGTCAATGCTGCCAGACCAATTGCTAATGTTATTCCATAAGTTTTCATAGATATCCTCCTGATTTATACTAATAGTCTATAATAATTATACGGCAAAGTAAGGAAATAGATTTGTAATAAATATCTTTGCCACTGCCTAATATATTAATACTAACGCAAAAATTACAAAAATAGTACCAACAAAAATAACTTCATGAGCAAAGGATTACCTAAGAGAAGCGAGGATTATTCAGCATGGTATAATGAACTGGTAAAACGTGCCGAACTGGCAGAGACTTCCGAAGTCAGGGGGTGTATGGTAATCAAACCCTACGGTTATGCTATTTGGGAAAAGATGCAGGCCCAACTGGATAAAATGTTCAAGGCTACTGGGCATTCCAATGCATATTTCCCTCTTTTTATCCCAAAATCTTACCTAAGCAAAGAAGCGGCTCATGTGGAAGGTTTTGCCAAAGAGTGCGCCGTTGTTACCCATCATCGGTTGAAAAACGCAGAAGATGGCAGTGGGGTAATTGTAGATCCCGATGCCAAATTGGAAGAAGAACTTATTGTGCGGCCTACCTCAGAAACATTGATATGGAATTCGTACCGCAACTGGATACAATCTTACCGTGATTTACCTTTGTTGATCAACCAATGGGCCAATGTGGTAAGATGGGAGCTGAGGACCCGGCTTTTTCTGCGTACCACTGAGTTTCTATGGCAGGAGGGGCACACCGCCCATGCAAGTCAGCAAGAAGCAGTGGAAGAAACCATCCGCATGATGAATGTATATGCCGAGTTTGCCGAAGAGCACATGGCTTTACCGGTTATCAAGGGGATAAAGACAGAAAGTGAACGCTTCGCCGGGGCTTTAGATACCTATTGCATAGAGGCTTTAATGCAGGATGGGAAGGCACTGCAAGCGGGTACATCCCACTTCCTGGGACAAAACTTTGCCAAAGCCTTTGATGTAAAATTTGCGACCAAAGAAGGTGGACTAGAATATGTGTGGGGAACTTCCTGGGGGGTAAGCACCCGTCTGATGGGCGCACTGATTATGGCGCATTCTGATGATTTCGGTTTGGTGTTACCTCCCAACTTAGCGCCTATCCAACTTGTCATCGTGCCTATTTTCAGAAAACAGGAGGAATTTGAGGCTATTTCAGAAAAGGTGAGGGAGATCAAAACTCAATTGGAAGCGCTGGGGATTTCTGTCAAATACGATGACCGGGATACGCAAAAGCCCGGCTGGAAATTTGCCGAATATGAGCTGAAAGGCGTGCCGCTCAGAATGGCGATGGGCCCCCGTGATCTGGAGAATGGCACTGTG
>JBBSOG010000560.1:0-3684 GCA_038259985.1 Cytophagales bacterium
AATCAGTAGTCCAAAGGAAACAATGAGCTGGCTTTTAAGAGATTTGCGAAAGAGAAAGAAAGCTACCAAAATGGTGAAAGAAAGCTGGGTGAGCACATTCCAAAGCTCCCAGACCAATTTGCCGCTATAAACACAATGCAGCATCACACCAAAGGCAAAAAGCAAAACGCAGCGCTTGAAAATATGTAGGCGGGCTTTTTTCCAATCGGAGGGCTGGTCAACCCTTTTTTGTAAGGAAAAAACCATCGCTACCCCGACGATAAACATGAAAAACGGCTGTACCAAATCCCAGAACCGTAAACCATTCCAGGGGTGATGATGAAACTGCAAAGCCAGGCTATGGATAATGCTCCCCTCAGCGCTGAATTCCAGTAGGTGATGATAAAGCTCGGTAGTTTCCCCGACCAGCAAAAACATCGTAACTCCCCGAAATAGGTCAAGCGATAACAGTCTTTTGGATTTTTTAACTGATAACTCAGAATATGTTTCAGACTGTGGAGAGGTGCCGATCATGCTTTGAGGTTTGAGTGGTTTTCAGTCGTTGGGCATGTTACAGAGAAAAGGAATAGGTTTTAGGTAATAAACTGATCCCGTGTAAAAAGTCAAAATTAGGGTTGGCTTTATCGCCAACCCTTTATTAACTAATCAAACTAATTACTAAAGTACACCATTCTTGATTTCTTCCACCACATCAGGATTGAGCAGGGTAGAAGTATCTCCTAAACTGGAGGCGTCACCCTGGGCGATTTTTCTTAAGATGCGGCGCATGATTTTTCCGGAACGGGTCTTTGGTAAGCCGGACACGATCTGGATCTTCTCCGGCTTAGCAATTGGCCCGATAATCTTGGTGACAGTAGAACGGATTTCGTTTTTCAAGTTTTCCTCAGAACGGTCAGTCAAGTCGCAAATCACAAAGGCGTAAATGCCTTGCCCCTTGATGTCGTGTGGATAACCTACCACGGCAGACTCAATGACTTTGGGATGCTCATTTATGGCATTTTCAATCTCAGCGGTACCCATTCGGTGTCCGGAAACATTGATGACATCATCCACTCTTCCCAAAATTCTGTAGTAACCATCTTCATCCCTTTTCACGCCGTCGCCGGTGAAGTAGTAGCCTTTGAAGGAAGAAAAATAAGTCTGACGGCAACGTTCATGATCACCGTAAGTAGTCCTCAGAATGGAAGGCCAGGGATATTTGATACAAAGGTTGCCTTCCACACTGTTCCCCTTCAGCTCTTTACCTTCATTATCTACGATGACGGGCTGCACTCCGGGAAGGGGCAACGAGGCGTACGATGGCTTGGTAGGTGTTACTCCAGCAATGGGAGAAATTAAGATTCCCCCGGTTTCGGTTTGCCACCAGGTATCTACGATCGGACATTTACCTTTGCCCACATGGTCATGGTACCAATGCCAGGCTTCTTCGTTGATAGGTTCACCCACCGATCCTATCACGCGTAGTGAATCCAGTTTGTAAGGTTCTAAAGGTTCGGTGCCGTGAGCCTGTAAAGCACGAATAGCGGTGGGGGCAGTGTAAAACTGGTTCACCTTATATTTATCAATAATTTGCCAAAAACGTCCCGCGTCAGGATAGGTGGGAGTGCCTTCAAACATCAAAGTGGTGGCGCCAGCCAGCAATGGCCCGTACACGATATAAGAATGTCCGGTGATCCAGCCTACATCAGCAGTACACCAGAACACATCGTCCATACTATACTGAAAGACATTCTGGAAAGTATAATCGGTGTAGACCATGTAACCGCCGCAAGTATGAACTACACCCTTTGGTTTGCCGGTGGAACCGGAGGTATAGAGAATGAAAAGCATATCTTCCGAGTCCATTTCCTCCGCTTTACACTCAGCGGATTGACCCTCAATAGCGTCATGCCACCAGATATCCCGGCCATCTTTCATCTCTACGTCAGTATTCGTACGCTTGAGTACAATAACATTCTCTATAGTAGAAGTTTTTTCCAGGGCTTCGTCCACCACTTTTTTTACGGGAATTGATTTAGCCCCTCTGAAGTTTCCATCAGAAGTAAGCACCATTTTGGCTTGACAGTCATTGATGCGGTCGGTGAGGGAAGCAGCAGAAAAACCGGCAAAGACAATGGAATGTACAGCACCAATACGGGCACAGGCCAGCATAGCAATCGCTGCCTCAGGCACCATAGGCATGTAAATAATGACGCGATCCCCTTTTTGGACGCCATACTTTTTCATCGCATTGGCAAACTTGCAGGTCTCTTCGTAGAGTTCACGCAATGTTATAATGCGGTTTTGCTCGTCTGGCTCGTTTGGCTCCCAGATGATAGCGGGTTTGTCGCCTTTGGTGAAAAGATGACGTTCAAAAATATTTTCTGTGATATTGAGCTTGCCATTGAGAAACCATTTGATATCAGGTTTTTCAAAATCCCACTCTACAATCTTATCCCATTTTTTTCTCCAGTAAAAAGATTCGGCAATCCTTGACCAAAATTTTTCCGGTTGCTGTACACTTTTATCATAATCATGAATATATCCTGCCAGGGTTTGGATCTTGTAACTCATAGTGTTGTATGCTGTTAGGTAACGACTTAGAATTTCTATTAATCAATGCTAATATTAGCAATTTATCAACTCAATAAAAAGGGAGTATTTAGTGGGAACTAGCCTTGCCTGCCCCTCGGGGATACCTGATATTTTCTACCAAGTCCTGTACCTCCGCCGGTGGCGGGGCAGTGAGTTGGCATACTACTATCGCCACCACAAAATTGATGAGCATGGCAACAGAGCCAAAGCCTTCCGGTGAAATACCAAACCACCAATCATCCGCCGTGCCCCCGCCAAGCAGGTCAAATTTAAACTTAAGGATATAAAAAATCATCACCAGCAAACCAACGATCATGCCACTGACTGCACCTTCTTTGTTCATTCGTTTGTAAAAAATTCCCATGATGATGGCCGGAAAGAAGGAAGCCGCTGCCAGGCCAAAAGCCAAAGCGACTACCGCGGCCACATAACCCGGTGGGTTGATGCCGAAATACCCGGCGATAATCACCGCCACGGCTGCTGCCAAGCGCGCGACAATAAGCTCCCCCTTTTCATTGATGTCGGGCATAATTTGCTTTTTGATAAGGTCGTGGGCCACTGAGGTAGAGATCACCAGCAAAAGCCCGGCGGCGGTAGAAAGGGCAGCAGCTAATCCCCCGGCAGCTACCAAGGCAATCACCCAGTTCGGGAGTTTAGCGATTTCTGGGTTGGCCAGCACCATGATATCGGGGTCTACATACAGTTCGTTGGGAGAAGCGTTATCTATATTTGAAACAATTCTCTGACCGAAGCTTCCCGTTTGCCCCTCTACAAATTCAGGACTAATTCCCTGGATGACTGCACCCTTGCTGTATTGGACAATGCCATCTTCATTTTTGTCAATCCAAGCCAGCAAGCCGGTTTGCTCCCAGTTTTTGAACCAGCTGGGAATGCTGCTATAATTTTTGTCAGCCACCGTGTCAATTAAGTTTACCCTGGCAAAAGCGGAGATCGCCGGGGCAGTAGTATAAAGAATAGCGATAAATACCAGCGCATATCCGGCAGAAATTCTCGCGTCCTTCACCCGGGGCACGGTAAAAAAACGGACGATGACGTGCGGCAAACCTGCCGTACCCACCATCAGCGCAGCAGTGATGGCAAATACATCAA
>JBBSOG010000561.1:0-3682 GCA_038259985.1 Cytophagales bacterium
AATCCCCATCCCAATCAAGAGGATCAGGATTGAGTTCGCAGCCAAAGCCATCGTTCCGGCTTGAAGGATCAGCCAGCAAAATTTTAGTGAAATTTGTTCCATTGCCAGCACCAGCTACATTCGCAATTTTGTAAATATCCCCGTTATCGTTGTTGAAAGAATATAAATTTCCAAAACGATCTTGCCATGCAGCACCATATCCCCCTGAAGGTGGTGTGTTATCAGATGTTTGGGAATTATCTATGGTGAGACTGTAATTAGTCCAAACCCCTGTGTTTACATGTACTTTTACTAAATTAGGCGAGCTTCCGTTGGAAAACACCCCATATATATAATCATTTATCAGTGCATAATCAGAGGCTTTATTAAAAGTTCCAGTACCACTCAGCGGAATTTCTGTAACGGCAATGGTGGCTGGATAGGAAAGTATACCACTTACATCAAATTTAATAATTTTATTATTTTCAACGAATCCTATGAGATTACCCTGGGCAAATAACACATTATTAAAATTTGCAGTCGTGCCAGTGATAGAGATTTCACCGACAAAAGCAAAATCATCAGCCGGGTCATATACCTGCAATTTTTGCCCACCAACATCACTGGAATTAGAATAAATGTATTGAGTAACAGCATTGTAAGCAGAATTTTTGGCCGATTGATCTGAAGCACCTTGCAATTCACCTACTTTCAAGTATTGTTGTAAAAATGGATTATAACGATAAACTTCTGTAATAAGATTAGTTAGGTCACCAATTGTTTGGTACAAGGTACTTACCGGGCCGCACATTATGCCCGGCGCATCATTCATATCATCCCGATAGTCTACATCGCCTCCGGAATTGACATCGCTGTCGCTATCGCTGAAGATGACGGAAGGGTTAGCAATGCCATCGTTGGGTACATAGCCATCGTTCGTAGTGCCCCGCTCATAGGCGTTCAATAGTCCGTCCCCATCGTTATCCGCGTTGGAAGCAGCTACTATATAGCCTGCTTCTTTGGTATCAATTTCCCCTTCATCATCACTGTTGGTATCCAGATAATCGGGACGGTTTTCTGCTCCATTTCCATCGGTGTCTATGGGAATGAGACCGCCTATGAGATAAGCAGAGTTCATTCCGCTATTGGCGGTATAAGTAGCCGCATTATCCAAGTTGGGTGCTATGTAACCCAAAGTGGTTTGGGCTTCTATGTTGTCAGGAATACCATCATTATCGCTGTCCAGGTCCAGGTGGTTGGCGATGCCGTCGTTATCAACATCAAACACATCGGGAATACCATTAGCATTTGTGTCGGCATAATCGGTAATAGAGCCATCGCCAGCTCCTGCATCATTGCTGACATCCAGATAATTCAACGTACCGTCTCCATCCGCGTCGCCTATAGGATTGGTGCCGTTGGCTCCTTCAGCAGTATCTATGATACCGTCGTTATCGTCATCTATATCAGAGGCATCGTCTACTCCGTCAAAATCGGTATCAACAGCATGAAGGGCGTGAATGGCCAATACACCGAAGTTACCAGCGTCAATAGGTTTAGCCAAAAATATGTTTGCTTCGGCGGATCCGGGATATAGCGGGGCAAGAGTGTAGAGAGCAATAAAAGTAAGCGACAAATACTTTTTCATAGTGAATATTCTCCTGTAGAAAGCATGCTATTTAACAAGGCAATATTAGCAAGGCTTATACTTTCAGGTGAGAAGAAACACTACAGGCAAGCTATTGATGACAAAATTTAAAAAAGCTTAGCAGACGTAAATGTGAAAAAACAATATGCTTTTTTACGCTTACTAAAAATAATGATGTTATACGCTGGGGTAAATCAGAAATATCCTAATTAGATACCCTTAATCGGCATGGCGGATGTGTACTCTTTTTAGTCTTTCTTGTATTTTTTATAAAGACTTTATGTAAGGATTTTTAGGGGCACGAAAAAAAATAGGCTTTTACTTTTCGTGTGGATTCAAGTAACAGTCTTGCTGGTTTAGACATAACTCTTTCTCCTTCCCCATAGCTCAGAAGGCATTTTCCACTCATAATGGTTTGGTAAGCAGCTTGCTTAAGTATTGGGGTGCTGGTAACATCATCAACTGTGCCTTTCAGGTTGGCGGTTGGCTGGTAACAAAGTTTGATAGCATGTCAGGATAATAGATGATTGATTAAAATTCATCATTCCCTAATTACTCGTTAGTTTCTCTACCAACCTGCGGGCAGCCCTGATGTCATAATTATTGGCTTCAGGGTCAGCGGGAATAATGGCTTTTACGGCAGAAAGTGTGGGTTTGGCATCTCTATCCATCGTTTCCAACACATTGATGGCCTGTACCCTGGCCATTTCGTTGTCTACTTTCAGGGCATCGTTGAGCGTTTGCACGGCAATCTCTGTTTCTCCCAAATGGTAGAGCGCTTCTGCGGCGGCTATCCGGACAGCCACTTCCTGATCATTTACCAGTGCTTCCAGATTAGGTTTTGCCGGGGCTGATTTTTCTCCCAGTATCGTGCAAGCCGTTGCCGCCCAATACCTGACCACCGGCTCGGTGGACTTTAAGCTTTTGCTAATTCCCTTTACATCGCTCTGCCTGCTCATCTCTACGGTCTGCATAATCTCTTTTAAGGGGTACTTTTTACTTCGCCCAAATTCGTAGAGTGTAGTCGTTTTGGCCAGTTCTTCTATCATCGCTTCAGGAATGAGACCCACGTCCCGGGTGTCCAGCATCCAGTTTTGGTTGGCTTTCCTCATCCTTTCTAGCACCGAACGATATTCAGGATCTTCCGCCAGGTTCTTGATATTATAGGGGTCAGCTTTTACATCGTACAATTCCTCAAAAGGCTTGGTTTCAAAAAATTTTGATTGTATTTCATTGAGCTCACCCGCGAGGTAAGCGCGCTCCCAGGATTTCATGGAGGGTGCCCGCCAGAGGTATTCTATGTACTGGGCATAAATTTTATGAGGCATAAAATTACGGATGTAACGGTACTGTTTATCCCTGGCTGAGCGTACCATATCAATGCGTTCGTCCATTCTGCCCCGAAAGCCAAAGGCGTACTCTGCTGGCGCTGCCTGTTGTCCGCCTAAAAAGGCTTTTCCCTGCATATACTCAGGAATAGGAATACCTGCCAGGCTCAGTACCGTAGGGGCAAAATCTACGAAAGTGACCAGTCTGTCTGTCCGGCTGCCTGCTTTGCCGGGGGCCAGGTCCTGGTACTTTTCAGGAAAACGGATCACCATCGGAATATGCAGGCCAGACTCGTACATAAAACGCTTACTTCTACCCAATACGCCACCGTGGTCACTGTAGTAAAAGACGATGGTATTGTCCGCCAGTCCGGCTTCTTCCAGTTCCTTCAGAACCTGGCCTACCTGGGCGTCCATGGCCTCTACTTTATCATAATACTGTGCCCAGTCGTGTTTCATCTCCGGGGTACGCGGATGGTAAGGTGGAATAGGCACCTTTTCGGGGTCGTGGTGAACCGCTACGGAATCATGAATAGAACTTTCGTGAGAAGTGGTAAAGTTGAATATGGAAAAGAAAGGCTGGCCTTCCCTCCGGTTTTTGTAAGTGGCCTCATTACTGGATTCGTCCCAGGCGTCGGGCTGATCAACGGTATTATAATCTTTTTTGACGTTGTTGCTGGTATAGTACCCGGCTTCTCTCAGGTAGCGGGGAAAAAACTTGATCATT
>JBBSOG010000562.1:0-3680 GCA_038259985.1 Cytophagales bacterium
GAGGTTATTGACGAGACCTACGCTTCCGATCATCGGCCGGTATTTTCGGTATTGAAAGTTAAAAACAACCAGCAGTAGCTACTTTACTTTATTCTCTGTTTCTATTCTGCCAAAAAAACTATAACACAAGGATTAGGATAATTTTCAGCGATTATATTCGTATTTTTGACGAGATAAAACCTGACCTAATGAGAATGAATAGATTGTTCTGCTACTTGTTGTTTACCTTTTGTCTGGCTGATTTTGCTTTTAGCCAAACATCCAATCTTCCCGGTGACTTTCTGCCGATGGATTTTCACCAGGACAGGAGGGAAGCCTTAAGGGAGAAATTGCCAGCAAATTCAGTCGCGGTATTTTTTGCCAATCCTGTTCGCAACCGTGCCAATGATGTGGATTATGTATACCATCAGGACCCCAATTTCTATTATCTGACCGGGCACCGGGAACCTCACTCTGTATTGCTGATCTTCAAAGACAAACAGCGTACAAACGGAAAATCCTTTGACGAGATAATTTTTGTTCGTGGACATGATGCCCTCAAAGAGTTATACGAAGGGGAACGGCTGGGAAAAGAAGGCGCCAAGGAAGAACTACAGATGGAAATAGCCTTTGAAGGTAAAGACTTTAAAGAATATAACATTGATTTCTCCAAGTTTGATAAAATACTTTTCTACGACTTCCAAAATGATGTACGGGATACCAAAGTAGAAGGTGATCTCTACGAGCTGATAGCTGCCTTTAAACAAAAAATCAATTATCCTGATGCTCAGGCGCTGACCATTGAGTTAGAACCCAGTGAGAATAAGCTGGATACTAAAAATTTGGATAGCTTGATGAGTGAACTGAGAGGCATTAAAACATCAGAAGAATTGGAACTGCTCCGCAAAGCGGTCAATATTTCAGCACTGGGCCAAGCGGAAGTGATGAAAGCCATACATCCAGGCATGTCGGAATTGGAAGTACAAGGCATGCATGAGTTCATTTATAAGAAATATCAGGCGGAGTATGAAGGCTATCCTAGCATTGTAGGGGCGGGACATAATGGCTGCGTGCTGCATTACATTGAAAACTACAAACCCAAGATAGAGGACGGTGAACTCATCCTGATGGATTTAGGTGCGGAATACCACGGCTATACTGCCGATGTGACCAGGACTATTCCCGTCAATGGAAAATTTACTAAAGAACAGAAGATCATTTATGACTTGGTATATGAGGCACAGGAAGCCGCTATGGCTATTTGTAGGGAAGGCACTACCTTTAAAGAGATTTACGTGGCAACTGCCAAAGTGATTAACGAAGGCTTGGTAGAGTTAGGGATTTACAAAAGCCTGGAAAAAGAAGACATCATCAATCCGGCTACCGGACGTAACCGCTATTATCCACACGGCTGTACCCATCATATTGGTTTGGATGTACATGACCTGGGCGAATATGACACTTTGCAGGCAGACATGGTGGTCACCATTGAGCCGGGCATTTATATTCCCGAAGGCAGCCCCTGTGACTCCAAGTGGTGGAATATTCCCGTCCGCATTGAAGATGATTACCTGATCACCAAGGACGGATACGAACTGCTTTCCAAATTAGCGCCCCGCAGAAGCGATGAGATAGAAATCCTTATGTCCCAGCCTAGTGCCTTTGATGCAATAGATTTGCCTGATTTGGAGCAATAATGCTTATTTAAGTTGATTACGAAGGGCTCATAAAAAAAAGCTGTATAGCAATATTTGCTACACAGCTTTAAAAATAAGATTAAAATTTTGTTCTGAATTGTCTGTTACATCGTTTTTTTAGATGCATATAGTTCACCTTCTTCAGTAAAATATACTACAGCAGGTACATCTTCAGAAGTTACTTGAATCTGGTACAATTTTTCAGGATATTGATCTCCAATATATTTTTCAACGGATTGATCTCCCAACTGCTGATCTAGTGCGTCTCCACTAATTATGAAAGCCTGCATTACTTCAGCACCTTTAAATTCGCTGTTTTCCATTCCGTCAGTTACTGCCTGAGGAATATCACTTTTCTCAATCATTTCAATACCCTCGCCCTCTATCATTTCCTGTTGATTTTGGGGTTCAGTTTGAAGTGTATCCTGAGCGTTTACTACGGCTAAAGAAGCCAATGCAAGTCCAAATGTTAATAGTATCTTCTTCATGGTTATGTAATGTTATTGTTAAAAATAATTTACAAATAACAGTGAAATAATAGAGCCAAAAATCAAAACAGCTTAAATCACTGTTTTTGGCGTGTTAAGCATCTCTGTGTCAAAATATGTGTGTAAATAATGTCACAATGTGTTGACTTTGTTTACATAATTACAGTGAAACGATTTTTTATTTAGCCTCTAGCCAGGATTTTCTCTTTTCTAAAACATCTTTTTTAGGTTTTTCCTTTTTTTGTTCTAGGAGAAGAGTGCTATAGTCGGGATTTGATTTCATTTTCATACGAACCTCTTTACGTATTCCATACCTTTCGTAGGTTACCTTTACCGTTTCTCCTACTTTATAGTTACCGATGAGTTGATTGAAATCTTCTAATTCATTAATGAGTGAGTCATTTACCGAGAGAATAATGTCTCCTTGATCCAAGCCAGCTTCGTAGGCGGGGCTACCTTGCTGGGGATTGGTGTAAATGATGCCTTGTCCATTTTGTACTTGCACATAAGCCCCGAAATAACCCTGTGCTGCATTTGATTGCTCAAAAGCAACGCCTACGCTTGCCAACAAGGATGCATAATCCGGCATTTGGCTATCAAAAATATACTGCCGAAAGAATGAATTAGCAAAACCTGCCCCGGCATAATCCGCCAGCACTGCCTGTAAATCTCTCACGGCATAAGGCTGTTCCTTCAAACCGTATTTTTCCCAGACAGCACGCATATATCCATCCAAACTCAGTTCACTTTCCCTATTGCGAAGTGATAAATCCAGTGCTAGGCCCAGCACACTGCCGTAGGTATAGTAAGAGATAAAAGTATTTTCCCGGTTCACCGGTTCTACGGAACGGGCAGCATCCACAAAGGGAGCCTGATAACTCATCTCAATAGGTGTAAAATACTGCAATGCCGGGGAGTTCCACACATAATTGAGCCCTCCAGCCAGCCCATTGATGTATTCCTGCTGGCTCATCAAACCTGCCCGACACAAGATCAGGTTGGTATAATAGCTGGTAAAGCCTTCGGCAAACCAGAGTTCACCCGACATATTGGCTTCTTCATAATTGAAAGGCTCTAAGGTAAGAGGGCGAATCCTTTCTACATTCCAGGCATGGAAAAACTCGTGGGAAACAGTACCAATATTGCCTTCCATACCCCCGTTGGCCAGGCTTCGGCTACTGCTGAGAACCGTGGAGTTGCGGTGTTCCATACCATCGCCGGAAGCATTAGGCATATAACAGGCTAGAAAAGTATATTCCCCAAAATCAAAATTGGGCAACATACCATAAACTGCTTTTTCCTGCTGTACAATTTTCTTCACCTTCTCGAAATACTCATCCAACTCCGCTTCCGTGCCCGGATGATGCAGTACTAAACGCATGTTATAGCTTTTTCCATTGGAGGTATCCCGAAACTCCCTAAGCTGATAATTACTGATTTCGGTTGGGCTATCCATAAAGTAATCCAGGTCAGGGGCATAAAAGAGATTATCACCTAAATCTTTAAGTTGGGTAGC
>JBBSOG010000563.1:0-3668 GCA_038259985.1 Cytophagales bacterium
CAGACCGAAAGTTAGCTGAGCAGTTGACACAGGAAAAAAAGCTGGCCAGTATTCCCATCAGTGTTTTTTATCAAGATCAAACCGATCATCATTATTTGCGCTTCTGTTTTGCCAAGGGAAATGAAACATTAACCCGCGCTGCCGAAATCCTCTGTGCCTTATGATACAACCCTCAGACTCTCTGAAAGTCAGTCTCATACAATCTGCACTTCATTGGCATAGTATAGAGGCTAATCTTGCCATGTTTGAAGAAAAAATCTGGCAGATTGACGAAAAACCTGACCTTATCCTACTCCCGGAGATGTTTAGCACCGGATTTACTAATAATGCTTCGGAACTGGCAGAACCCATGAACAGCAAAACCTTTCGCTGGATGAAACAGCAAGCGATGCAAACTAAAGCTGTTGTCTGCGGAAGCTTCATCGCCCGGGATGGAAAAAATATGTACAATCGCCTGCTGTGGATGCAACCCGACGGTGAGTACATTACTTACGACAAGAAGCATCTTTTCAGGATGTCAGAAGAGCACGAGATCTATACCGCCGGAAATGAAGAAGTAATTGTAACATGGAAAGGTTGGAAAATCAGACCGCTGATTTGTTATGACCTACGTTTTCCCGTCTGGAGCCGTAACGAAACTCATAGGGATGAAAGCTTGGCTTACGACCTTCTTCTCTATGTAGCCAACTGGCCTGCGCCGAGAGTTCAGGTTTGGCGTACTTTGTTGCAAGCCCGGGCTATCGAGAACCTATCATATTGCATAGGTCTAAATAGGGTAGGGGAAGATGGAATGGGCATCGCTTACAACGGACATTCAGTAGCGTTCAACTACAAGGGAGAAAGTATCGCTGATTTGGGAGAGCAAGAAAAAATCGTGAGTATTAAATTATCGAAACCCGAGCTTGAGGCGTTTCGCCAAAAGTTTCCTGCTCATCTTGATGCTGATGCCTTTCATTTAGGCGAATAAATTACCGACAATATCGTCAAGTCTTCCGGCTTTAGGCTGTTTGATGAAGCTTTTCCCTAGCACTTGGATCATTTTTTCCAGAAGGGCATTCTTTCCTATCAATACTATTTTCCCTTTCTGAAACCGTTCTTTAACTAGCCTATTAAAAAGTTTGAGCAATTTATTCGGGCTAGCTTGGCTATGATGACTTTCTACGAGGATTAAAATATCTTCTGACTGTTGGATAAGTTCCTGCGCATAAGCAACCATAGCCGCATCAGAAAAGTTGTCCAGGCTAAATGAATGTATTTTCGGATATCTTAATTTGATCTGGTTTTCATAAGTTGATTGAAAACCCACCTTCTCAGATGCCTCTGCTAACTGAATACTTAACAATGCTTTCACCTTACCAATAGTTTTTCGACATGCACTTTTCCTTGGTTATCACCAACCCTGATGAGGTACATTCCTGTAGCTAAGCCTGTTACATCAAATGTCATCTCTTTGGTTTCGGTTTGTAAGTCAATGTTAGAAACTATTGCTCCATTAACGCTGATTACTTGTAGCCATTGTATAGCGTCTATTGCGCGTACTTTTACCTCTTGTTTGCCAAGTTCGGTAGGATTGGGATAAATTAGCAATGACCTTTTCGTTGCCACGCCTTCATTTGAATGACTCAGCAAGCGAATACCACCTTGCGGACTGCCTACCAAAATATAGGTTTTGCCAGAATCATCCAGAGGAGCAGCCGCTAAACTCACGCTATTGTCAACCCTTAGTATGCCTTCTTTACTTTTGTTTGATGCAAACACTGTATCGGCAATAGCTTCTTTTTCTAATTGCGTAATGAAGTCAGGATACAAAAGCATAGTGCCACTGGCATCGCTGCGCAGCAAATCTTCCTGGCCATCACCTTCAAAGTCATAAAGCAGGACAGATAAATTTCTGTTAAATATGCTACTGTTGATCCCGCCCGCACTCTCTGTGATCAATTCCCAATCTGGTAGACCATTACTACTTTGGTTTTGATAATATGATAAATTTCCTTCCCGCTTGGCAATAAAAATATCCAAATCACCATCATTTTCCGCATCTATAAATTCCAGCTGATCTGCCGGATGAAAATTTAAGACCAAAGTTTGACGCTGATCCGGGTCAAAATTCCAGGACAGTTGCTCGTTGCTTGCCTGGTTGGGCATCCAATAGAAATTGGCGGTAGAAGAAAAAGAGCTTTCTGCCCCACTGACTAACAGATCTTTCAGCCCATCCCTATTCATATCTTCAAAATAGACTTTGACATGCTGCAATTGCCATTCGGTCAAGTCTAAATAGTCAGTTGTGATCAACGTATAAGCAGGATTAATCACTGAACCAGTATTCTCATAAAGATATATTCCTGCATAATAGCCGTCTTCTCTTATTTGCCCTCTGTTTCCGATAAACAAATCCAGGTCGCCATCTGCGTCATAATCTGCCAAAACCGGTGCGGCATTTTCTCCTACCTCTATCATCTCCGACTGCAAGAAATTGCGTTCCCTAAAGTCAAACTGATGAATTTCGTTCGTTCCTACATTTTCATAGAGCCAACTGGAAGCCGTCATATTATCCCCGCTCACCGTTTCTCCACTTACATTGGGGGCAATGATTAAGTCTTTTATGCCATCATGGGTAGCATCTACATAGTAGGCTGCTGAAAAGGAAAAAGGAATTTCTTCAGGATAATTCGTAGCGAATGAGGTAAATAGTGCTTCCTCTTGAGTACCCATATTCTCCAGAAAGTATAGTTCACCACATCCCTCATCACTACTCAAAATATCTTTGTCCCCATCTCCATCTACGTCAATAGCGAGTAATGACTTACCCCCTACATGGAGTTGCTTATTGTTATCGTTTACGCGCCCATTGATGTCCGCGCAACTGTTACCTTCGAAGGCAAATTTTCCACAACCACATTCCCTAATTTCTCCCCAGGTGTCATTCCTGGCTTCAAATATTAGTGTGTTGCTATTTCCATTTTGCTCCTGGCTCATATTCTGATAATATTCCAAATTACCGCGACCATTAACATTATAGACGACAATATCCAGGTCTCCATCATTGTCTACATCAATAATGGCCGGGATATCAGAGGGGTTTAGCTGTATGGCTACCTCAACGCCTGAGAAACCAAGGGTTCCTAAAGGATCAGCCGCAAGTTCCCACGCTAATTGTTCGTCACTAATGTTATGATAGACAGTGATACTTCTCTTGCCTGACGCGGTGAATAAATCCTGCTGGCCATCGCCATCGTAATCCGCAAACACAACCCAATTGCTGATATTTTCAGGGAAATAAAGACTGTATTCCGGTGCGTATACAAACTCTTGGTTTTGAGAAATGAGCGGTACGAACTGCTCTGATGTTCTGTCAAAAATAATCAAATCCTGCTGGCCATCCAGGTCCAAGTCTATATTGTAATATTGGCCTGAATTTAATCCCCCGGCCCAGGGTAGTTTCAATGTTTCTTTCTCATCGCTTACCTTAATGTTTTGCTCAAATGCAACAATCCATTGTGCATGAGTTTTTGATAACGCAAGAATCAAAAAAAGCAGTACACTTAGCGTTCGCTTGAGCATTTGTGAGTTTTATGTATGATTGATAGAAGCGATGGCTTCTGGTTATATCTTGGCCTATAAAAATAATTGGGGCAACATAAACATATAACTAATATTCTATGGAGATA
>JBBSOG010000564.1:0-3665 GCA_038259985.1 Cytophagales bacterium
CCAACACTTGGGAGAATGGGCGCCACTATTTCAGGAGTTAGCTGACGCTTTAAAAAATATTTTTTCAGATATTGGGAATTGACTTTTCAGAAAACATTGAAAAAATGTTTAATAGTTAACACTACTTACTTATACACGTTAATAATAACATGGGTGAGTATATCGCTACAATTCATATAAAAAATTAAAAATTCTAATTTACTTTAGATTAACAACACGACACCTAATGGCATTCAAGATACACAACAAGAACGGGTTCAAATATTTAGACGAAGGGGAAGGAGAGGTAATACTATTGCTGCATGGTCTCTTTGGGGCGTTAAGTAACTGGGATGAGGTGGTCAATAAGTTTTCTGAAAAGTATCGGGTGATGATCCCCCTTCTTCCTATCTATGATAAGTCCTCCCGAAAAGAGGGTGTCACAGGCTTAACCCAGTTTCTTGAGCGTTTTATTGATGAAATGAAGCTCAACCATATGATTATAATGGGTAATTCGTTAGGAGGGCATATCGCACTTATTTATACCCTCAATAACCAGGAAAAAGTAAGTAAGCTAGTACTTACCGGCAGTTCAGGTTTGTTTGAAAACTCTATGGGAGGGTCTTTTCCCAAGAGGGGGAGTTATGCATATATCAAAGAAAGGGTAGAATACACCTTTTATGATCCTGCTACAGTTTCTAAAGAGTATATAGATGAGGTTTTTGAAACCACGACGAGTATACCCAAATGTATGGCTATTGTGGGAATTGCCAAATCAGCACAGCGCCATAATTTGGCCAATGAATTGCACGAAATCACTGTACCGACGCTTTTGGTATGGGGGCTAAACGATACGATTACCCCTCCACTGGTGGCGCATGATTTCAATAGGTTAATACCCAATTCAACGCTAAGGTTTATAGATAAATGCTGCCACGCCCCGATGATGGAGCAGCCTGAAAAATTCAATCTGATACTGGAAGATTTCCTGGAAGAAAAAACATTAGTATGATTGCTAAAGATTTGATAAACCCGATTGTGCCTGCATTAAACATTGATGATGATATAGGACGCGCTTCTTCTTTGATGGATGACCTGCACCTGTCCATGTTGCCGGTGCTAGATAATGGGCATTTTCGTGGCTTTATTCATGAAGATGCACTATATGATGATCTTTTTGACAAAGCCGTACTGGGGGCGTATCCATTAGTAACCAACAATTGTACAGTATATCAAGACCAGCATTTTTACGAAATCGTCAAAGTGGCCGCTGAGTGTCAGAATGGCTTGGTTGCGGTACTGGAAACAGAGGATATATTTTTGGGTGTTATTTCCGCTGAAGACCTGGTTCACGGATTTGCCAAAACGATCGCCGTGCAATCCCCCGGAAGTATCATAGAAATCTCTTTAAAGCAGATAGACTATTCACTGGCGGAAATTACCCGCCTGATAGAGGCTGAAAGTGCTAAAATCATAGGATGTTTCCTTTCTAATGACCCCACTGATAACACACTGGTCAATGTGACTATCAAGCTTGACAAAAAAAGTGTCAACCATGTCGTGGCGATGCTAAAAAGGTTCAATTATCAGATTATCCGTATTTTGCAAGAAGAAAATCTAGTGTCTTACGAAAAAGAAAGATTAGACGCTCTGATGAAATACCTGAGCATCTAAGGTGCTATTTATTATCTTTGGTTCAAGAAGAACATACCCTATCCTATGAAAATCGCTATTCACGGAAGGAAAGTGAACCAAGATAGCCTTCCCTATATTATACAGCTATTCCATATCCTGAGTAGCAAACAGGTAGACATTTACATTTCAGATATTTTCTATCATCTTCTTGAACCAGATGTACTTGGCCTGGTCAGCTGTAAAGTGTACAATAGCAGAAAAGAGCTCCCTGTTATTGACTATGCCATCAGTATTGGCGGTGATGGTACGCTATTAGAAACAGTAACCCATGTGGGCAAAAGTGAAATTCCTATCCTGGGTGTAAATACCGGCCGGCTGGGTTTTTTGGCCACTGTGGCCCAAAATAGTATTCAAGAGGCTATAGAATTACTTTTTAAGCAGGAGTTTTATTTAGACTATCGTGCTTTGATAGCGGTAGATTCAGAAATGGCTATTGCTGATGGGCTTAATTTTGCCCTTAATGAATTCACAGTGATCAAGAAGGACACTTCTGCCATGATTATCGTGCATGCTTACGTAGACGGTATGTTTCTTAATTCTTATTGGGCTGATGGGCTTATTGTCTCCACACCTACGGGGTCTACCGGGTACTCATTGAGCTGTGGCGGCCCGGTGGTTGCCCCCCACTCAAGCAACCTCATCATCACACCAGTTAGCCCCCATAACCTGACAGTCAGACCCTTAGTGGTTTCTGATGAAAGTGTGATCTCTCTAAAAGTAGAAAGTAGGAGTGAGAACTTTTTGTTATCTTTGGATTCAAGGTCATATACGATCAATACTTCCACAGAATTAATTATTAAGAAAAGTGACTTTAAAGTTAAATTAATTAAATTTAGTGGCAGCAACTTTCTAAATACATTGAGACAGAAGCTTAATTGGGGACTTGATGTAAGAAATTGATTTTCAAAGAATTTGTATGCAATTTTTATTTACTGTAAATATCGGTTTACTTTAGGAATCAGCCTAAAAGCATATTGAAATGCAAAAAATTTACAAACTAAGCTGTCTTTTATTCATACTATTATTTGTGCTAGCACATGAATCTGATGCGCAGGACAGAAGAAGGAAAAGACAATATCGTAACCAGAATAGCCGCATAGCCCAATTTCGTGGAAGTAAAATTGCCTTTGCCAACGCAAAGCAATACATTACTATTGGTGCATCTCTCAATGCGCTTAATTACTTTGGGGATATCGCCCCAAAATCAAGTATCCTCAGTACTGATATTTCCTACACCAGGCCGGGTATTGGTATTTCTTCCAGTGTAAGATTGGGTTCTTCTATTTCAGTCAGGGCTGCGTTCCTCTATGGACGCCTGAGCAGTAATGATTACGAAGTAGCTGATCCTAATGATGGTGATGCGATCTACCGTTATGCCAGAAATTTACAGTTCAGAAACAACATCAAAGAGCTTTCTATTGTAGGGGTATATGATATTTTTCCAAACCCCTATTCTGTCATCATGCGCCTTAACTTTACGCCTTATGTATTCGCTGGGATAGCTGCTTTTCACCACAATCCTAAAGGATTAGTCCCCAATCAAGCGGTTTTAAATCCTGGCGACACGCTTTTTCCGGTGCCTCAGGCGGGCGAATGGGTAGCGCTGAAAAATTTACAGACAGAAGGAAAAAGCTATAGTAACTTCAGTTTTAGCATCCCCGTGGGTGCAGGCGTCAGGTTCAGGATCAGCCAGAGACTTGACTTGGAAGCGGAATTTGGCTATCGTTTTCTGTTTACTGACTACTTGGATGACATAAGTACTAATTACGTAGACAAAGGTACGCTGGGCAGCGAATTGGCTAAGGTAATGTCAGATCGTTCTTTGGAACCGGTAGACGTAGTATCGGGAGAAAATAGGTTTGCCGCGCTGGTCAATAGTGAATCAGTCAACACCAGTAACCTTCCCTCTTATACCGGGGCTGACGGACAGGAATATGTGAATTTGAGAGGGTACGGCCAGGCAGGGGCCAAGCGCGGCGACGCCGCCGTCG
>JBBSOG010000565.1:0-3627 GCA_038259985.1 Cytophagales bacterium
ATTACGGAAGTTTACAATGCCATCTTTTTCACCCAGGTTTTCCATCCAGGAGACATTTAAGCTATTGATGAGTATGTCCAAATCTCCATCCCCATCCCAATCAGTAACCGCTAATTTTCTTCTGCCACTTCCTCCGTTTGCATTGACGTTGAGTCTCAGCAAACCAGCGGTACTGTCCTTGACATTTTGTTTCCCATCAAAACCGGAGCCATTGACACCATAAAAAATTCTTTTACCGGGATGTAGCCAGAGTTCTTCGCCCTGCTGGTAGCGTTCAAAAAATGCCAAATAACCTTCATGGTCCAGCATGACCAAATCCATCAAGCCATTTTTATTCCAGTCCACCGTCACCGGGGTGGTCCTCCATTGGGTAGCGAGTTGATCACTTTCAGGCGACCACCAGTTCCACTCCGGTTTGGGTGGTTTTTCTTCCCATTGCACCTTGATAGATTGAGCCTTAGCGAGTTGAGGATTATTATTACTTCCAACATTTTTATGCCATTCCACTTTTCCCCAGATAGAATTGACGATAATGTCTGGTAATCCGTCACCATCCCAATCGTTCACCGACAAAGTGGTATACCCCCACTTGCTTTCCGCCGGGCCTTGAATGGAACCGTTTTCCCCAGCCATTATTCGGATGGTTTCTCCTTCTGCTTCCAGCAATTTGGGTTGGTTCCAGCGGGGCGGATTGCCACCGTCCAAATTTTCTATCAATCCGATATAACCGGCTGAGTTTCCGCAAACGAGGTCTTCATCGCCGTCATTGTCCCAATCCACGCTGTAAGGGGTAACGAGGGCACCAAATTTTACGTTTTCTGCCCGTTGCTTAAAATACACTGGGGACTTGAAAACCGGCATGTTTTCATACACCTCTCCTGTATTTTCTACCAAGGCCACCCTCCCATCTTCATCGCCAATCACCAAATCCATATCCCCGTCACCATCCCAGTCTACGCCAACGGGGATGATCATTTCCAGGTCCATCTTGATGGTACCATCCGTATTGTGGAGTGTCCTTCCGGCAGCATATTTGGGTCGTTCCCTTGTTCCGATATTTTCAAACCAAGTCAGCTTATCCAAAAACTCTCCACAGATCATGTCCAGGTCACCATCGCCATCAAAGTCATACATATTGGGGGAAGGGGCACCGTACACATCTAATGATTTGCCGCCGGCAATCAGTTTTCCTTTTTCCACATACTTACCGTCTACATTTTCTAACAGATACACATAGCCGTGCAGGGGGCCATTTGTCCACTTTCCCTGATCGTCAAAAGCATTATCCCAGCCATATTCCCCCCATTCATCTATGCCCACGATAATATCTAAGTCACCATCATCCTCGTAGTCCACGTATTTCCACTGGCTGAACCTGATCTTTTCGTGCCGGTCTTCCAGTATTTTCGCATCAAACAGAGGTTCTGGCGCATCCATTTTTGCACTCCTAAAATTTTTAAATTCTACTCCGGGCTCCGTAACCCTTGCTTCTCCATTTATATAGGATATTTGGATGTTCTTCACAGAAGGACCGATTTTTATCGGAGGCTTGAAACTGGTGATACCCTCATAGATTTCCCCATCATTTTCAAAAAAGTATAGTCCGTTAAAAGGCGTATCGGGACAGGAAACTACCAAGTCCATGTCACCGTCTTCGTCAAAATCAATGGGCAGAGGCCAGGCCCATAAACCCACTCCAAGGTCAACTTTGAGTCCGGGATTGTTATAGATAAGCAAGCTAAAGTCTTTTGGTGCAGCTGCTTCATTTTCACCGGATTCATCCTTTCCCTGGCTGGTGCATTGCACATAAAGAAACAGCAACGTTAAGAAAATCAGGTAGTTATTAGATTTTTTTAGTATCATAGGTTCAGTGTTTCTTTCTATACTTTTCTAAGCTTTTGGATTTACCTTTCCATTATCCGGAATTTAGGATTAAATTATTAGTTTTGTAATGCAATCTATTGCATAATTCTTCAAATTACGAACATTGCCATATGAAGCCTTTTTTGGATAAAGATTTTTTACTTCAAACTGACACTGCAAAGAAACTTTTTCATGGGCATGCGGAAAACATGCCGATCATTGATTATCACTGTCATCTACCCCCTGATCAAATTGCGGAGGACAAAAAATTCAATAATCTTACTGAAATCTGGTTGTACGGTGATCATTATAAATGGCGCGCCATGCGTACCAACGGCGTGGACGAAAAATTCTGCACCGGCGATGCCAGTGATTATGAAAAATTTTTGCTTTATGCGGAAACAGTTCCTTACACCCTGCGCAACCCACTTTATCACTGGACCCATCTGGAACTTCAGCGGTACTTTGGTATAGACACAATACTTAATAGCAAGACCGCTGAAAAAATTTATCATCAGTGCAACGAACAATTGCAGGAAAGGCGCATGAGCTGTCGCAACCTGCTCAAGAATATGAATGTCAAGGTGGTATGTACTACCGATGATCCTACCGATACCCTTGAACATCATGCAAAAATTAGTGAGGATAATTTTGAGGTGAAAGTACTTCCTACCTTTAGGGCGGATAAAGCAATGGCCGTGGACAATCCAGAAACTTATAACGCTTACCTGAAAAAACTAGAGAAAGCTGCTGACACGCAAATCAGTAGCTTTCAGGATTTGCTGGATGCCCTGCGAAAAAGACATGACTTCTTTGCAGAAGCAGGTTGTCGCCTCTCTGATCATGGGGTGGAAAACTTTTACGCCGAACCCTACCAGGATCAGGATATCCACACTTCATTTGAAAAGATCAGGGGAGGAAAAACTCTCAATGTGCCGGAATTATTAAAACTGAAATCGGCTATCCTTTACGAACTAGCGTTGATGGACCATGAAAAAGGTTGGACTCAGCAGTTTCATGTAGGTGCGATGCGCAATAACAACAGCCGAATGCTGCGCCAGATTGGTCCCGATACCGGTTTTGACTCTATCGGCGACTACCGTATCGGCACACCGATGTCCAAATTCTTTGACCGACTGGATACCACCGATCAACTTGCCAAGACGATTATTTATAATTTAAACCCCCGGGACAATTATTTGGTGGGTACTATGATTGGTAATTTCAACGACGGTTCCACACCCGGCAAGATGCAGTTTGGGTCAGGCTGGTGGTTCCTGGACCAGAAAGAGGCCATGGAAATGCAGATTAATGCGCTTTCTAATCTTGGTTTGTTGAGCCGTTTTGTCGGCATGCTTACTGATTCCCGCAGTTTTCTTTCTTTTCCCCGGCATGAATATTTCCGAAGGATTCTCTGTAACTTGCTGGGAAATGATGTAGAAAACGGTGAATTGCCCAATGATATGGCCCTTTTAGGGGAAACCGTGGAAAATATTTGCTATCATAATGCCAAGCAGTTTTTTGCTTTTTAATCATTTTTTTTAAAACTATACACTTTAGTTTATTTCTAACCACATCTAGCTAGACCTATGCACAATAAAGTAGTTACTTTCGGAGAAATCATGTTGAGACTGGCCACGCCTAACTTCCAGCGTTTTATCCAGGCCACTGAATTTGAAGCCACCTATGGGGGCGGTGAGGCTAATGTCGCCGTTTCCTTGGCCAATTACGGACTGTCTCCTCAGTTCGTTACCCGCCTTCCTG
>JBBSOG010000566.1:0-3618 GCA_038259985.1 Cytophagales bacterium
CCGAAAATCAATTCATTAACAACAAGACCAGGATTGATTATCCAATGAATCATCATGAAATTTTTCCAGGTCTGGATTTTGTATTTCGTTTTATCGATTTGCAGCATTAGCTTAATAATTATTGATTGAAGGTGCTATTTTTCTCTTCGTGTTTTTTCTAAATTAAACATATCATAAAGAAAATAAGAGGAAATTATTCCTGATATAAATTCTGTGAATAGCTATTTGAAACGGGTTGCCTATCGGGCAGGCTTCCGCTACGGCATGTCCCCTTTCTATGTAAGTGATACCCAGATCGCCGAACTTGCGCTTACTTTCGGTTTCTCATTACCCATGAGTAACCTCTCCAGTGTTAACCTTTCTTTTGAAGCGGGAAGCCGCGGTACAACTGACAATAACCTTATTCGCGAAAATT
This sequence comes from Cytophagales bacterium, assembly GCA_038259985.1. Lineage (GTDB taxonomy): Bacteria > Bacteroidota > Bacteroidia > Cytophagales > Cyclobacteriaceae > Catalinimonas. The sequence continues at coordinate 416 of JBBSOG010000566.1, forward strand.
ACTTTAGGGCGGGTGTCGGGATTAGTTTTAACGACCGTTGGTTCATTCGTAGAAAATACGACTAATTTACTTCGGGCGTTTTGCCAACTTTTTTTATTTTAAAAAAGTTACATGCTTGAAATATTTCTTCTTAAAGTCTGTAAAATCTATTTTTATTGCCCTTTATAAGCTCGTCATAGGATTTTATTAAGGATTTTCTGAATATTAATTTTGATTTTACAAGCTTTCGGCGTTATTTTTGTATTTTAGTCAAGTGGTGCGCACGTAACTTTTTAGAATGTTTTATAAACTTTGCATTCTTAAAGTTTAGAAACCGTCGCAACTTTACACGAAAAACTTTGTTTTGATTTCGCTCTCAATGTGTTTAATTGATGGTGCTATCTAATTTTTAAACTTAACTATTCACCTATATAAAGAAGGAAACATGAATTTTATGCTGAATCAAAAATCATTTTGGTCAACCTGCCTTCTGTTCATTTTATTTGCTACCCTGGCAAATGCGCAAGATGGATGGAACTGGCCCGAAGACAAGGCAACTGCTCAAGAGAAAGTTGTTCTGTACACAGACATGAAAAAGGCGAAAAATTACGAAGCCGCCTTACCTCCTTTGAATTGGTTGTTTGAAAACGCTCCTAATCTCAATAGCTCTATTTATATTAATGGGGCGGATATTTATGAGGAACTAGCTGATAAAGCCAAAGATGCCCAGAAAAAGCAGGAATATATAGACAAAGCACTGGGCATGTATGACCAGCGGATTGAGCATTTTGGCGATGAGGTCAATGTCCTGAACCGCAAAGCCAGTACCGCTATGAAGTTCATGTACAGTGACAAAGACAATTATGACAAGCTGTACGACATCTACAAGAAAACAGTAGACACCTCAGGTGATAAACTCGCTTACTACAATGTAACGCCTTACATGAATGTGGCTAAAGTGCAGTATGAACGAGGTAAGTTTGATGCCGAAAAAGTGATTGAGTTATATGACCAGCTTACCAAAATTAATGATGACAATATCGCAGCAGGCAAGTCAGCCGATAAATATGCTGAACAACAGGAGAAGATAGACGCTATTTTTACCTCTACTGTAACGGTAAGCTGTGATTATATCCAGGAAAATATGGTGCCCAAGTTGGAAGCCAATCCTGATGATACTGATCTTGCCAAGAAGATTATCGCGCTATCCATTTCTTCATCTTGTACGGATATGCCTTTCTTTACCCAGGCTGCTGAAGCTACCTTTAGTAAAGAACCTAACCCCGGACTCGCAAAGACCATTGCTTCCCGCAAATTGCGTGACGATGATACGGAAGGTGCCCAGGAGTGGTTTAATAAAGCCTTGGAGATATCCACTGATGATGCCCAGAAAGGTGAAATATATATGGATATGGCTACTATCAAGCAAAAAAACGGGGACAAAGCAGGCGCACGTAATGATGCCCTCAAAGCGGCTTCGCTTAGTGCTCAAGAAGCTGAAAAAGCTTATGGCATGGTTGGCAATATGTATTTTTCCAGCTTTGATTCATGTAAAGGTGGTGAAGACCCTGTGAAAGACCGGGCTGTATTTATCGCCGCTTATGATATGTATAAGAAGGCGGGCAACTCATCCGGCATGTCCCAGGCAAAAGCGCAATTTCCTTCTAAAGAAGAGGTATTTACATTCAACCACAAAGTAGGAGAATCTATCAACGTTGGCTGCTGGGTAGGTGAAAGCGTAAGCGTTCAAACCAGGGACTAATCTGATAATCTCCAGGTAACATATTCCTTCAATTGCCATCCGCCTCAGGTGGATGGCTTTTTTTTTGCAAATTTTTGTTACAAATCAGGCATATCAATTGTTAGAAGCACATAAGTGCTTTGAAGCACCACTTTTATTTTGGCTTAACTTCTATAGTATATTAACGTAAAATTGAGTGTAAACTTGAAAAAATTGTCTACCCAACAGACAACATGATAAGAATAATAATTACCGTAATAAGTCTAAGCTGGATGTTAACTGCCTGTTCGGACGATGGCCAGACCCCCGATGACTTCAAAGAGTACGAAGGCCCCATTGGGGAAACTTCCGACATAGAATTATTTCATAGTGACTCTGCCGTGGTTGTGATCAGGCTTACTGCTGCCCGACAGTTGGAATTTGCCAGTGGTAACCAGGAGTTTCCCGAAGGGGTGTATATTGAGTTTTTTGAAAAAGACGAAACCAAAAACGCGTCTATAGAGGCTAATCAGGGTTATTACAATAAGAAAGAAAATAAGTATACTGCCATCGGCGATGTGGTAGTGAAAAATTATAAATCAGGAGAAAAGCTTGAAACCGAAGAGTTACACTGGGAACCCAGTAAGAAAGAAATTTATACCGATCGCTATGTAGAGATCACCACTGATGGCGATGTGCTGATGGGCGAAGGTCTAAGATCCGACGAATCTTTTACTGACTGGCAAATCCTTAAACCTAAGGGTACTTTATCGATAAGTGAAAAAGAACAAGCAAATAATTGATCCATGCGGTTACTGGATGCCATATTACTCTCCATAAGTGCTGCGATGTTTATTATCGGAGTACACCAAACAATGGTCGGTAGCGAAACCGTAAGCGAGGGAGTGGCCAATGCATACGTATTTTTTATGGCTTCCCTATTATTACTTTTCTGGTACCGTGCCCGCAGAAAAAACCAGCAACAAAAACAAATAAAACAAGAACGGCAAATTAAAAAGAAAAATAAAAAGAGGTCAAAGTAAGTTAAAACCAGTACTTTTGCTTTCCCGGCCTTTTACTTTGCCAGTAAGTCCTCAACTTTTTTATGGATTATTATAGTATCACTGTCGTTATTATTTGCCTCTTGTTTTCTGCTTTCTTTTCAGGAATAGAAATCGCTTTTATCTCTGCGGATAAACTAAGAATTGAGCTGGCAAGTAAGCAAGGTGCGCTTTCGGGAAGATTATTGTCCCATTTTCTCCAAAAGCCTTCCCGCTTTATAGGCACCACGTTGGTAGGCAACAACATTGCTTTGGTACTGTATGGTATTTTTATGGCCAACCTCCTGGAACCCTGGCTGACCGCCCAGTTACCGGAAGTTATCAATAACGATGTTACCGTCCTGGTTTCACAAACTGTACTAGCTACCATATTGGTTTTGATCGTTGCGGAGTTTACGCCCAAGAGTACTTTCCTGATTGACCCCAATGGATTACTTTCCGTA
>JBBSOG010000567.1:0-3611 GCA_038259985.1 Cytophagales bacterium
AAATAATAAAAAACGCCCCATAACATCATGCATCAGCCATGCCTCTTTGAAATGCACTTGGAAGTATGTGTCTCTCAGTACCAAAAATGAAAAACGAAAGATAAAAGCAAACAACCCAGCCCGGCTGTTGCATTAGGCGTTGGCATTAATTAGAAATCAATGAAAATAGGGATAATAGGAGGAGGAATTTCTGGGCTAACAACAGCACTGGCTTTACATAAGTTGGGAATTGAATCTGTAGTTTATGAGCAAGCTAATGAACTTAATGAAGTTGGAGCTGGGATTTGGCTACAACCTAATGCTATAAAAGTCTTAGATTGGCTGGGTACTAAGGATAAAATTAAGAAACAGGGCATTGAGTTAAATAAGATGGAGATAACCAATACTCAGCTCGTGCCTTTCAAGAAAATTAAGAATGAAATAGTTCAGGATGAAGCAGGGAATAAGACAATTGCTATCCACCGAGCACGACTTCAAAAACTATTATATGATGAGGTGTCAAAAACAGCGGCAATTGAACTCAATAAAACATATGTTGGACATAATTCGGATTCTGGCGCTATCAATGTAAAATTCGAAAATGGTGAAGAAGTAACAGTAGATATTTTGTTAGGAGCAGATGGAATACATTCAAAGGTCAGACAAAGTCTTTTTCCAGAATCACCAACACGCAGTGCAGGGCAAGTTTGCTGGCGAGGTATTTCAAAAATGAAATTACCTGAGTCTCTAAACTACCTCGGACGTGAGGCTTGGGGGAATCAAGTCAGATTTGGATTCTCCAACATTCATGATGGTGAAGTTTATTGGTTCGCAGTTGCTAATGAAATTCATCTTAAAAAAGCTGAAGAAAAAGGGCGTAAAAAATATTTATCTGAATTGCTTCAAGAATTTTCACCAATTATAACTGAACTGGTTGCAAATACAGAAGAAGCTTCCATACATCAAACAATTCTTCATGATTTAAAGAGACTTGCTAAATGGCACAGTGGTAATGTATGTCTTATTGGAGATGCAGCACATGCAACTACACCTAATATGGGTCAGGGAGCTGGACAAGGAATAGAAGATGCCTATTACATAAGCAGATTATTGTCAGAATCGGGAAAGTATAAGGGAAATGTCTTTGAGCAATTTGAATTAAAGCGAAGGAAAAAAGTGGACTATGTGGTTAACAATTCATGGACATTTGGAAAAATGGCACATAGTAGAATTGGACAACCACTCTTGAAGTTGATATTAAAAATAACACCAGAAAGTGTAATGAATTCAAAGATGAACCAATTGTATTCTATTGATAGATAAAAACTAATGCCAACATGGTGTATAGTGCATACCCTGCGGGATACGCGCCATACAGAAGGCGTAAGCATTAAGACTAAAAATAGCTGATAAATTTACGTTTCGTATATTTAAATACTAAACTGAATATCATGAACTCAATAAAAATAAATGTCAATAAGCAAATGGACGGATATACTTTTAGTATAACTCCATCAACAAGGTGTAAATAACATACTTCGACTGATAACCACAAACACTGTTTACATAAGACCGTTATCGTTCAGCATTACTACTATTTCACCCTACACCGATGTCATGCCTAACTTTGCCTATCATTGTGTTCAAAAAGCAAGAAATAATTAGCCCTACCAAAAGCCAATGAAAGCCATTGTATGCACCACTTACGGGTCAGCGGAAGCCCTTCAACTCAAAGAAGTGGAGAAGCCTGTACCCAGGGAAAATGAGGTCTTGGTCAAAATTATGGCCACTGCCATCAATGACTACGATTGGAGTATGGTAAGGGGCAAGCCCTACCTGTACCGCCTAATGTTTGGCCTTCTGAAACCGAAGCATCAAATACCGGGGATGGAGCTGTCGGGAATTGTTGAAGCAATAGGTGCGAGCGTTACATCCTTCAGCATCGGTGATGCAGTATACGGTGATATATCAGCCTATGGTTTTGGGAGTTTTGCGGAGTACATCGCCATCCACGAAAAAGCCCTGATCATCAAGCCGGAAAGTATGGGCTTTGAAGAGGCCGCTTCCATTCCTCATGCCGCTTTACTGGCCCTGCAAGGCTTGCGTGACATTGGCAATATCAGCGAAAAGCAGAAAATATTGATCAATGGCGCGGGGGGCGGTGTCGGTACTTTTGGGCTTCAACTCGCTAAAATGCTGGACTGTGAAGTCACCGGCGTGGACACCGGTGCAAAGCTGGAGATGATGAAGTCCCTGGGTTTTGATGAAGTCATTGACTACCGGAAAGAGGATTTTGCCAAGTCGGGAAAGGCTGCAAAATACGATTTGATACTTGACTGTAAAACCAATCGCTCCCCTTTCTTATACCTCTCCTCTTTGAAACCAAATGGCATGTATGTGACTGTCGGAGGAAAATTGTTCCGCTTGCTACAGGTGCTTGTCTTTGGCAAGCTTATTTCATTATTTACTAAAAAGAGGCTCAAAGTACTGGCCCTACAACCGAACCACGGGCTTGTCTATATCAATGAACTCTATGCAAAAGGCAAGATAAAATGTGTGATTGATGGCCCCTATCCACTTGCAGAGGCACCAAAAATGATACAGTACTTTGGGGAAGGCAAGCATCAGGGAAAAGTAGTTTTGAAGATATGAGTATGTACCCGAGCACGTATCTATAGAGGATAGAGAGTTTCACTGGTAAATTAATTGGCTATGGAATACATTAAACTATGCTTAGGCATCGGCATGATTATCGGCTTCGCCTGGATTTTGTATCAAAACCGCAACAGAACAGGTTTAGTCACCACCTTATTCCGCATAGATAATGTGATTATCATCATCGCCGGGTTTTATTTGATCATCACGGCTGTATACACCCTTGTCTCATGAGATGGGAGTGAAAGCGTTTCAATGTGCTAATTGACACGCTTTATAACATCGCACCAAAAGTACGACCGTATCAATACCTACACCTGTTATGAAAAGCCAAGACCTGATGATCTACTAGAAAAAGATAATGATGCAAAAGGCCTGAGCAACCTATATCTGGTCCAGCGCCTGTTGCCAAGTAAGGAGGCTGACTTTTACTTCTGTAAACCAAGGAATTTTAGTTTCCGTTGTTGGTGCCGCCATGGCGGTCCGAGACGCTATGCCGGTTTTCACCAATAACAGTAATGCTGTAAAACTTTTGCTCTATTACTTAAAATCCGGAAGAATAAAACCTGAATGACCCCAAGCATTGAAGGAAATCCGGCAGCCACAAGTAATCTAGCGGAGCTCATGATTTTACAATAAATAATCTGCCTATCTCCGCATCACCATTCCAGGTAGTGACCAAAGCCCTGGAATTATCCATCCTTTTGATCCATTTTTTAGATAAGAACAAGTCCAGAATTGCAGCACCCAGGGCACCTGCGACATGATGCTTCCTCTCACTCCAGTCAAGGCAAGGAAAAGCTAATCTTCTTTTTCTGGACTTCAAGGCTGTTATCTCAATGCCTACACAGCCAAACCAATCTTCACCGTATTGGGATATATGGTAAGCATCCGGTACGCTTCTGGTTATAATTTTTTGATCCAGCAGGCTTTCAGTAATCTTAACACCTAGTTTTCCAGCGATATGATCGTAGCAG
>JBBSOG010000568.1:0-3576 GCA_038259985.1 Cytophagales bacterium
AGCTTTTCACCTATGGCACCCGCCGCTTATAAACTGGCAAGAATAGCCGATTTGAATGATCAACAACTATATTATCACCATTGTCCTGAGTCCTTTGATAATAATGGCGCTTACTGGTTGAGCAGGTCGCAAGAAGTCCGAAACCCTTATGCTGATGAGGGCAGTAAAAGTTGTGGGAAAACAGTAGCTGTTCTTTAATTAGGGTAAACTGAACTTGTACTATTTCGGTTGGTGGCAGGGGTCTGTCTGGGTGACAGCCTGTAAAAACACAGACCAAGAAGAGCACGTCTTAGTTTTCTTCTATAATTCTTGCTCTTAACCTTTCAATGAAAGTTGTCGAGGTGTAAAAAATATTCAAAGCACCATCATCAAATGATTCTGATTTATCCTTAAATGAATCAATAGGTTGAAGAGGCTGTGTTTCATACTCTTGAATCATTCTAGTACTTGTAAAGATCAGCAGTTTTCCATCTGAAGTTACATAAGGACAGCTTTCTCCCTCAGTCGAGTTAATCGGTTCACCTAAATTCAAAGGGGGTTAGTCCATTTATTGTTGAAGTTAAAGCTTATGTATAAATCAGAACTACCCAATGTATTTTCTAAGTTATTTCCTCTAAAAATAAGATAGTCTTCGTCTGGAGAAATAAATGGGTTTCCAACACTTTTATTAAGGTTTATGATATCGGGCAGTCTTTCTATCAAATGGGACGAGTCGGTTTTGACCGCTTTATAAATATCGCCAGTTTTCCATGTGTTAAAGTATACATCTCCTTTGTTAGTAATAGAACTGTAATAGTCACCACTTTCAGTTAAAGCTACAAATTGAGGCTTACTCCAACCATTTTTATTTTTTTTACGTACCAAATATTGTTTCTTGTCCGTTTAGACGTGTCTGACAGCGGTCTGTTAGAAGTAAAGTACAGTCTTGATCTATCAGTTGAAAACATTGGGTCAACTTCTGAAAAGCTGCTAGTGAACTCAGCAAACTTAGGGTTTGTCCAAGTGTTATTTTCCTTGAGCTCCGTCAATACAATTTGCCCTCTATTAGGCAGATTGACAGTGTAATAGAACTCAGATCCATCTGGCGAAAATGTTCCATTATATTCAAATAGGTTTGATGAGATTATGTCTGGAGCTAAAACTTGAACTGAGTCTGAAGTCTTAAGTCCGAAAAATGGGTTTGAGAGATGTTTTCTTTCTTCTAGTCTGGATACACACCCAGATATCAGAAACAATAAGATGAAGAACTTTGTCAGAAAATTTATCATTTTGAAGGTTAGGTCATGTTTACGAACATCTGAATAGACGCAGCTGTGTTCCACGCCGGGCATCTATCTGCCCGTATCTACAATATACTTATGATTTGCTGATTTTATCGTCATTTCTTATTGCGTATGCACATTTAACCCTGGTCTGAATTTTCACAAAGATCGCCCAGACAAACCTTTTCTCTACTGGACTGAAGGAAACAGGCTACCGACAGGAAACGTCCTTTCTGTTTTATCTCTAAACGCTGGTCAGGTCCTCGCGGATCACATCGGCGGCGATACGGCCGGAGCGCATGGCGGCGTTGATGGAACCGTTGAGCAGGTAATCCCCGGCGGCATACAAGCCTTCTTTGAGCTTAAGCTGAGTGGAGGCCACTTCATGAGTTACCTTATTCTGATTGGGCAAGGCGTAATCTATTTTGTAAGTCCGCAAATGTTCCCAGCTTTCAGTTTGTTTGCCAAACCACTCACTTAATTCATCTTTCACGTTCAGTACCAACTCATCATCGGTAGCTTTCTGGTAGCTATTGATGGAGACAGAAATTAAGTGCTTGCCTTCCGGGGCATATGCGGAGGCCACCTGGTTCATCACACATACATTATTGACCAGCTTATCACCTGCCGCGTTCAGGGCGAGTATCGGTTTCTTGATGGGCGGTGTTTCTGCACTGAAATACAGATTGGTCGTACTACGGTACTGGTCGTTTCCTTTTTTGTTGTCCAGGTATTTTTTGACATATCCTAAAGGATCAGTAGCCAGCAAAATAGTTTTGGCCGAATACACTTCACCGCTTTGGGTAGTCACCGTATTTCCGCTGATGTCGGTAACTTTCTGATGGCAATGAATATTTTCCTCTCCCACTTTAGCCGCTAGTTGCTTGGGGATCATTTCCATACCCTGGGCAGGCACACTAGCCTCGCCTTCAGCAAACATTTTGAACACAAAGTCAAACTCCCGACGCGATGTGGTGAGGCCATCTTCCAGAAAAATACCTGCCAAGAACGGCTGAAAGAAGTTACGCAATATCTTTTCGCTAAAGCCATAATCCTGTATGGCTGTCAGGGTGCTCTTTTCATGTTGCATGAATATCTCTTCCACACTCATTTTGCTGAGTTTACGGGCGAGTGAAAGGATGTTGAACTTATCGCTCAGCGAACCTACCCCGGAAAACAAAGATTTCAGCGCTGCTGAAGGATGCCTTAAGGGATCAGCAATCTCAAAAGACTGTTGGTGCTTGAAGATCATAGCACCGGGGAGAAAAGATTTTAAGTCCAGTGCTTCATAATCCAGCAATGCTTTTGCCTCAGGATAGGCGGTAAGGAATACCTGAAAGCCCCTGTCCATCAGAAAACCTTGGTAACTATCGGTTTTCACACGCCCCCCTACCCGGTCATCTGCTTCCAGGATTTTCACCCGATAGCCATAACGTTGGAGATAGGTAGCGGCACTAAGCCCGGACAGGCCGGCACCGATGATTAAAATATCTGTTTCAGCGTTTGGTTCCTGGGTCATGGATAGAGCTTGTTTTGTGTGTTGCTAATATAAAAACCTAAGTCATCAAATGAGCTTTTGTTTGTCAAAAAATGATTTTCAAAAAAAAGGGATACCGTTACCGGCATCCCTTTGATGATTTAGCTAAGGTATGTGCTTATTCTCTTTTGATCGGGAACGTCCGTGCTTTGCCCTGATCGGACACCACTTTCACGTAGAAAATTTTTGCGCTGCCTAACCTGGATTGATAGGGCAGCATGTCAATATTCACTTTGCTCTGCGGTTCCACATACGTTTCGTTTAGGGTCCTGCCTACATTATCCATAATGGCGTAATAGGAAATACGTGCCGTCGGATGATCCATACTAAGGTTGAGTTCCGTCATCACTGGATTAGGATATGCGATAAGCTGCATATTTTCAGTGTCTACATCCTCCCTACTATCAATGACGTCAAAGAATATGGTTAAGCCATCTCCCTGAACCCCCTTCAGCATTTTTGCGCTGTACGGAATGGCAGTCAGCACATACGTACCTACTTCCAATGGATAAGCCCGATAGTCATTACCTGAATTACCACCCAGCGCATAGGGCGCACTGTTCTCTATGGCCACCCGCTCATCGTTGAGGATGAATTCTACGCTGCCTACATCCTCGGGGTCATCCACCATTGCAGCGATACTGATTTCCGGCAAGCTTGCCAAATCCAGGATAGCCCCGCTGGCTAATGTGCCCAGGCTTACATCATTCTGAGCATCCAGCAGTTCAAAATCCGTAACGCTGAAGTTGTTTTCCAGTATAATATCCACGGACAAAG
>JBBSOG010000569.1:0-3499 GCA_038259985.1 Cytophagales bacterium
ACAGGGAGGGCTGCATGCTATAGGCTACCGGCAGAGTGGGTTTTACGCTCCTTATGATGTGCGCAATATAGCTTTGCTACAGACACAAAAAGACTACTTGGTCCTGGTAGCCAATAATGACCATAAACCTCAAGTGTTTTCTGTTGATGGGAAAGATAACGCAATTGCAGCATCGCTTAATGAGTAAATTTTAAATTGATATCATTCCGTTGAAAAAGGTTTTACAACAACATATTATACGCAAAAGTCCGATCTTGCTTGCTTGTATGATAGGTTTATCCTGCACAAGTTCTGAAGAAAATAGTGATGCCCGGTTTAAACAAGTCTCATCTGCTCATAGTCATATTACTTTCAAAAACAGTATTGAAGAGGAAGATCACTGGAACTATTTACACTACTTTTATTACTACAATGGAGGGGGCATTGCAGTGGGAGATATCAACAATGACAGCTTGCCGGATTTGTACTTTACAGGAAATCAGGTACCCAATAAGCTTTATGTGAACAAAGGAGGGTTAGCGTTTGAGGATGTCACTGAAAAGGCAGGCGTAGCCGGAGATCAATCCTGGTCTACTGGGGTTACGATGGCAGATGTGAATGGTGATGGTTGGCTGGATATCTATGTTTGCAATTCCGGGAGGTATGGAAACCGTAAGAATAATTTATATGTCAATAATGGAGATCTGACCTTTAAGGAAGAAGCAGTGGCCTACGGTATTGCTGATGATAGTTATTCCACACAGGCGGTGTTTTTTGATATGGACAACGATGGGTGGCTGGATTTATATGTGTTGAATCATCCTATAGAGTTTGATCGGAAATCGGATGAGTATCTGGCCAGATTAAAGACCCCTACAAATTACATTACTGACAAATTATACAGAAATAACGGAGACGGTACATTTACGAATATAAGTGAAAAGGCAAATGTACAAAAATACGGCTACGGTTTAGGGGTGGTAGCGAGTGACTTGAATAAGGATGGGTTGGTAGACCTGTATATTTCCAATGATTTTCTAACGCCTGATTTTTTATACCTCAATAACGGGGACGGCACCTTCACCGATGACCTTACAGAAGCTATGGGCCACACCTCTTATTTTGGGATGGGCGTAGATGCAGCGGATATCAATAATGATAGCTGGCCTGACCTGATAGAACTGGACATGATGTCACAGGACCACTACCGACGTTTTACCAATACCAAAGAAGTTTCCCGTCATATGTTCTGGCGCAGTGTAGGATTAGGTAATCATTACCAGTACATGATTAACACCTTGCAGTTGAATCAGGGGGTTCGCCCGGATAGCAAGGGCCCCATATTCAGTGAGATATCGCAACTCTCAGGCGTTGACCGCACAGACTGGAGCTGGGCAGCCCTGCTGGCTGACCTGGACAATGATGGATGGAAAGACCTGTTTATCAGCAATGGCATCCGGCGGGATGTCAATGATAATGACTACTGGAACAACAGCCACAATACCAGTACGGAACTGGTTGTTGAGCGGGAAGCCTTGGAAAAAATACCCGTCCATGCGGTAAACAACTATGCCTATCGCAACAAAGGAGACCTTAGCTTTGAGGATGTAGGGCAATCCTGGGGGCTATCACAAGCAGGCTTTTCCAGTGGGGCAGTATATGCAGACCTGGACGCAGACGGAGACCTGGATGTGGTGGTCAATAATCTGGATGAGGAAAGCTGGCTGTACGAGAACCGTTCCCGTCAACTGGATTCGCTGCACTACCTTCGCCTATCCCTGCAAGGAGCGGGGGGTAACCGCTTTGGGCTGGGCAGTAAAGTAGAGCTTTGGCAGTCGGGCAGGAGCCAGTATCAGGAGCTTAGCTTAACACGGGGCTTCCAGTCTTCGGTTGAACCAGTACTTCATTTTGGTCTGGGGTCGCAAAGTGAAGTAGATTCTCTGGAAATCATCTGGGCCGATGGACACAGGGAGAAGTACTACCAAGTGCAAGCAGACAGACAGATAGTATTGTCCTATGGATCGGGAGTACCTGCTGTTGCAGCGGCTGAGACAGCAACACCACTATTCAGTCTTCATCCGGCCAGTGCATTGGGCATAGACTACCACCATCAGGAAGATGGCTACAATGATTATGATTACCAGATATTACTGCCTCATCAACTCTCGCGTTTGGGTCCCGGACTGGCTGCCGCTGATGTAAACGGGGACGGACTAAGTGATTTTTACCTGGGAGGAGCCCGCCACAGCAGTGGCAGCCTGTATATACAGCAAAAGAATGGGCAATTTGTTTCTCTACAACCGAAGCTATGGCAAGCTGAGGCAGCCTATGAGGATACAGGGGCTTTATTTTTTGATGCGGATGGAGATGACATGCCGGATTTGTATGTGGTGAGCGGCGGCAACGATGTAGCAGCAGGCGCTGCGCTGTTGCAGGACCGCCTGTATATCAACGATGGCAAGGGCAACTTTCATAAGTCACAAGGCTTACTACCGGAGTTACCCATCAGTGGTGCTTCGGTATCAGCCCATGACTATGATGGAGATGGCCAGCTAGATGTATTTGTAGCAGGAAGGCTGCAAGCAGATCAGTATGGGGCATCACCGCGCAGTTATTTGCTCAATAACCAAGGGGGGCACTTTGTGGATGTCACACCAGAGGTGCTCAAGCATCCCGGTATGGTGAGCAGCACATTGTGGAGTGATGCCGATGGAGATGGCCGCAAGGATCTGTGGCTGGCAGGGGAGTGGATGCCGATCCGGGTGTACCGCAATGATGTCTTAGGGTTTAGTGAGATCACAGCAGCGCTGGGTTTATCTTCAAGCCATGGCTGGTGGAGCAGTTTAGTCTCGGTTGACCTGGATGCAGACGGCGTAGAGGAGGTCATCGCAGGCAACAACGGCAGTAACTATCGCTACCGCGCCAGTGAAGATTCCCCCTTGGTGCTCTATGCCGGTGATGTAGATAAGAATGATCATCATGACATAGTGATGGGCTATACCCAGGCAGCAGGGGTGTATCCGGTGCGGGATAAGATGGCTTTGGCCGAACAGACCCCCCTGGTCAAGAAGAAGTATGTGGATTACCAAAGCTATGCTGCTGCCAGTCTTGAAGACATCTATGGGAAAACAGTATTATCTTCTGTAGATAAGCTGCAGGTCAGTGAGCTACGTAGCATGTTATTGACCAGAAAAGCAGGGCGGTACCATATGGAACCCTTAGCCAGAGAAGCTCAGTTTTCCCCGGTAGAGAGCATACTGGCGCATGATTTCACTGGAGATGGGGTGGTGGATATACTACTGGCTGGCAATCGCTATGGCACAGAGATCAATACGGCCAGAAGTGACGCCTCACTGGGCCTGCTGCTAGAAGGTGATGGACAGGGAGGGCTGCATGCTATAGGCTACCGGCAGAGTGGGTTTTACGCTCCTTATGATGTGCGCAATATAGCTTTGCTACAGACACAAAAAGACTACTTGGTCCTGGTAGCCAATAATGACCATAAACCTCAAGTGTTTTC
>JBBSOG010000570.1:0-3497 GCA_038259985.1 Cytophagales bacterium
AATATTCCTTTTCCCTGATCAAGGGCGTCTTTAGCTAAGCTCATTTTTTCAGTAGTTTCCATAATCAATCAATTCAGCCTAAGTTGTTGTCTTTTAAAAAATTACGAATAAATTCTTCTCCTTCCAATATTTCAAATTCTAAATCATACTGCCTGCTTTCGCCGGGTGCTAAATGGATAAGGGCATTCGTTTCCCTGGCTTTAGCCTGCCCGATGGGAGGATTGGTGCCCGGTTCCAAACCGGTGACGTATTCACTTTTTCCCCAATGTTGCCAGTTGGTGAGCCAGGGCAATTGACTCTTTTTAAATTGCAGGGATAAGGCAATTTCAAGCTCAATATTGTAAACCCCACAGGTACAATTACCGGACTTATCGGCATCAACATCAATAAAAGCGGCTTCTTCGCCCCCGCCACTGTGGCTCTCCATCGGCGCCGGACAAGAGCGAAAATCATTGCTTTCTTTGAAAATCACCGTGTCATCGCTTTCACGGGCTTTCCAATCTCCTTTCCAAAATATTTTTGAGCCTTCATCTACCAAGGGCCAGCCCAAGTTAACATGGTACAGCATCATGTGCGGCACTGTTGTATTTCCCCGGTTGTGTACTTCATCGTGAATGCGGATAGTAGGCTCACCCAATGTGCCTGAAATAGTACGCCTTAATTCCAGGCTTGGGCCAAACACTTGTGTTTCTCGGATGATACCGCTGATGCTCATGTCCAGTTTACCGGCAGCGGGGTCAGGCTGGATGATGGACGTTATTTCTGCTATGGAATTACTGATCTGCCCGTGGAGTCCGCGCTCACCCTGTTCATCACTTTCAGGGCCACCGATATGGCTGAGCCCGCAGGTAGTCATCAAACCACCACTAAAAGTTTTCAGCCAGGTGATACCGTTTAGTCCGGTTAATTGGGCAGGGGTTTGGCCCACATGGCTTAGCCAGGCCAAGCTGTATTGGTTGTAAAAAGCATCTACGATATCCATCGCCCGGTCAAGGGCTACTTTGTAGCGTAGACCTGTCCCGGTATTGATCCAGGCGATACGTGTCCCCCGCCCTGTGCCATTATCCAGCACAGAAGTTTCTATCCCTCCGACTTGGGCGGGATTGGATATTTTATCTTTCCAGTTTTGTTGTATCAAGCCTTTCTTTACTTTAATTATCAGTTTTAATGGCAATGATAGATCTGTCTAATTTTGAAAATTAGGCGGATTTCCCTACTTATAACTGCTTGAGCCTTATATTTCTGTACTCTACCTTCATGGGTGGCCCAACATGGACTTGCACACCAAGTTTTCCCTGCATCATCCGGTTTTCGCTATCATTGTCAGTGACATCGCTCATCAGCACCCCATTGATATAATGTTGCAAATGGTTGCCTTTGATGATGAGATGGGCTTCATTCCAGTCCCCAGCCTTGATTTTAGCTTTCAAAGCCTCATCTTCACCCAGGGTTTCGGACACTTCGGTATTTTTCCAGGCATTACTTTCCACGTTTGCCCTCAAAGAGCCTTCTTCATCCGGATTGGGCTGGCTACTAACTGTCGTTTTCTGCCCTCGGTAAGCAAGGGTAGTACGCTTGCGCTCTTCATAATTTTGTCCGGTGTAGCGGTTTTTCCCATCAATATCAGCCTGATATCCCCGGAGAGCATAAGGAATGGTATCTAAACGTTCGCTGCGGTAGTTGATGCCACTGTTACCATCTTCGGTGATGCGGAATTCAGTGATCAACTCAAAGTCACCGGGCTCACCACCTTGCCAGATAATAAATGAATTCGTTTTTAGCTCATTTCCCGGTGTGATTTCTCCCACCAGACTGCCATTCTCAACCCTCCATAAATCAGGGTCACCTTCCCAGCCATTCAGCGTTTCGCCGTCAAAAATGGTGACGAAGCCATCTTGATCGGCAGTGTTTTCAGCAGTCATGATTTCATCAGTTTCACTTTCATCAGCCGTTTGTTCCGATGATGGTTGACAGGCAAAAGTCATTAGTAAGATGAAAAAAAATAGGGTTTGATATGTCGTTCTTGTTAGCATGTTGTATAGGTAATATTAGCATGAAGCTGGATTTTTAATAAAAAAGATCCAGCTTCATTATCACTTTTTAAAATATTATTCAGCTTCTGCCCGCTTGATTTCCCCTTCGGTATACATCGGGTGTTCAGGGTTTCCGCCCGCCATCAAGTAAGCGATCAGGTCCCTCAATTCATTCTCATTCATGGGATTGATCAATCCGGGAGGCATTAAGGAAACAGCAGATAACTTGGTCTCGGTCACATCAGCTTTAGGCACCTCACGGATTACATCGGGGGCAAAAGGGTTTTGAGACAGGTAATACTTCTCCTCATCCTGATTGGTCAGTCTGCCTACTACCGATTGCCCGTTTTTGAGATAAAGCACTGTAGAAGCATATTGATCGGAGATCGTTTCGTTAGGTTCTACCAGGGCAGTGATCATATCTTCGGCGGTGAAGCGAGTACCCAGTTGGGTCAAATCCGGGCCAATGATTCCACCTTCGCCCCGCATGCTATGGCAGGTGATACAGCGGGTAGCGGCGTACATATTTTTACCACTCTCAAAGCTTCTGTTTACCAAACCACCACTATCCAGTACAGCTATGGCATTCTCCAATTCCCAGTTTTTACGGGGGCCTTCCGGTTGCGGTACGTTGGCAAGGTCTATTCCATTGTTAGTCAGTAAAGAATCACCTGACATTTGGTTATAGTGGTCAAACTCATTTTTGGGCACATGGGTAAGTGCTTCCTGACGGGCTTTGTCAATAAAGCCAATATAGCTGTTGCCTCCTTTGAAGTCAAAAGCATCGTAAAACCATTTGAAATATCTTTCTCTCAACTCAGGGGTCCAGCCGGAGCGTTGCTTGCTCAATACAGTGGCATAATACGTCTGCTGAGCGGGAGGAATTTCGTTCAGCATCTGGGCGATATCCAGACCATATTGAGGGTTTCTCAGGATCAGGTCGTTGCCATCGGTTACTGCACTCGCTTGCTCAATCGGACCGCTTTTATCTTCTTTCTCTAGTAAGGTAAGCGTAGTTTCTATCACATTTGGGTCGTCCAGGTAAACCAGTATTTTACTTAATGAGCTATTCAACACTTCTTTATTTGCTGGATAATGCGGGCTCAAATAATCTACCGCCGATTGACGGTTTGTATTAGAAGGCATGCCCATACGGGATAAGGTAAGCTCAATAGCTCGTAGCAAATCTACCTGCTGGATATCGCTAAGCCCATCGTAATCAAGTTGGGTAAGCTTATCAAGCATCTGGTTTTTAAGGTTTTTATTGCCCATCCTTGCCAGGGAAACCATTCCCTGAATCTGGGTGATGGGGTCTTTTTCGTTGAGTACTTTTTCCTGCCAGCTACTTACCGGCTGGTTTTCCATCGCGACACGGGCGGCATACCTGACGAAGCGGTCTTCATGGTTCAGGTAAGGCCAGGCCGCTTCCAGTCCGCCGGATTTTCCTTTTACATGGTATTGCTC
>JBBSOG010000571.1:0-3488 GCA_038259985.1 Cytophagales bacterium
TACGGCTATGAATACCGACAGGAAAAGCCTTTTCGCAATGTCTACCTGACGGGAATCGTCCGGGATAAGCTAGGCCGTAAAATGTCAAAATCATTGGGTAATTCCCCTGATCCTTTGGAATTGATCAAAGATTATGGCGCCGATGGTATCCGGACCGGTATGCTATTTAGTTCACCAGCAGGCAATGACCTGCCGTTTGACATCAAACTTTGTGAACAAGGGCGCAATTTTGCCAACAAAATCTGGAATGCTTACCGCCTGGTTGAAGGTTGGGAGGTAACCGAAGAAAATCCTGATGAGCAGAATAAAGCCGCTATTGCATGGTTTGAAGCTAGTTACAATCAGTCGCTGATCGTGCTGGAAGACCACTTCTCAAAATTTCGTATCTCCGATGCCCTCCAAGTGGTGTATAAACTGACCTGGACTGACTTCTGCTCCTGGTACCTGGAAATGATTAAGCCTGAAGATAAGCAGATTGACAGGATGACGTATGAGGCTACCATTCATTTCTTTGAGAATATGATGAAAATATTGCATCCCTTCATGCCTTTCCTGACCGAAGAAATCTGGCAGGAGATTAAAGCACGTGATGAAGACGGTTATTTGATCGTGGCCTCATGGCCTCAAACCGATGTGTCCGATGGACGAGTGGATGCCGATAAGTCTTTGTTGGGCAATGGGCAAGTGGCCATAGACATTATTACCAACCTCCGCAATGTGCGCAGCAGCCGGGGTATTCCCAATAAGCAAGCCCTTGACCTTCATGTGCGTACAGATTCTCAGCATATTTTCCACCTGTTTGGCAGCATCATTCGTAAACTGGCCAATGTAGAAAACATTCATTTTGCTGATGAAAAGGTAGAGGGCGCAGCCAGCTTTATGGTCAATACCCCCAAAGGCAAGCCTGATGAGTGCTTTGTGCCGTTGGGTGAAGCGGTAGATACTGAGCAAGAAATTGATCGTATTACCAAAGAATTAGAACATAATCAGGGCTTTTTGATGGCAGTCAACAAAAAACTGGGTAATGAGCGTTTTGTACAAAATGCTCCCGACGATGTGGTAGCCATGGAACGTAAAAAACAAGCCGACGCCGAGGCTAAGATCAATGCTTTGGAAGAGCAACTGGCAGCTTTGAAAAGCGAATAGCTACTTCATTTGATCAGAATGAGTTTAAGTCTTGCATGTGCGCTTTTATACTTTTTTAGGAAACATTTGGTCAGAGGGAGTTTCCTCTGCATATTAAACGACGCTATTAATTTCCAGTACAGAATTAATTTAATATTGAGTACGTCAAAGCGAGGGGTAACATTTTTGCAAAATGCACAAAAAGAGATGTCTCTCGGTTGGTTCTTAAAGCTAAAAGGCACTCTACTGTCGCGGAACTTAGTTCCGTGACTTCATGAACGCTTTGTGCAAGCACGGAACTAAGTTCCGCGCTTGGTAAAGAGTCATTGGTAGCTGACACCCTACCGATGACGATAAACAAAACTGTCTTGGTACTTAAACTTACAATTTATGCATACTTTACGCTTTCTCCTTTTAGTATTAATCTCTTCCAATTTGGCGTTCGCACAACCCCATACAGCAGCACAAAATACAAGCACCCCAACACCCAAGGCTTTGACCGCTGGGGAAGTAATTCAGCGCATCCAAGATCATCTTACTGTAGAATGGGAACATGGCGGGGTGGATACTATTAAAGCGGGCAGCCTTGACGAAAAAGTAACGGGCATTGCCACCACTTTTATGGCCACCTTAGAGGTTCTAAAGCGGGCACATGCGCAGGGCGCTAACCTCATCATTACCCACGAGCCTACTTTTTATAATCACCTGGACGATAAATCTTATTTTTTGGATGATCCTGTCTATAAAGCGAAGATGAAATTCATTCAGGACCATAAAATGGTAGTGTGGCGTTTCCACGACTACTGGCATAAGACTGAACCCGATGGGATATTTGTGGGTGTGGTGCGGGCTTTTGAGTGGGAAAAATATCGTCAAGGCGATCAGCAGATTTTTGAAATACCGACGACAACTTTAGGCAAATTTGCTAAGAAACTAAGTATCCAATTCCAAACTTCTACCCTCAGGGTAGTAGGTTCATCTGACATGAAAGTTAGCCGGATAGGTATATTGCCCGGGGCAGCCGGGATGCGCAGCCAGGTCAAGATGATACGCGAATCAGATATTGATGTACTCATTGTGGGAGAAAGTGCTGAGTGGGAAGCGATAGAATATGTGCGCGACGGTCTGGAAGCGGGTATAGAAAAAGCCTTGATCGTCATGGGTCATGCTGATTCCGAAGAACCAGGGATGGAGTACTGCTCCGAGTGGATGAAAAAGTTCATTGACGAAGTTCCGGTGACTTTTGTTCCTGCCGGAAACCCCCTCTGGTCACCCGAGTAACTTCACATCAAATTAAAAAATTCGTAATCTTAAATTTTCAACTTGAAATCTTTCCCGGCTCCCTGGCGCCTTCTCCTTCTACCCCGGTGAGGCTATCCCCCAATTCTTGTCGCATTTCATCTGCTAAGGCTTTGATCTTCTCTATAATTTCGGGATGTTCGGCAGCCACATCTTGGGTTTCACTTATATCATCACGTAGGTTATAAAGGGCTACCTGATTAAAGTGAAGTTGCTCGTAATCAATGGGCAACCCATCGTTTCTACCCTCACGCCCATTCAAAGAGCGGTAGGTATGGGGAAAATATAACTTCCAGTCGCCGTAGCGCACACCGTGCAGTTCGTTGGTTTTGTAATAGAAGAAATAAGCTTCATGCGGGCTTTCGTTAGATTCTCCCGTCAAGACAGGCCATATGTTTTTGCCATCAATTTTCTTCTCAGGAAGCTTGGCACCAGTGAGTTCAGCCAGCGTAGGAAGAATATCAATCGTCATCAGCGGAACGTCAATCACGATACCTGCTTGCAATTTGCCCGGATAACGCATAATACAAGGTTCCCGCTGCCCGCCTTCCAGCGCTGTCCCTTTACCTTCTCTCAAGGGTAAGGCACTTCCCGCATGCTCGCCATAAGATAACCAGGGGCCATTGTCAGAAGTGAAAATCACCAATGTATTTTCATCCAGGCCATTCTTTTTTAGCGCGTCCAATATCTGCCCTACCGACCAGTCTATTTCCATAATCACATCGCCATACAATCCTCTTTCAGATTTGCCTTTAAACTTATCAGATACAAACAAAGGCACATGGGGCTGAGGATGGGCAACATACAGGAAAAATGAACTGTCTTGGTGCTCTTCTATAAACTGTACACTTCTCTCCGTGATTTGGGTGGTAAGCATGGACTGATCTTCCAGGGTATCAACCACCTGCGTATTCTCATATAATGGCAAGGGGCCAAAATTAAAAACCGGCCCCTGCTGCGGATGCAAAGGCCACATATCATTAGAGTAGGGAATTCCAAAATAGTGATCAAAACCCTGACGGTTGGGCATAAACTTAGGGTCATCACCCAAATGCCATTTTCCA
>JBBSOG010000572.1:0-3485 GCA_038259985.1 Cytophagales bacterium
GCTGGATGGTAGTATGAGTTGGCTTAGCCAGGGCTTGATAACGCCTATATTGGCCGTGCCCGGTGATTTCAGATATTTTGAACAACTCATTGCCCTCAAAAATCATTGGCATGAACTAGCATCTTTGCTTGCCTTAGGTCTGGTCGTTTGTGGAATTGGCCTTGCCTATATTTTTTATCGGCCCCAGGGGAAATTTGCCCTTCATTATGCTGCTTTTGACAAACAAAATAAAGGACTGAGGGGTATTTCTTTCAACAACTGGTATTTGGATAATTTGTACAGGTTTTTCATCATTACGCCTATTATTCATCTCTCGGCTTTCATACAATACTTTGACAAAAAAGTAATCAACGGCTTCGTAGATTTTTTAGGCGTTTTTCAAGTTGTCCTTGCGCATTTGGTATCCTGGTTTGACCGCTATTTTATTGATGGATTGGTTATATTGATGACAAAAATCGTGTCCTTTGTCGGATGGCTTGCCCGCCCAGTGCAGCAGGGAAAAATTCAGACCTACTTCATCATCACTCTCCTTATTTTCATTGCTTTTCTGTACTGGACGATCTTATGATAGCTGATATCACGATCCAGCTAGAAGACATTGTTTTTTCAAGTCATAATATTGCCAAACTACCAAGCATAGAATCACTTCCAGAGTACGATAAGCTTTCTTCGTATTCTCAACAAACCCTCTCCTTTTGTCACGCATGGCTCAGCGGACAAGCTATTTTTGACATACAAACTTCAGGCTCAACCGGTACACCCAAGAACATCCAAATCACCCGCGCCCAGATGCAGGCCAGTGCCCGCGCTACTGCTCAGGTGTTGGGCTTAAAAACAAGCGACAATGCATTGGTTTGTTTGAACACCGCCTATATCGCCGGAAAAATGATGCTGGTCAGGGCATTTGAAACTGGAATGTCACTCATCATTATCCCACCTACTACCTTGCCGTTTGCCTCTGTTTATGAACTTATAGATTTTACGGCGCTGGTTCCGCTTCAGCTAAAAAGTATGCTGGAAGCTACTGAGCAAACTTATACACAACGACTCAATAACTTGAAGGCTATACTGGTAGGTGGTGCGCCGGTGGACTGTACTTTGGAAACTCTCATTCATACTAAGTTAACTGCGCCAGTCTATAGTACTTACGGCATGACGGAAACAGTATCACACATCGCCTTGCGCAGGCTCAATGGGCCTGATGCTTCTGAAGTATACAAACTGATGCCGGGAGTGGAAGTTAAAATAGGCGAGAAAAACTGCCTGGCAGTTGAAGGTGCAGTTAGCAACTACCAATGGCTGCAAACTAACGATGTAGTGGAGCTTTTGGATGCCTCGCATTTTCGCTGGTTGGGCAGGGCTGATCAAGTGGTGAACAGCGGAGGCGTAAAAATTCATACTGAAAGCCTGGAGAATAAATTGCAATCAGTTATGCAGGACGTGGGCATTGAAGGGCT
Organism: Cytophagales bacterium; assembly: GCA_038259985.1. GTDB lineage: Bacteria > Bacteroidota > Bacteroidia > Cytophagales > Cyclobacteriaceae > Catalinimonas. The sequence goes on from JBBSOG010000572.1 coordinate 1,458, forward strand.
TTTTTTTCTGGCCGGAATTCCCGATGAGCAGTTGGGGGAAAAGCTTTGTCTTTTTATCGAGAAAGCCAGTCCCCTTGATCTTGATCAGGAACAAGCTTTAAGAACATGGATGAAAGATCATCTACACCCTTATGAGATTCCCAAAAAAGTCTTCTGTTTGCCTCAATTTAGACGAACACCTACTGGCAAAATACAGCGAAAACAGACTTTAGCGCTGATCCTTGGCAATAATTCAAGCGATTTTTCATTCCAATCATCCTGATAATATTTACTATCGTTCTTTCTTTCCCAACTTATATTTACTTTTAATATATCCAACAAAGCTTTATGTCAGTTATTAAGCACGATACCAAAAAATTAGAAGTCCGCTTTCAGACCCTGCTGGCGCCCCCACCCTATAGCCACGAATACTTGCTCCGGCTTGATTTTTCTTTTGCAGAACCTACCGTTTTTTTTCAGGTCAGTTATACCGGACGCGATCAGCTTACTGAAGAAGAAATACTGGAGGAAGGATTTACGCTTCAGGATGATTTTGAATGGAAAGGCACGCTCTCCAAAACCTGGGAGACGGCAACGTTAAATTTGCTGATGAAGACAAAAACTTTCTTTGAACATCCCAAGCCGAGCAGCCAGACCGTTTTATCGTTGGTCGTTGATCATCAGGATAATGATAGTACCTCCGGCATTCCCGACAATATGCAAGACTGGGAATATCATGTACAAGAAGTGATACAGGCCATTTTTGAAATCAGTAAAAAGGAGCTTCCATTAAGAATCACTTATGTGGAACAGGACCAAAAAAGTAAACTGAGCATTAGTATCCATCCTCGCTTCAGTGACCGAAGCCTGAAAGTAGTGAGGGAAAAGGACGGCAAAACGGACGAACACTCTTTACCTTGGGAACAGTTGATGTCTTTGTTACAAGCCGTTTACTTGCCTGACTATGACCCAGAAAAAGCCAAGCAAAAATTGCCCGACAATCCCGGCAATTACATTGACCAGGGCGATGGACTTTGGTATGCCTTAGGCAAGGCAGTCACCAACCCCAGCAAAAAGATTGACGCGATAGGCCAATTAGAAAAAAAGTTGAAAGATTATTTTTAATAAAAAAAGCTTTTTTCCGCCATTCCTTTACCAGCATCTAAAAATTAATGCTCAATTACTCCATACTGCATATCATTCTTTTGAGATTATACTAGTCTGATTATTACCGTATAGATATGATGAGTCCCTGATTTATAATTATGTTTCCACTTACAGAACCAGTGATGATCCTTGCTTTGGTAGTAATGATCATTTTTGTTGCCCCGTTTCTTTTTAACCGGCTCAAATTACCAGGAATCATTGGGCTAATTCTGGCAGGGGCACTTGTAGGTCCTCATGGCCTCAACTTAATTGGCGCCACAGATACTACGCTATTTGGCACGCTTGGAATTCTGTATTTAATGTTTCTTACCGGCCTTGAGATTGACCTGGTAGATTTTAAAAAGAACCGGCATAAAAGTTTGTGGTTTGGTTTACTCACTTTTTCCATACCTATGGTTTTGGGTACTACTGTTGGATTTTACGTTTTGGACTTTTCATTGCGTACATCTATCCTTTTGGCAAGTATGTTTGCCTCACATACCCTGCTGACTTATCCGATTGTAAGCCGTTTGGGTGTTGCCAAAAGCAAAGTAGTAACCATTACAGTAGGAGGAACCATTATTACTGACACTTTGGCCCTCTTAGTCCTGGCCATTATTACTGAAACGACCAAAGGATCACTGGGTGTTTTTTTTTGGGTGAAGCTTATCGCATCCATACTCATTTTTATGATGGTGATTTTGTGGGGCTTTCCAAAAATAGCCCGCTGGTTACTACGTAACCTAATCACTGACGGCTATTTACAATATACTTTAATCATCTCATTGGTCTTATTAGCAGCATTTCTCTCGCAATTAGCCGGACTTGAGCCTATTATCGGTGCATTTCTTGCTGGCTTAGCCTTGAATCCACTCATTCCCCATAACTCTCTGCTAATGAACC
>JBBSOG010000573.1:0-3485 GCA_038259985.1 Cytophagales bacterium
AAGGATTAGTGCCGTAGGCAATTTCAAAATAGTTAGGGATACCATCTGAATCTGAATCACTTACCAGGTCAATGGCGATGCCCAGGCCAAAGTAATTGATACCGTTTAGGTTGACATTGGTAAACGTAAGCACCTGACTATTCCAGGAGGTAGGGGTGATCAGTCTGGAAATACCATCGGTGAAATTACTATTGTTGTCCAGTATCAGCGAAAAATCATTTACTGTCTTCGATGAATAACCAAGTCCAGTCAGATCAAAGCTGAGTGTAACCGTGCCGGGAGTGTTGGTCATCTGTACTGCCCATTTTCTTTGTACCCGCTGTCCTACATCTACCGGCACTCCGCTGGCCGTGGAGCTCATGGCGCCTCCATCATTTGCTGTCACCAGAAAATCATTGTTATTCAGGCTTCCCGGATTGCTGACGGTTAAAACAGCTCCGCTGTTCACACTTTTTGAGGCCGTTTGCAGAAAATCGTATTTGGCAAGAGAAGCAATGCCTGCCACATCATTGGTAAATCCTGAGAAGGTAGTCACATTGAATATAGTGGAACCTCCCAGCGTATAATCACCACCCCCCAGGGTAATGCCATACTTCAGGGCAAGATAAGTTTCTACGTTACGTTTTTCAGTAGCCGATAATGTGGTAGAGAAGCTTAGTACTTCACTAATTTTTCCGTTAAAAGCCCCTGAATTATTGAAGTTATTGCCTAATCGGTAAGGCTGATTATCTCTATTTGTAACTGTACTTGTGGTTGATACAACCAAATTGGTGCCGTTAGTGAAGAGGTTTTGTGGTGTAGATCCATTGTTATTTCTGGAATTAAAAATAGTGGGCTTACTATAAGTAGTACTGCTCCGATAAGCTATGTGGCGGTTGGTTCTGATATGGGTAAGTACTTCGTCACTCCAAGTACTCACAGAATTTCCTAGCGCCAAACCACTTACCTGTCCTGTCTCAAAACCTACCAAAAAGCCCGGACTATTGGAGGAATTGTAGGTAACATCAGGATCGGCTACTACAAAATACTCCCTGGTATAGAATCCGGCTGTACCCTGAATGGTGTTTCCATTGAAGGTAAGCGAGGGATTTCCGTTAATATGGTTATTCACTAAAGTTGGGCCAGTACCAGCAGGTGCTGCATTATTGCCCGAAGCACTCTGGTCAGCCCATCCTGTGATTGTGGTTCAGCTTAAAGTAAGCCCTTTATCAGCCCGTAGCCAAAGCGTATTGCTCGCGCTGATGGAAGGGATAGCCGGTACAGCCAGGGTAAAATAATCGCCGTTGGCAAAAGAGACGTTGTTAAAAACCAGTGTATCCCCGCTAAAGCTACTTGCCGCAATGGCAGCGTTGACAGAAGCAAAATTCCCGTTAGTATTGATCAGCAACGAATAGAAATTGGCCGTTTTGGAGCGCTTATCATAATTAGGAAGGCCACCCACATATATTTTTACGGTCACTGTTCCCGGGGTGCCGGTCACCGCAACGCGGTATTCTGCCTGTATCCTTTCATCGTACTGAACAGGTTTTTCGGTAGTCTGAACCGTTGTGGCAGCGCCAGCGTCTTTTCCCCACACCAGATAGTCACCGTTATTAAGGCTGGAGGCATTGCTAATGGCTATTATCCCAACTGCATTACTGCTTTTGGATTTTTGCTGGTTGTAGCCGTTATCCAGGTCACGTGCAATACCGGCAATATTATTAGGGTGGGTACCATAGTTATAGATGGTGCTTCCCCGGGCAGTATAAGGCTGGCTGCTGATATTTAAAGTAATACCATATTTGATGGCCAGATAGGTTTCTACTTCCCTGCGTTTGGCATTATCCAATCGGCTGCTGTAGTTAATAATTTCCGCTATTTGCCCGGAGTAGGGCAGACCGTTGAATGCGCTGCCTATCCGTAGCTCGGTATCGGAGAGGTTGGCAAATGAGCCGTTATTCGCAGTAGCCGTAGATTCAAGCAATCCATCAACAAAGAGTTCTTGCCGGTTAATGGCAGCATTATTTTTTGAGTTAATGATTAAAGGAGGCGTAAATGATGTGGTGTTAGAATTTATAACTGTTTGATAACTTGAATTCAAAATATGGGTGATGATCTCGTTGTTGAAGTTATTGGTATTGGAAGAGCCAAGTATCAAAGCACTATTAGCACCGCTTTCAAAACCCAAAAGGGCACCTTGTGCATTGGTTCTGTTTACTGTAGCATCAGGTTTGGCTACAATAAAATAATCCTGCGTATAAAAGCCATCAATACCATCCAGATAATCATTATCAAAATCAATCACCGGGTTGAAATTGATTTCATTGTTGATGTATGTTGGCCGGAGGGAATTATTACCCTGATACACATCGTTGGCATTTCCCGAATAATCTGACCAGCGGCTTACATTGCTTCCGGAAAGTGCCACACCACCATCTGCCTTAAACCACATGGATAGGTTATCTTTTACCCCTCCCGGCGAAGTGGTCTGGATATCCCCACCGATGGTAAAAAATTCCCCGTGGCTAAAGTTTATATTAGTAAAAGTGATAGTGACCTGACCTTCGCTGTTGGTGGAGCGCACACCATTGGTATGGGCTGTCGCGGTAGAAAAAGTATTGGGCACACTAGATCCGGCAGGTGCCTGAAAAAGGTTGACCGTGGAGTTGTCTATATCTATCCCTAGCTGGTTCATATTGATACTTACATCTACCGTTCCCACGTCTCCGGTTTCCTGCACAAACCAGGTTCGGGCAAAGCGGTCGGCATTACCGGCAGGTACGCTGGCCTGTATCCAGGCGACGGCGGCACCATCATTTCCCCACACCAGATAATCCCCATTATCCAGTGAAGAGGGGTTAGAAATACTGATGATAGCTCCCTGATTGACGCTCTTGCTGGCTGTCTGGTTGAGCCCCTGACTGGTCAAATTCTTTCCAATCCCGGCAATATCTTTGGCGTAGCTTGTATTTCCGTAGATGGTTGAGCCGTTGACCGTATAATTTTGCGTAGTGACATCCAGGGTAATCCCATATTTGATTGCCAGATAGGTTTCTACATCTCTTCTTTGGGTATTAGACAAGGGGGCACTGTAAGAAATCAGTTCGGCAATCCGGCCATTGAAGGGGCTGTACACGCTTGCATTAAAAACATCTCCCAATCGGTAGCCCTGGTTGTTTAGGTTTTTGAAACTGCCTACATTGGCTTCAGCAGTAGTCACTTGTGCCCCATTGTTGAAGAGAAGCTGTTTGAAACCCGTCGCCAGAGTACTGTTCTGGGATACGATCAAGGAAGGGTTGCCATAATTGGATACATTATTTTCCTGCATGGCCCGGTATCCATCACCATCTACGGCATGCGTGATAATTTCATTCTCAGAAAAAACCGTACTTGGCCCAAATGACAAATTGCCAAAGCCTCCAGGCTGAAAACCAATAATACGGCCCACTGCATTTGTGCTATTATACAGTTCATTGGGATCAAGGACAATAAAATACTGCTGGGTA
>JBBSOG010000574.1:0-3464 GCA_038259985.1 Cytophagales bacterium
GCCCCGGAGCAAGTGACCATTTTACCTATTTCAGAAAAATATGCTGAATATGCTGATCAAGTATTGCAAAAATTAGCCGAAAATGACATCAGGGGAATTATTGATCATCGTGATGAAAAAATTGGTAGGAAAATCAGGGATGCAGAAGTGAACAAAACACCCTATATGCTCATCGTGGGAGAAAAAGAGCTGGAAGAACAAGCCGTTTCCGCCCGTAAGCATGGGGAAGGGGATATTGGAAGCTTTGCATTTGATGACTTTGTAGGTTACTTCAACACGCAAACTCAAAAAAATTAGGTTCCCGATATTTGCTCAATCGGCAAATAAAAGAAGGTATTTGAAACTTTATACCCAAGATTTTGTATTATTTTATAGCTATAGCTTTTTGATTATAGTAAATATTACTAGATATTTGTGCCCTCGTGAAATGAGGCCATGAAGTAAAAATTTTTTAACGAACAAAGGGAGGTAGAAAATCAGCAAATTTAAGAAAAGAACTTTTGTTAGAAGGACGGAAGAGCCTTATAAAATTAATGAGAAGATAAGGGCTCAATTTGTTCGCCTTGTTGGTGAGAATGCCGACAATGAGATTCATGATATAGACGCTGCCAGAAAACTAGCACAAGATCAAAATTTGGATCTTGTAGAGATTTCACCTAAAGCAGATCCTCCGGTCTGCAAGATCATTGATTATTCTAAGTTCAAGTACGAACAAAAGAAAAAGCAAAAAGAGATCAAGCAGAAATCTCAGAAAACGGTAGTGAAAGAAATCCGCTTCGGACCTAACACTGACGATCATGATTTTCAGTTTAAACTCAACCACGCCAAAGGTTTTCTCAAAGAAGGGGCTAAGGTAAAAGCTTATGTTCACTTCGTGGGACGTACCATTGTATTCAAAGAAAGAGGGGAGATGCTTTTACTTAAGTTTGCCCAGGAATTGGAGGATTTAGGCAAAGTAGAAGAATTACCCAGACTGGTAGGTAAGAGAATGACTGTGATGATGGCACCCAAAGCCCAAAAGGCTAAAACCTAATCTTTTCATCCATACGTTTTTCAATTGTTTTATATATAAATAAGTAAAGATGCCGAAAGTGAAAACCAAGTCAGGTGCCAAAAAGCGCTTCAAACTGACTGGAACCGGAAAAATTAAGCGTAAGCATGCTTTTAAGAGCCACATTTTGACTAAAAAGAGTACAAAGCGCAAGCGCGGTTTAACGCATATGACGCTAGTACATAAGTCAGATGAGTCTCGTGTAAAAGACATGCTTAAAATTTAAGAAACCACTCAGGTTTTTTGTTCACCAGAGGTTAGGTTACAAGTGCTTTTAAGCCACCTTATCTCAAAAATCTTTAAATAAAAATGCCGAGATCAGTAAATCATGTCGCTTCAAGAGCGAGAAGAAAGAAAGTCCTGAAGAAAGCCAAAGGCTATTGGGGACGCAGAAGTAACGTTTGGACAGTAGCTAAAAACGCTGTTGAAAAAGCCCAGGTATATGCTTACCGTGACCGTAAAGCAAAAAAGAGAGAGATTCGCCAATTATGGATTCAAAGGATCAATGCAGGCGTAAGGGCTTACGGATTGTCATATTCCCAATTTATGGGAGCTCTTAAGACAGCAGAGATTGACTTGAACCGTAAAGTACTAGCCGATTTGGCGATGAATGAGCCGGAAGCTTTCAAAGCGATTGTGGATAAAGTAAAGTAATTCGCAAATTATCATAAATTTATTAAGCCCTGTAATCCAGGGCTTTTTTTTTGTAGATGAGTACAGGGCATATCATTCAGTTTCTCCGAAGAACCTTGTAATGAGTTTCTGTGCCTTTTCTACTCCTAGCTGCGTGATAAAAAGGGATTTTGCATGCTTGTTCTTTTCAATCAATTGTTGTGCATGCAAACTGTCAAGAGTACTAAAATCGTATCCTTTCCAGGCTCTCAATACAGGTTCTGCACTGAATTCTCTTTCCTCATTTTTATCATAGGACGTAAGGTAGGCCAGAAAAGTGTCAGTTCTTCCAATTGTTGAAGGGATATTTTTTTCATAATATGGAGAAATTTTTAATCCACACACTACCATTTTTAATACTTGTATGGATATGTTTGTGCATAATTTATTGAAGTTAACCCTATAAATTTAACCATTGCATGGGTATCAGGTCAACTTTAAGTCAACCTTTTGCTGCTTATATTGCCAATGAGCAGGAGAAATGGAGTAAGCAGCCCGAACGCGCGCAGGAAAAAACCTTGCGCTATTTGCTGGACAAAGCCAAACATACTCAGTTTGGCAAAGATCACCATTTCAAAGATATACGAACTTATGAAGATTTCCGTCAGGCCGTACCTATCAGGGATTACGAGGCTTTATCCCCCTATGTTCAAAAGATACTCAAAGGGGAAAAAGATGTGCTCTGGCCCGGTAAACCTGCATATTTTGCCAAAACCTCCGGTACGACCTCCGGCACTAAGTACATTCCCATCACCAAAGAATCCATTCCTAACCATATCAACTCGGCAAGAAACGCTTTGCTAAGCTATGTACATGAGACAGGCCAGTCAGCTTTTCTGGATAAAAAACTTATCTTTTTATCTGGCAGCCCCATTTTGGATGAGAAAGCGGGCATTGCAACCGGACGCCTTTCAGGATTGGTGAATCATCATGTGCCGGGTTATTTGAGGACTAACCAACTTCCTTCTTATGCTACCAATTGTATAGAAGACTGGGAAGATAAGCTGAATAAGATCGTTGATGAAACTATCAATCAGGACATGGGTTTGATTTCAGGAATCCCTCCCTGGGTGCAAATGTATTTTGAATGGATAACCGAGCGGACTGGGAAAAATGTTGGGGAGGTTTTTCCTAATTTCTCAGTCTTCGTATACGGTGGGGTGAACTTTGCACCTTATCGTAAGAAAATATTGGAATCTATTGGCCGACCAATAAACTCAATAGAGACTTATCCTGCGTCGGAAGGCTTTATCGCTTATCAGGACTCTCAAGAAGAAGAAGGTTTGTTGCTCTTGGTAGACAGTGGAATTTTCTTTGAATTTATTCCTGCTGATGAGTTTCATCAGGAAAATCCCCGGCGTTTGAGTATACATGAAGTAGAATTGGGGGTTAATTATGCTTTGATCATTAACAGCAATGCTGGACTTTGGGGCTATTCTATTGGGGATACGGTGAAATTTGTGTCAAAACATCCCCACCGTTTGCTGGTAACCGGCAGGATAAAACATTTTATTTCTGCATTTGGAGAACACGTCATTGGTGAGGAAGTAGAGAAAGCCATGCTCCTGACTTGTCAGGAATATCCTGAAACGGAAATTGTTGAGTTCACGGTAGCGCCCCAAGTCAATCCTGAAAGTGGGCTGCCTTTGCACGAATGGTTTGTTGAATTTTCTCAGGCACCCCATGATTTGGAAGGCTTTGAGAAAGCGCTAAATTTACACTTACAAGACTTAAATTCTTA
>JBBSOG010000575.1:0-3450 GCA_038259985.1 Cytophagales bacterium
AGAACTACATTTCCTGCCCAGAAAATTGTTGCAAACATCAGCAATAGGTAAGGGTTTTTCATGCTGCAATTAGCATCTCGTCAGGATGAAAACAAAACACAGGATTTCATGAGTAGAGGTATTAGCGAAAATAAGATTATTCATCAAGCCGTTGATTTACACATCAGGATATTTCCAGGAATTATGTATTACAATAAACAAGAATTGGAGGCCAACTAATCCATAAAATCAAGCCATAATCCCCTTGACTACTTTTCCGTGTACATCCGTAAGGCGATATCTCCTTCCCTGGTGTTTGAAGGTAAGCTGCTCGTGGTCTACGCCCAATAGGTGCAGCATGGTTGCCTGAAAATCGTGTACATGCACCGGGTTTTCAGCCACATTATAGCTGAAATCATCAGTCTTACCGTAGACCGTACCCGCCTTCACACCACCACCAGCCATCCACATGCTGAAGCAACGGGGATGATGGTCACGTCCGTAGTTATCTGCGGAAAGCCTGCCCTGCGAAAAGCTGGTCCTGCCAAATTCCCCGCCCCAAACCACTAAAGTATCTTCCAACAAACCACGTTGTTTCAGGTCTTTGATCAATGCCGCTGAAGCTTGGTCAGATGATTTTGCCATCTTTTTGATATCGCTGGGCAGGTTGCCATGCTGGTCCCAACCCATGTGGTAGAGTTGGATGAAACGCACATCCTTTTCGGCTAACCTTCTTGCCATCAAGCAATTGGCAGCAAAAGTACCTGGCGTACGGGCATCTTCACCGTACATTTCCATGACGTGCTCTGGTTCATTAGAAAAGTCGGTTACATCAGGCACGCTAGTCTGCATACGGTAAGCCATTTCGTACTGGCTGATTTTGGAGTCTATCTCCGGGTCACCCCAAACTGCTTTTTGCTCCTTTTCCAAGGCCTCCAAATAATCCAGTTCCCGGCGGCGGCTATTGCGGTCAATGCCTTCGGGATTGCCCAGGTACAGAACCGGATCAGCCCCTGAACGGAAACGTACGCCCTGGTGATGTGATGGTAGAAAGCCACTGCTCCACGACTGCATGTTCAGATTCTGAGCATCGCTTTTGCCTCGGGACAGCAGCACGATAAATGCCGGTAGGTTTTGGTTAGGACTACCCAATCCATAACTCATCCAGGAGCCGATGCTGGGACGTCCTACCTGCTGAGAGCCGGTCTGCATGAAGATCACCGCTGGTTCGTGGTTAATGGCATCGGTATGCATGGAATTGACCACGCAAATATCTCCGGCAACTTCAGCCGTATGAGGCATAAGTTCGCTAAAGTAGCCGCCGGTTTTGGCATGTTGCTGAAAGGCAAATTGCGATCCTACCAGCGGAAAACTGGACTGGGAAGCCAGCATTCCGGAAACCCGCTGTCCGTTTCTGACTGAATCAGGAATTTCCTCTCCCCGTCGCTTGATGAGTTCAGGTTTATAATCAAACAGCTCTATCTGGCTGGGGCCACCGCTTTGAAACAAATAAATAACGCGCTTAGCTTTCGGAGCATGATGTAGTTGTGATAGCACACCTCCTTCAGCACCGCCCGCCATTGCTTCCGGCGAGGACGATGAGATAGCTCCTTTGGAAAGTTGGGGAAACAACAACCCACCCATTGCCAAACCCCCCAAACCACGGGTAGTGGTGCGGAGAAACTCCCGTCTGGTTTTCAAATAATTAGCCTGCTGTATATCCTGATAAAAGCTCATAGGAGGAAATTGTGAATTACAAATTAAATATTGTAAGATTTTGAACACTTGAGAATAAGCCATTTATAAACTGAAAATTTATCATGACCCGTTACTCACTTAGTTTTTGTAATAACTTTCAGTGGTGTTCATCACCGTGTTGGCTACCCGTGCCAATGCAGCTACTTCAACTGCTGGAAGATCAGAAGACAATTTTCGGTGTCCAATAGTGAGAAACTGCTGTGCCGCCTCTGGTTTATTTTCAAAATATTCCCGCTCACCCTCAAACATTTGGCGTAGTATTATCTGCTCCTTTTCGCTTGGTGGACGACCAATAAGCATTAAGAAAGTTTGGGTAATAGCTCCCTCAACATCTGTAGGACTTGCCTTCCAGACCCGCTCCGACAATGCCCGGCAAGCTTCAATAATTTGCGGATCATTCAGTAAGATCAGCGCTTGGAGGGGGGTATTGCTTCGGTTTCGCCTGACCTGGCATTCACCTCGCGAAGCGGCATCGAATACCAGCATACCGGGTGGCGGCATATTTCGTTTCCAAAACGTGTAGATGCTACGACGATGTAAGCCTTTCTCATAGTCTACCTGGTATTCTGGTAGGAAAGCATGTCCGGCGATCTCACCCCACAACCCATTCGGCTGATAAGGAAATACTGAGGCTCCCCCTACCTTAGGATTAAGCAAATTGCTGGCTGCCAGAATATTGTCTCTAATCATTTCGGCAGAACGACGATAGCGAGTGCCACGGGCTAAAAGCAGATTTTCAGGATCTGTTTCCTGTAACTCCGGCCGTATTACTGAAGACTGCCGATAAGTCGCTGAAGTAACTATTTGCCGAATCAAGCGTTTTACATCCCAGCCATTTTCCCGAAAGTCAATCGCCAGCCAATCCAGTAGCTCAGGGTGAGTAGGCAAAGCGCCCTGATTGCCAAAATCCTCCACGGTTTTAACCAATCCTTTGCCAAACATCAGGTACCACATCTGGTTGACCGCCACCCGGGCAGTCAGGGGATGGTCTTCGTGGATCAGCCATTTGCCTAAGCCGTAGCGATTGCGTGGCAAACCTTCCGGCCAGGGAAAAATACCCTGGGGAACGTCCCGGGTTACTACTGCTCCATGCGCATCGTAGACACCCCGTTCCAAAATATAGGTAGGGCGCTCCTGCTCGTAATCGCCCATGACCATGATTTCCTGTACTGTGTCAATGGCCTTAATTTCTTGTAACTGCACAGCACGCAATTCGGATCGTTGTTGCTCCAACTCGCTATCAACGAACAAATTATGAAAAGCAAATACTTCCTTTGATTTTGTTTTGACTGCCTCATCAAAAGCAAGTTGCCCACCTACCTGATCGTAAAGATACTGGGCAACCAGGGCACCACTTTCCCTATTGAGAATGCGTAAATCATCCAGCATACCACCGGTGAAGTCCTGATCGTAGTGCCGATTGCCTATGATCAAACCTTTGTAAGGCATGTAGACAGTAGCTCTATTATCGGTATAAGGTTTGGTAGAGCGGTACAGATGATCTCTCAACACATCATGCTCCGCAAATTCTCCATTTTGATACACCTTCATCCCATCAGCTGAGCTAGAACCATCATAGGTCCAGACGAAGTGTTGCCACTCGTTGATGGGCAAGGCTTTAGGCATCCGAATGTCTAAAGATTGATAGGGATGAGCATGGTTGAGCCGAAAAGAAACCCGGGTGCTGTCCAGGATGATATCCCAGCCGCGATA
>JBBSOG010000576.1:0-3449 GCA_038259985.1 Cytophagales bacterium
ATAATAATCCTTTTTACCGAATTATAATTCTCATTATTTAGCATATACTCTAAAGTAGTCCATATACATTTCTTGCGAAGTTGAACCTGTCCGTTCCCCTTCTCCCCAAAATGCGTTTGACAATCCAAATTTGATATAAGGTGCCTGACTGTCATTGTGACTATTTGGTCCATTGTATTCATGGAAAAGTTTATCGTCTTTATATAGTTTTACAAAACCATCATCTTGATAACTCCACTTAATGTGAACTGTCCAAGTTATCCATTTACCAATGTCGTTTTTTAGAGAAGAATATCCATTTCCAACTCTGCTTGTAGGATTAAAGTCTGTTCCTTTTTGTAGTTTCTTTCCGTCGGTAGCATACCATTCAGGCGCTTCTGCTTCATTTCCTCTTTTCGTATTAGGCTTTGTAGCATAATTTTGTTTCACATAATAGTGATCGCCTTCAGTAAGTAAAAGAAACGAACCCTCTCTAGAGAATTTATAATCATTTTTGGTGCTGATCAGAGCAACATACTCTCTACCGATGTCATAATTTTGTGAAAGTTTAACGCGCATTTGATAGACATACTCGCGTCCCCATGTAGGTTCCCAACCATTTTTAAAGTAAGGAGAAGGCAAGTTCCGGGGCACTAATTGTACCTTCCAATTACGGTCGTGTCTTGTATAGTTGCCAGGTGTAACTTTAAAATGATAAGCTCCAACCCCATCAACTGATTTTACTCTACCTTTATCGTGACCTAAGTGGTGCACTTTAAGCCCGTCCCTAGCTTCATCTACATTTCTCCCAATGTTATCCTCAAATTCATATCCTTTTAATAGCTTCATAGATGACAAGAACGAAAGATTTACATCATTAGGTGAGTTACCTGGGGTATCGTCCTCTTCAGGCTCTTCGGGTGCAGGGCTTTCGTTACCAGGAGATGACTCTCCCGGGTAAAATTCTTCGGAACTTAAATAGCCACTATTCCAGCGGGCATAGATTTGATAATACTGCTTTTTGGCATCATTGAGGCTAAACTTCATCGTCATGGTTTTATTGGAAGAAGTCACCCAGGGTGTAATGCTAGTACCCGTTCTTTTTCCGTTAAGCATCAACTCAAAACCGCCTTCGGGGTTTTTAGGGGCAGCAAAATTAACAAAAGTCACCGTTACATTGGAACCACTGATAGCGACATTACTGATCACCGGCTGTTTGAGGTTAGAAGGTTTTTTGACATCATCAGGAGTGGGGGCGGGGCTACTAGATGGGGTGTCGTCAGATGGGGGAGGTGAGCTTGGGGTTTCACCACCCGCAATTTCACCCGCCTTTAACTCATTTGAACTCAAATATCCGCTATTCCATCGGGCATAAACTTGGTAAGTGTTCTTACCGGCGTCCTCAACATTAAAGACCATACTAAGGTTTTTGTCATCAGAATCTAACCATGGGGTCAGGCTGGTGCCAGTCCTTTTGCCGTTTACCATGAGTTCAAACCCTCCCTCAGGCTTTTTGGGTGAAGAATAATTGGTAAACTTCAAGGTAACTTTAGAGCCACTTGCTGTGACGCTATTGAGGATTGGCCTTTTAGGGTCCAGAACTTCTGTGCTGCTGGAGGAAAGATTAATATTTGATAAATCGCTAGAGAGTACATCATCTTCTGAGCAATTTGATAAGCCAATGGATAAAAGTAATAAACTGGTAATAAATAATTGTTTCATGAAATAGTGGAATTTTAAATTTTTACAGCATTTATTATTTCACTATCTCACTATCAGATATTGTTCGAGAAAAATAATGTAGGGTAAAATGTATTCGTTTAAAAGTGCCTTAGAAGAGAAAATAACACAGGATAAAAATCCAATATATAATTAAAAGAATATTTTGCGTTAATAATTAATTATCGTTACCAGTACTGCTTAATTTTATCATATTTTCTTATGAAACATATCTTTTTGGTTAATGTACAATAAATGTATTTACATTTTTTTTGATTGGCACGTATCTTAGAATTTGAGAGCTTATATGATAAACATTTATCAATTTGATAGCATGTGTAATCAAATACGTCAGGTAAGAAGTGTCAAAAACCTACGTGCGATTAGCTATTTTACGAGTTTAAAGGGCATAAAAATTAAGGCCAGCCCTTTAGGATAGATACCCTAGGACTGGCCCTCTTCAAAAACCCATATCAATTACTTTTTAAGGATAGTAGACCTTTTGACACTGCCATCCTTCATGACCACTGTTAATATATATCTTCCACCTGGTATGTTGTGGTTAGAAATATCAATATTTAGGATATTGTTAACCTCAACAAGTTTCTGAGAGTAAACCAGTATGCCCGTTAAGTTATGAATATCAACCCTTTCCACATCGGCATTGCTTGGAACTTTTACGTTAAAGGCACTCGATATCGGATTAGGATATACTGCTAATGGCCTTGAGGTTTCTTTTACAATAGGTGTAGAAAGTACGCGGACGTTTTCTGACGCAACAGTCTTCGTCTCTGTAAAACCCTCTTCTGCCAAATGTATGACCAATGCGCCGATGAAGCCGTAGGCAGCCTGTGGTGCTTTTTCCACTTCCAGGATGATTTCGTTATTTTCATTAGGCGATAGCCCGGCCAGTGTTGCGGTACCATCCTGGTTGAGGGCGGCGTTGAGGGAGGCCTGTTTGCCGTTGGCCCGGTAGATGGTGGTACGGTCGGCACTGAACCAGGAACTGGCAAAGATAGTAAAGTCGTACTTGGCACCTTTACTGAGCCCGCCAATGGTGATAGATTCTTTGCCACTGGTGTAGAAGTAAGACCGTGAGACAGGTGCGGGGAACGTTGCCCCGTCCTTATCATTGGCGAAGCCTTTGTTGTTAGCCCCGTCCCAGTCGGTGTCCAGTTTCAGGGAGATGGCCTGCCCATCAGCAGCGGGAGCTATGGTCTTACCGGCCTTGGGTTCCTGGCTGAAGTTGTTCCAACCATTTAGTGCTTCATCCTCGGCACTTTGGTTGAAGTTGATGTACCAGGTCCCGGCTGGGGATGGTACGGGCGAAGGCGATGGTTCTGGCGATGGGGCGGGTTTGGTGACTGAGACCATTATTTTTTCACTCATTCCCTGGGCGCCCTCATTGTCCGTGGCCTTGGCCTGGAAGCTATACTGTCCGGGGGCCGGGGCAGTCCACAGGTATTCCACCGTACTTTTTCCTTTCGGGTCTACCTCAGCTAATTTATTGCCATTGGAGTAGAAAGCGACTTGTTTTACCTGTCCATCGGGATCTTTGGCAGAAGCATTCAGGGCAATCTTTTCACCCAGTAGATAAGACTTTTGTCCCACTGCCAGGCTAAGCTGGGGGATTTGGTTGGGTACAGGAGGCGCTGCCAAATGTATGACCAATGCGCCGATGAAGCCGTAGGCAGCCTGTGGTGCTTTTTCCACTTCCAGGATGATTTCGTTATTTTCATTAGGCGATAGCC
>JBBSOG010000577.1:0-3436 GCA_038259985.1 Cytophagales bacterium
AATCTAACCAAAGCAAGGGATATCGGACAGGCATGTTCCTAACGATCTCAGGTGTTTTATAATCGGCATTCAATTGGTTCCATAAACTCAAATAAGCCTCATTTTCTGTAGCCAGTCCACCAAAAAGTAGAAAAGGATGCCGTACGGGCCATTCCTCCCAATACATTACATCCTGTGTGTAGGGCCAACTGGCTTTGTTCTCCACATACGGAAAAAGAAAAGCTAATCCCTTTTTAATGCCTTTGCCTTCGGTGGTGGTATAGTCAAAAAGATTGTCTTCCGGCGTAGAAAGTACTTGACACAGCGCGGTCATCACATCTAAATTGAAAAGTGAATATCCGTACGGTTTGGTGCGTTTTAACTCCAAAGGAAAAGAACCATCGTTCGCCATTTGTTCGGGAAGCAAGACCGTTTTATACATGTTCTTGGCGTACTGTGTTTGTTCTTTGTCACCAACTAATTCAGAAAAAACGGCTACTTGGAGCGCCCAGCATACACTGTGGTTGTTTCCATTGTCTCTTTCAGCAATGCCGAAGGGATGGGATGTAATCCAGTCCAAATATTGGGCAAACCAATTTTTCAGCCCACTAAGTTCCTCCTCGTTCAAAACACCGGAATCCATTACGGCTATCAATGCCTTGGCGACCTCCATCAAATGAATGGTGTCTATGATACCGATGCCACGCCCAGTAACCCTACCCATAATAGCTTGGCCGTACAACAGATTTGGGTTCATCTTGGTATCTTCATTTATAAACCATGCTTTTAGGTGGGGTGCCAGTTTTTCCGCATACATCTTATCACCGGTGACCAAATAGGCGGAGCCTAATGCACCGGCCAGCTGACTGAACCGTATCATAGCCTCCCTATGAGCGGTAAAGTTTTCGGGGTTGGTCATCCCATCTTTTCTAACATAAGGACCTGTAGGGTTTTCGGGATCTGGCCACCAGTAATCGCCCTCGGAATAAAAATCGTTCTTGCCACCAGCACTGCGTTCGGATATGGATGCCGTCACCGTAATGGGCTCGAGATCGCCATATTCCGCAGCGCGTTCCAACACCCTCTTTTTTTCTTTATTGAAAATAGGACGCTCAAATTTTGTTCGGGATTCACTACATCCGAAAGAAAAAAGCAATAAGAAGACTACACAATATTTCATATCTCAATTTGATTATTATACGCTAAAAAGGCAAAAGACCGCTTCACTCTCGCTCCGTGGCCGGTGTCCATAGAGGCCATTTGGAAGTCTTCATAGATGTAGCACTAGGCTAATACTCCAAAACTACTAAAGTGCCACAAATCACAAAATAATCATTTCCTTGCGTCTGATTTTTAAACATATTTTGTTATCTATGTCGCTAATATACTACACAAGCTTTTATGGAAGGAAACGCCATCATCATTACCCAGGGTTACCTGGATACCCCTCGTGCCAAAACCGCCCACGGACTCATCCGGGACACTTCAAAATATAAAATACTGGCAGTGATTGACCATTTGCACGGTGACAAAGATGCCGGTGAAGTGGTAGATGGCAAGCGCCGTGGCATTCCTGTTTTTGAGCATCTTCAATCCTTTCTGAACACATCTACAGAAAAAGCACAGTTCTGTCTGGTAGGCGTAGCCGGAAAAGGCGGTATGATTCCTGATGGCATGCTAGATACGGTCAAAGAAGCCATTCGCGCGGGCATGTCTATCGTCAGTGGGCTGCATGAGTTTATGAGCGATATTCCAGAGCTGATTACCTTGGCAGATGAGCACAAAGTCACCATCACTGACATCCGAAAGCCTAAACCGCGCTATGAATTGAAATTCTGGACCGGGCGTGTCAAAAGTGTGAAATGTCCTAAGATCGCCATTCTCGGCACCGATTGTAATCTCGGCAAACGGACCACCACCCGACTGTTGATGCATGTTTTGCAAGAGGCGGGTATCAAAGCGGAGATGATCTATACCGGGCAAACCGGCTGGATGCAGGGCAGCCAGTTTGGGTTTATCTTTGATTCTACCTTTAATGATTTTATCTCCGGCGAGTTGGAAGACGCCATCGTACGCTGCTGGGAGGCGGTTAAGCCCGATGTAATTCTGCTGGAAGGGCAAAGTTCGCTGCGCAACCCCAGCGGGCCAGGCGGTTCGGAGTTCTTGTTGTCAGGAGAGGCAAAGCACGTCATTTTGCAACATGCGCCGGGTAGAAAGTACTTCCACCACTTTGACGAAGAGCAATTAGAAATCCCTTCGCTGGAAAGTGAAGTAAAGCTAATAGAAATGTACGGCGCTAAAGTTTTTGCGATAACCATCAATGAACAAGACTTGAGCCCGGAGCAAGCGCAAACATACAAGCAGCAATATGAGCAGGCACTGGGCATTCCAGTGTTGATCCCTTTGCAGGAAAGCTTAGCACCACTGGTTCCCCTCATCCAAAAAATGATTGCAAGTCATGAAGATTAAAGACATCAAAATAAGTAAGGAAAACCTGGAACTGACCCGCCCCTATAGCATCTCTTACAAATCCGTGGATTCGGTGGATAATTGTATCGTAGAAATCGTATTGGACAATGGGATGAGCGGACTGGGCGCGGCCAATCCCAGTAAGTATGTGGTCGGCGAAGATGTCAATGATACGGTAGACATTCTCAAGAAGCATGATTTTGACTGGCTTGTTGGTCGCGATATCCGGGAGATGCATCAGCTGTGCTATGAAGTGAACCAGCATTTTCCCCAATACCCTGGCGTACAGGCCACTTTGGATATCGCCTTACATGATCTCTTCACCAAATATCTGGATATTTCCCTGGTCAAGTATTTAGGTCAAAAGCATACCTCACTGCCTACTTCTATCACCATTGGTATCAAAGGGGTGGAAGAAACCTTGGAAGAAGCCAAAGAATATGTAGGCAGAGGCTTTAAGTATATCAAAGTCAAGACCGGGGTCTCTTTGGAAGAAGACATTGCCCGGCTACAAAAGCTTAAGGAACATTTCAAAAAAGACATTGTGCTTCGGGTAGATGCCAACCAGGGCTATACCAAAATGCAGCTAGAGGACTTCTACTACAAGACCCTTTCCATGGACCTGGAATTGATAGAGCAGCCACTCCCCGCCGATGCGATAGAGGAATACAAAAAATTGCCTACGATAGTCAAACAAATAGTAGCGCTGGACGAAACGGTCAAAAATCCGCACGATGCGCTCATGCTGGCTTCCAAACCTACTGCCGGAGGGATATTTAACATCAAGTTGATGAAATGTGGCGGCATCAGTGGTGCCAAACAAATTGCTGCTATTGCCAGTGGAGCAGATATAGACCTGATGTGGGGTTGCAACGACGAAAGTATCATCAGCATCACCGCCGCTCTGCACGCTGCTTTTTCTTCAGCCAACACCAAATACCTGGACCTGGACGGCAGCCTTGACTTGGCCCGGGATGTAGTCAAAGGT
>JBBSOG010000578.1:0-3420 GCA_038259985.1 Cytophagales bacterium
ATATACTCATCGGAAATTAAAATTGCCGATATTGAATAGTTGAAATTGAGTACCTATGAATGATTTGAGTTCTTCCCTTTCATTTACCAATCTTTGGATTTGTTCAAAAATGGCTTTTTTGAAGTCTTCGAATTTTTCATAGTAATGTGTGTTTATGGTTTTCTTTCTAAGGTATTTCCAAAGCCTCTCTATCAGGTTTAGATTTGGTGAATAAGGTGGCAAGAACAGCAATGTTATTCTTGCCCCTTCACTTGCAAGAAATTCTTGAACCAATTTACAACGGTAATACCTTGCATTGTCTGAAATGCAATAAATACGTTCTTTGTCTGGATATTGAACCAAGGCCATCTTTAATAAAGCAATGGTGGATTGTGCATTGATTGTATGGTCTTCCCTTATGATGACATCTTGATTATGAGGGTTATAAAGTCCATTCAGGTTGATCCTTTGCCGACCACTATTAGAAGGGATATATTTCTTTTCCCCTATTTTTGACCACACTTGACAGGCACTCGTATTATGTTGGGGATGTACACCATCCATGAACAAAATGACCTGTTGACTGCTAAGGCTATCTTCTAAATTATGATACTGGGCTACAAATTCGCCCTGTTTGACCAGATCAAGTTTTGAAGGAAACAGGGATAGCTGCTTATAACTGTAGCCCAGGACATAGAGCAATTTATTTGCCCCACTCAAGGAATAGACTATCCCGAATTCCTGTTCAATATGTTCCCTTACTTGTTGACAACTTACTACCATGCTGGTATCTAGCCATTTACAAAGAAGTTTTTTTCCCACTATCCAACTTGCCATAATAACTAACAGCATTACTTTTAACAAACGCTTGAAGGCTTGCCGCTTCCAAAAACTCCTTTTTTCAATTGTAAACTGTCTTTTGATCTACTTCCAGAAGTTCTGCTATGAATGATTGCCCCTGGTTTTGAGAAAGAAGCTTAATGCATTTTAATTTGTCAGCTATTTTTTTGTCATGGGTCCTTCGGTGAAGTTCCGACAAGCCTTGAATATCACCGTCATTAAGTGGAAAGTCCATCTTTGATAATTGTTTTCCTGTAAGTTAAACAAATTCGGGAATCCTATTTTCTGAACAGTATATTCCTCCTCTACTGGAATGTAAACAATTGCAATATCGTCCTTTCCTTCAAGGTCAATTCGTTCAACTTTAATTGCTCCATTTTCTTTAACTGCCGAATGAATTTCTAAATACTGTTCTGTTCCGCCTAAAGTTGGTTTTGTAAGTTCAGCAATTGCAGTATTTCTAATTTGCTCTTCAGTCATTTCGATATTGTGGCTAACATCTGTATAGACGCAATTGCGTCTATCTACCTTATACAATACCCAAGATACGCTACTTTTCTAAAGTTTTAAGAGACAATATATGAAACTCCTAAGTTTCACTAATATCCGTTTGTAAACCACTATTAACACTTATACATATTCCAACACTGTAGCAAGTAGCTTATAGCCTTCCACCAGTCTGTAATCTCCCTGCAACTCAGGAGCAACACTGTGCATTACCCTCACTTCCTTCGTCATCCATAATTTGTACACTGTGTTGGGCCATTAATCATCAGTACATCGTGTATTAAAGGTGACACACTGTCAAATATGCATGCTGACTTATAGCCGGGAAGCCCCTTCTGACGGTCATTCACCGGAAGCAAGCGACACAAAGCTTTATATACTTAATGCACCCCGCAATGACAGTGAGGCGACGTGAATGAATTGGTTTCCATGTGGAAGTCAAACTTTTGGTTGTACTTGTTTTGCTCCCAGTAAAACTTGCTGCGAGGCTGATCGGACAATCCGATTTCATTCATCGTTGCCGCATCATAGAGTCTACCGTTGACCATCGTATACTTCACCTGCTCGGTATTGCGGATATCGTCCAGCGGATTAGCATCCAATACCACCAGATCGGCCAGTTTACCTGCTTCCAGCGAGCCGATGTGCTTGTCCATGCCCAGGTAATACGCGCCGTTCATGGTCGCTGATTTCAACGCTTCCATGGAACTCATGCCGCCCTGTTCCAGCATCCACAGTTCCCAGTGCGCGCCCAGGCCTTGCAACTGGCCGTGGGCACCCAAGTTGACTTTTACACCTGCATCTGCCAAAGCCTTGCAGCTTTCCGAAGTCAGGATGTGGCCGTTCTCATATTCTTCTTCCGGCGCCATGGTACGGTGGCGGGAGCGGGAATCAATCACTCCCCGCGGAGTGAAGGTAAGCAGGTGTTCTTTTTCCCAAACGTTGGTATGCTGATAAAAATAATATTCCCCACTCAGACCGGCATAGCTGACAATCAGGGTAGGTGTATAGGTGGTCTTGCTGGCCGACCAGAGTTGGATAACATCATCGTAAAGAGGCGCTACCGGAATGTTATGTTCTATGCTTGAGTGACCGTCCAGGATCATGCTCATGTTGTGGAAAAAGAAGGAACCGCCTTCCGGCACTACCAAAATTTCTTCCTCACGGGCCGCCTGTATGATCTGTTGCCGCTGCTCGCGGCGGGGCTGGTTGTAGCTTTTGACTGAAATCGCCCCGAAAGCTTTGGTACGGCGTATCGCCGAGCGGGCATCTTCCAGATTATTCACTTTCGCCTTAAAATCCCCTTCTGCCCCGTAGAGCACGGTTCCAGTAGAAAAGACCCTGGGACCTACCATTTCTCCGGCTTTGATCATTTCCGCATAAGAAAAGACCATCTCCGTATTGGCAGAAGGGTCATGCATGGTGGTGACGCCATAAGCCAGGTTCGCATAATACGGCCAGTGCTTTTGAGGCGTAATGCCTTCCCTGAAATGCTGGGCATGGGCGTGTACATCTATCAGTCCGGGGATGATAGTTTTTCCACTCACATCTATCACTTCCGCAGAAGATGGAATTTCTATTGCATCCGTTGCGCCTACCGCCTGTATACGGTTATTTTCAATGAGGATGGTTCCGTTTTCTATTACCTCATCTTCTTTCATCGTAATGATACGTGCGCCTTGTAATGCCAGTATACCTTCCGGTTTGTCAAAATCCGCTTCCAGACCTACTTGAATTCCAGTGGTATCCATAGGAGATAATTCTTCTTGATCACCTTCCTGAGAGGGTTCTCCCAGAAAAGCAAAGCTGTCAGTTAGTTCAGTGGTAAAATATCTTTCTCCGAGGGTCCAGTGTAGTTTTTGGCCATCGCCTGACCAGTGCAGGTTGATACCCGCGTCACGGGCTACCTGGGTCACAGGAACGGCTTTGGTACTGGCGCTCAGTTCAATGCTTTTTCCAGTCTGGGGAAAGGCAGCAATGTAAACCTTGAAGAGCTCGGTAAAGGCAACCCATTTGCCATCCGGGCTGATGACAAAGTTGTCGGCATATTTGGAAGTGAAATGTGTTTTTTCATCTTCTCCATGCAGGTTAACA
>JBBSOG010000579.1:0-3416 GCA_038259985.1 Cytophagales bacterium
AATTGAATTGATTTGGCCATATTGTATTGTGTAGTGCTTACTTAATCAAAATTATTGTTGTTCTACTTTAAAAACATGCGCTGGCATTTGGTAGGGGTTTAATTCTACGTAGTTCCAATCGCCCTGCCAGGTGTAGCGGCTGTAACTTATCAGGTCGTATACCTCATAAGGCGCATGGGGATTAATGCCAATGGCTTCTACAGGAATGCGTACTGATGCGCCCTGCGTGTTGTATGGATCCATATTGACCGCAATAATCAGCTTGTTTTTGCTCACTGGGTCATACTTCCCGTAACACAGTATATTGGGGTTGCTGGAATCAGCAAAATGAATATTGTAGGTGTCCTGCAAAGCAGGGTTTTCTTTTCTGATCGTATTAATACGGGTGATGATTTCCTTAATGCGGGTTTCTTTATGCCACTCCCAGTGCTTGATTTCGTATTTTTCCGAATCCAGATATTCTTCTTTACCAGGATAAGGCGTGTTAATCCCGAACTCATACACCGGACCATACAAACCGTAATTTGACGACAAGGTAGCCGCCAGGATTAAGCGCATAATGAAAGCTGGCTCTCCACCGTGTACAAGTACCGGAGGCAAGATATCGGGCGTGTTAGGCCAGAAATTAGGGCGAAAATAATCACGCAAGGATGATTGGGTAAGTTCCATCATATATTCCCGCATTTCGTAGGGGTCATTCCTCCAGGTAAAATAGGTATATGACTGATTAAAACCCGCTTTGGCTAATTTTTCCATGACCCTCGGACGGGTAAAAGCTTCTGCCAGGAATATCACCTCCGGATGCTTAGTTCTGATTTCACCAATGGCCCATTCCCAGAAAGGAAAGGATTTGGTGTGCGGGTTGTCTACCCTGAAAATTTTGACCCCGTGATCTATCCAGTGCTGGATTACGCTTTTCAGCTCTTTCCATAAGTTTTGCCAATCGTCATTTTCAAAATTAATCGGCAAAATATCCTGGTATTTCTTGGGAGGGTTTTCAGCGTACTGCACTGATCCATCGGGCCTCCACTTAAACCACTGGGGGTGTTCCTTTACATAAGGATGGTCAGGGGAACATTGGAAAGCAATATCCAGTGCTATCTCAATACCTTGTTTGTCTGCTTCTTTGAGCAAGTACTGAAAGTCATCCATATTTCCCAGTTCGGAATGAATGGCTTTATGCCCGCCTTCTTCGGCACCAATGGCCCAGGGGGAACCCGGATCTCCGGGATTCGCATTGAGTGCATTGTTGAGTCCCTTTCTGAATTTACGTCCTATCGGGTGGATGGGTGGCATATAAATGACGTCAAAGCCCATCCCGGCCACTTCGGGCAACAGATTGACGACATCCCTAAACGTGCCATGTTTTCCGGGTTCGGGGGATGCTGAACGGGGAAAAAGTTCGTACCAAGTGCTGAAAAGGGCTTTCTTACGCTCTACCTCTACGAAAAGATTTGCAGGAAAAGTAGTAGCGTCAGCACGGTCATATTGCTGATACATCAGATCGGTGGCTTCCTCGCTGAGCGAAAGCCTGACAGCCTCATCAATAAAATCCTGGTGATCGTCCCGACGGATGGTATTTGCCCATTGATTAAGTTTTTCTTTAGTTTTCCCAGAAGTGCGCTTTGCCGTGTTCTCCAGCATTTCTACACCGATCAGCAGTTCAACCTTGATATCCTGTTTCGCTTCATGTTTCTTTTTTAGACCGTATTGCCAAGTGGCAAAATGGTCTACAAAAGCCAAGACCGTAAATTCATAGAACCCAACCTTCTCAGGAGTAAAAGATGCTGTCCAACGGTCGTTGAGGATAAACTGCATGGGCTTTTCCTGCATCTTTTTGTCGTTAACGTGCTTGTATAGCAAAACGCCTTTGACAATATCATGCCCATCAGAAAAAATATCAGCCTGAACTTCTACCTCTTCACCGAGGGATCTTTTTGCGGGAAACTGGCCGTGTTCAACTTGTGGGGAAAGGTGTTCAATAACTACTCTTTGTCTTCCTTGTATATTCTGCAAAGTGGTTGTGGTTGGTTAGCAATAAAAATTAAAAAAATCTTTCCAGTTTTATTTAAACAGCATTCGCAAGGGGATTGTTATGATATCCGTATTTATGTGTTATAAAAAATGAAGTCCTTACTTTATGCCCTTAAGTTATCAATCCTCTTTATAATTCGCAATTTGCGTACATACTTAGTGTTATATTTTATTACTTTCAGTTTCTCACTTTTGAATTTTTTTATTTATGAAACAGTTAGTGGGGGCATTTTACCGTTCCGATACTTGTCATTTTATCGTCTGGGCCCCTCATCATCAGCAAGTAAATGTCATCATTAATGATGGACTTACTATCCCCTTAACTTCCAAAACTGGTGGCTACTGGGAGGCTCTCGTCAAAGATGTCGTGCCCGGTGATCATTACTTTTTTGAACTGGATGGTGAAACCAAACGCCCCGATCCCGCTTCACTTAGTCAGGATCAGGGGGTGCATGGCCCCAGTCAGATCGTTGATCGTCATAGTTTTAAATGGACTGATCAGTCGTGGAAAGGTATCCCTATGCGGGAAATGATTATCTACGAATTGCATGTCGGCACATTTACCCCCGAGCGCACTTTTGAAGGTATTATCCAAAAACTGGATTATCTGCTGGAACTGGGGATCAACACCATTGAGGTTATGCCCATCTCTCAATTCCCCGGCAGCAGGAACTGGGGTTATGATGGGGTATTTCCCTTTGCCGTGCAGCATTCCTACGGAGGAGTAAACGGCTTGAAAAAGCTGGTAGATGCCTGTCATCAGAAAGGAATCGCAGTCCTGCTCGACGTGGTCTACAATCACATGGGCCCCGAAGGAAATTACCTAGAAGAGTACGGCCCTTACTTCACCGATAAGTACAGCACCCCCTGGGGAAAAGCGCTAAACTTTGATGATGCCTACGCCGATCAGGTACGAGACTTTTTCGTCCAAAATGCATTGATGTGGATGGATGAATTTCACATGGATGGTCTCCGCCTGGATGCGGTGCATGCCATTAAGGATTTCAGCGCCCGTCACCTCTTGCTGGAAATTGCTGAGCTCGTTCAAGCTTTATCCAAAAAACAGGATCGCCCTTTGACCTTAATCGGCGAAAGTGATCTCAACGATGTGCGCTATATCAACCCTAAAGAAAAAGGAGGCTATGGGCTGACCGGGCAGTGGGTAGACGAGTTTCATCATGCGTTGCATGCGCTGATTACCGGGGAGCAGGATGGCTACTACGTTGATTTTGGTGAGCTAAGCCAACTTTCTAAAGCTTTTGATAAGACCTTTGTTTACGATGGCACTTACTCCCCTCACCGTAAAAAAACATTTGGGAACAGTGCCGAAAATAATCCTTACCATCAGTTTGTCATCTTTAGCCAAAACCACGACCAGGTGG
>JBBSOG010000580.1:0-3414 GCA_038259985.1 Cytophagales bacterium
GATGTGATAGTACAGGGCAATTAGTTGTAGAGTTTCCATACTCAACTAAGGCATTGGCTAGCACATCTGTTTCTTCTAGTTTCCTACCCTTGATTCGCATAAACAAGAAGTAGAGAGTTTACTAAAAAGAAACGAATATAGATTTTTCGCTCATATCATTGACTCTGCGAAGTAAAAACCTAGCTACTTTGTCTTTAGTAACTTCTGAAGTTCTAAAACATTAAGCCTTTTACCTACTTTCTAACCGGTGGGCAAAATTCAGTACTGCCGAGCTAAGCACCTTTATATCCTCATCATTATGCAATGCATTCAACACCACCCGAGTCACTGGTTCGCTGTTAGGATTGGGGTAGGGAAAGCTGGAAAGGACACAGGTATCTTCTAGCGCTTTGCTAATTTCATTGTGAGGGGTATAAAAAACCGGATAGGGATCAAAGTATTTAAAGAGTTCAGCGTTGCCGGATTTTGGAAATCCGGTAATTCTATTATTTTGCTGTGCTGTTTCATTTTTTTCTCCTCCAACATAGTGCTGAAATTGTCTTACCCTTTCCCTCAGAGTATTTCTCGCTTTTTGATAGACCGCTTGTGCCTTCAGAAAAGCATACAGATAGGCCGGAGGGATAGGAGAAGCCGCCGTGAAAAAAGGGCTTTTTTTAAGCTGGTTGATCAAAGCTGATGATCCCGCTACTATGCCCCCCGGTATGCCCCAAGCTTTGCCAATGGAACCTACTAGGGTAAGCTGAACATGCTGGGGCAGAAATGGCTTTACTTCTTTGATAATCCCTTTTCCTTTTTCGCCTAAGATGCCCAAGCCATGAGAGTCATCAATGATGACATGGATTTTTTTGTTGACAGGCAGGTCAGCCAGCCAGTTAAATTTATATTTCTCTGCAAAAAGCGGGTCCAGTGAATTGGTCACAATTATCACTTCTTCTGATGATGCAGCAGCAATTTGCGCGGGTAGGGACAATACCCAGGAAGGAAAACTTCCCGGCCATACTTCCTGCTCCCTTTGCCATACCGCGGGGTGTGTTTTGGGGGCAAAAATGTAGTGAGCCTTTTTTGGTAAAGCATTCATCAATGCCTGCCCAGCCTGGTAGCCGGAAGAAAAAGTAAGCACTGCTTCCTGGCTTAATAGTTTGGAGAGGAAATGCTCCGCTTCCTCGTAAATAGCCAATTGTAAGTTAGAAGAGCGTGAACTGGAATAGTTTCCGCCATAAATGCCAATTCCTTCCACCAGGAGTTGTTGATAAGCAGGCTGATGGTTGATGCCCAGATAAGATGTGCCGCTAAAGTACAGCTTCTCCTGTCCATCTATGTTGACCGTGCGTCCGGGGAGGGTATGGGTGTATGGCATGTTTGAGTATCTTCAAACCTGACAGATTTTTGAAATCTGGCAGGTCTCATAAATTTAAAGCTCCTGCAATTGATTAGTAGCAATTAACTTCGCACCCGTACCATTTTCCTGACCAAAATCTACACCATCGGGTTGTACTTTTACACCGGTGGCTATGTCTTCGGCAAGCAATAATGCCCCGTCCATATCTACATAATCCAGCAGTGGCGACAGATGGGCAATAGCCGAGATACCTACGGTGGATTCGGTCATGCAGCCTACCATCACTTTCATATTCAGTTGGCGTGCTTCAGCGATCATCCGTAGGGCAGGCGTCAAACCTCCACATTTGGTCAGCTTGATATTGATGCCGTGAAAATGTCTGTGACACTTCGCTACATCCGTTTCTCTGATGCAACTTTCATCAGCGATGAGCGGCAAGGCAGCATATTTGAACACTTCTTTCATGCCTTCCATATCATCGGCGTGCATGGGCTGCTCTATAAATTCTACCCCAAGTTTTGCCAGTTCTGTTGAGTTATTGATGGTTTCTTCCACACCCCAGGCGCAGTTGGCGTCTACACGGAAAATGACATCGGTATGCTTGCGCAACTCTTTGACGATTTCCAGATCTTCTTCCGTGCCCAGTTTGATTTTGTACAGCGGCCAGGGCATGGCTTTCATTTTCTGTACCATTTTTTCTATACTATCAATACCGATGGTATAATTGGAAGAGGGCGCTTTTTTAGGATCAAGCCCCCAAATCTGATACAGCGGTTTACCTAATTTTTTGCCGTACAAGTCATGTGCTGCCATGTCCAAGGCACAGAGCGTGAAAGAGCTTTTTTGTAAATGTGGGAAAAGATGCTCCCAGAAAGCTTCCGGTTTTCCAGACAGACTGTTAGGCTGCTGAGTATCGCTAATCTCAAAATTTTCAATCAGCGCTCTCAACCCTTCTATTTCCTCCTGCATTTTTTCCACTGTAAAGCCATAATAGGGATTGGCAGTAGTTTCCCCCAGTCCGCTGATTACTTCTCCATGAGCATTATTATCTTCCAGCTCTACAATGAGTGTCTCTTGCACATTCCGTGACTCACGGGCTATTTTGAATGTATCCCTGATTTTCAGGTCAAATCCATGTAGTTTAACTTTCATTATTCTGTATTTAATCCTTTCAACTGATCATTATCACCCGATAGCTTAGTTTTTTGGGCGATAAGTTGAATGAGTCCGCAAATTTATATAAAAATAGTTCAACTTCAGATGGCGGGCTTTTCCAGCAGCACTAATTTCTTTTCGTCCGCATCCAAGCGGGCGTTGATGCCAAAAGGCAGGGTCATATTTTGTTTGATGTGCCCGAAAGAAAGCCCGTAGATGAGAGGAATTCCTAAGTCGGCAAGACGGTCTTGTATCACCTGTGCTAAGGAGAGAGAACTATCTTCATCTTCTGCTTCGCAATCGCTGAATATGCCTAATACAATTCCCGCGGCCGCTGGTAATTTATCTTTATCCAAGAGCAATTGGGTCAGCATTCGGTCCACGCGGTAGGGCTTCTCGCCGACTTCTTCTATAAACACTATTTTGCCACGCATATCCAGATCGTACTCCGTACCAGCCAGCATACTAATCAAGGACAAATTTCCTCCCATAAGTTCTCCTTCTGCTTTTCCGGGAGTCAGGGTCACAATTGGTGGTGGGGCCACTATTTCTACTTCTCCCGCTTCTACATCTACATTTACGGAGGTTTTGACTTCCTGATGGTCATACATCAACTGATTCTCTGGCTCCATCAGCACTTTTTTGAAGTAGTGGGTAGTCACTTCATTATAATTGGACGTGCCCATCGACCCGTGATAACACACCAGACCAGTTTGTCCATAGATCCCATAAAGGAGCGCAGTAATATCACTGTAGCCAATGAATACTTTGGGATTATTTTTAATAATGTCAAAATCCAGATAAGGCAAAATGCGCCCACTACCGTAGCCACCCCGGCCGCACATAATTCCATCAATCCCTTCATCGGCAAACATCTGGTTGATGTCTGCTGCCCGCTGCTCATCCGTACCACCCAGGTA
>JBBSOG010000581.1:0-3396 GCA_038259985.1 Cytophagales bacterium
AAGTTTGAAACTCGCTGCGCTCAAACAGCAAACTTTCCCCTGTGAGCGTAAAAAGGTATTTTAATCCCGAACTCACGATAAAAATAAGTATTACATTCTATAAAAAGAGCCTTAAATTTAGCGGTTATGAAAAAACTATACCTCATCCGCCATGCCAAATCCAGTTGGGATAATCCTTCGCTGGATGATTTTGATCGTCCGCTCAACGGCAGGGGGGAGAAAGACGCGCCCAAAATGGGTAAGCGGTTGAAGAAAAACGGCGTTGTGCCTGACCTGATCATCAGTAGCACTGCCCTGAGGGCATACAAAACTGCTTTGGTCATAGCTAATGAGGTAAATTACGAACAGGAACGCATATTTCCATTGGATGAATTGTACCACGCCAGCCCAGATATGATGTTAGAAGTGTTGCAGCATACCGCCGATAATATACAATCTCTTTTTTTATTCGGGCATAATCCCGGCCTCACAGATTTTGCCAACCGACTTAGTACTACACACATAGATAATATCGTCACTTGCGGGGTGTATGCCCTCCAATGGGATGTTTCTGCTTGGAAGGATGTGCAACTGGATGGAAAAGCGAAGCTACTCTTCTATGATTATCCGAAGAAGGAGTGAGGGGCGAGGTAATTTTGAACGTTAGAAATTTACTTCAATTCTCAGTAGGGTCTACGGAACGAGACCCTACGTATTATGGAGTAGTATATTATGCCGTGAGGTCTCCTGCGGAAGACCTCACTACGACGGTGACGCGTGGCAGTACTAAGGAACAAGAAAGCTGATAGACTTGCCTTATAGTCTCAGTAGGGTCTTCGGCACGAGACCCTATGTGTCAAGGTAGAAAATAGATGCTTTAATGTAGGCTTTTGAGTCCCTCATCACCCCATCCAAATCCTAAATTGCTCCATTTTACCACTACTTATTGGTCACCTTAGCATTAAAATGGCACTTTTTAGGTATTCAAAACCCCCATCCTAGTCCTAAAATATCACTTTTTACCTATTGAAATAGGTGATTTTAGGACTAAAACGTCACTTTTTAGGTATTGAAAAGCTTCATTTTAGCGCTAAAACGAAGCTTTTCAAGTGGGCAAACCCCTCAATTTAAGCGTATAAGCTATTCCATGAGCTAGAGACAGTCATGTAATAATATAAATATTATAATATTTTATATAATTTTAAAGTTATATATCTTGCGATACATTAAAATTAAAGAATATGATTGTATCAACATTGGCAGAAAAAGAATTGGTTCACCGGGTAGACATGGGCGTAAACGCCGTATTGAGCATTGCCGAATTGGAAGCAGCCCTAATGGAGCAGGGTATGACGGCTGTAAAAGCCAAAAAAGGACTGGAACTAAACAAGGAAGTGAAAGCCTGGCAAACCCGTCAGGAGGGTACGCAGCTTAATGCCCTCAAAGCACAGCGTACCTTGAAGCGAGTGCGCGACACCATAGATGTCATCTACCGCAGGCACCGGACGGCTGCCCGTTTTGTGTACCGGGAAGATGAGGACTCGCTTAGACAATTACAGCTAAAGGGCAACAAAAAGGCGCGTTATACCGACTGGCTGGACCAGGTGGATAAGTTTTATACCCACTTGGATGCCGAAGCGGTGGTACAATTTGGCATTTTGCCCAAGGAGGTAACGGAGGTAAAGAAACTGGTCAGCCAGTTGAGTGAGTTGCATGTGCTGCGCAACGATGCCAAGCGTCAGGCACAGCAGGCGACTGTTGGAAAACAGAAAGCGATAGCGGATTTACGCCAATGGTTCCGGCATTTTGTCAGCGTGGCCGAGCTGGCCTGCCAGGACGACCCCCAACTACTGGAAGCCATGGGCATGACAGTGAGTGCTAAGTAAGGGGATGAAATGATAAAAGCACAAGCCGGGGTCGATTTTGGTAGACGATGTATCGTTGAGATGAATAGTGCCCCGGCTTGCCTCATACAAAAGCTCAATTACATCTTTACGGATATTAACCTTTATTGATAATCATAGAATGAGAATAATAGAATACCAAAATTTCATACAAGTAATACCTTACAAGAATCAATCATTTGACATCAAAAGGGATAACTGGAAAGTTGAAAGCCAACAGGATTTTATTGATGAGATATTTGATGGAGAAACATCAATCACAATTAATCGTGATGACCTGACTAATTGTAGTTGGAATACCAGAGAATTTGTAATTAAGACTTTGATGTGGGGCTACCCTACCAAAGGAAGAGGGCGTAATATTGAGAATATGCTTGAAATTGAAAACCTTGAGCGATTAATGAAAATCCTTGAAGGTTATAAAGACAATGAAATTTCAATTACTCAATTGAAAGGTGATATAGATTCTATTCCAGGGCTTGGACTTTCTACGATCACAAAATTTACACACTTTCTTAATTCCACTATGAATGGGCATAAGGCGGTAATTTTAGACATTCAAATTATTGAAGCAATAAATGCAGGGCGTTTTGAGGAATTTAATCATTTGAAAGGGATTACTTATGAAAATGCACCCAAACGATATCCTGAATATCTTAAGACAATAGATAACCTATCAATAATGATCAGTGCAGAACCTGACCAAATTGAAATGTTCTTATTTACTTTTGGAAGAACGCTATCTCCTATAAAAATTACACAAGATAAAATTGATCCCTCAGGCACTGTTCCAAAAAGCAAGGATCTAACCTCAGTGTTCTCTGTGAGTAACGCTGAGTGAGTTTGAAAAAATAGTCGCAATCGCTTATCCGATTGTGGCTGTGCAGATGTTGGCATTCATTAAGAATAGAAAAAGAATACATGAAAAATTTATTAATCATATTCTCTTTAAGCATTTTAACTTCAACAGCGTTTGGTCAAATTAATATTACTGAGCTTGAAAGAGTCGATGGGTTGTGGACTAAAAAAGGGGATAATCAACCATATAATGGTGACTTTAAAGAAACGTTTGAAATAAAAGGAACAGGAACTTTTGTAAAGGGACAACTTGAAGGGTTAAGGGTTCAATATTTCCCTAATGGTAATAAACGAACAGAAAAAAACTACAATGATGCTTATCCACATGGGACTGCAAAAGAGTTTTATGAAAACGGTACTTTAAAACAATTTGGAGAATTTGTAAATAATAGAGAGTCAGGAATTTGGACTATCTTCTATCCTTCAGGAAATAAACATGTCGAATCAGCATTTGTAGATGGTGTTCAGCAAGGAAAGTATATAGAACTTTCAGAAAAAGGAGATTTAATAACTCATGCGAATCAAGGGTAGAGAGTTAGGGCAAAACAGGCAGCAGCTATCTTACCAAATACATGCACGAGTAGCCCTTCATAGGAACGCACCTTGGAAGCGTTCTGTATCTGGGTCTTTTCGTTGATCCAGTTGAAGAAGGATT
>JBBSOG010000582.1:0-3390 GCA_038259985.1 Cytophagales bacterium
AATGGTGTATTTGCTCACAAAAAATACAAAAGAAATCTGTCATTTCAGCTTTGCTTCCCTGATTTTGTCTTCATGGCGTTTTGATTTTTAGATTCTGATATTATAGCTATGCTATTATAACACCATAAACATTTGCGCTATTTTTCCTCGCCATACCAAAGCCAATGTGAGAAGGAGGCTATGAAAACCTTAGGCCGGGGACCCAGGGAGAAACTAGCCACCACACCAAGCGAAGCGACTGGGCAGAAAATACAGTCGCTTCGCTCTAGCGGAGTAACGGCTATCTGGTAAGGCCTCCGGCCTAAGTCAATCCAAACTGCCCTACTAAGTGACGAGCCGGAGGCCTTACCAGATAGCTGTCACTCGCGAAACGCGAGCGACTGACTGAGGAAAATCCGGAATTATAAATTTGCTAACAAAAAATACAAAAGAAATCTGTCTTTTCAGTAGTCTTCATTCCTATTTCAAAAGATTCTTTAATAGATTGTGGGATGTTTTTGAAAAAATATCTGCTTTCGTCAATTCTCTATCTATTCAGTAGCCTTATGGGCGCTTGGCTGTTGTTTGATTGTACCGGCAAAAGCCAGCACAACAGCGAAATACAAATGGCTACTGATCCACAAATGATCGCCCAAGGTGAACAATTATTTGAAAATAATTGCTCTGCCTGTCACAATTTTCGGCAAAGGGCGATTGGCCCGCAACTTTCCGGCATTACGGCAGAGGCAGAAGCCGACTGGCTTTTTCATTTCATCCGCAATGCCCCGCAAATGATTGAGCAAGGCGACGAAAGGGCTGTGAAACTCTATGAAGAATATCAGGTGTACATGCCTGCCTTTACTTCGCTGGAGAGTATGGAGGTAGAAGCGATTATGGCTTATCTGCATACCCAGAAGAAGAAAGATGAAGACTCCACTTCGGCAGCATCTGCTGATTTTTTAGAAGACCCTATTCCTGAAAAAATCAAAGAGTCCGGTTTAAGGCTAGTGCTGGAAGAAGTAGCCCAGGCACCGGCTACCGCACAGGAGTCCCCGCTGGCGCGAATCAATAAACTGCTTACGCTAAAAGTAGGCAATCAAGATCGCATGTTTATCCACGATTTGCGGGGTATACTGTATGAACTTGACGGAAACCGATTCCACCCTTTTCTAGACATCAGAAAATACAAAAAGGCTTTTATTGACAAACCTGGTTTGGGTACCGGCTTAGGCAGCTTTGCCTTTCATCCTGATTTTGCCAAAAACGGTGTTTTCTACACCACCCATACCGAGCCACCCGGCACGGCTCCGGCAGACTTTGCTTATGAAGATAGCATCAAAGTCACTTTGCAATGGGTGCTTAGTGAGTGGACAATGGATGACCCAAGTGCCAAAACTTTTTCCGGCACCAGCCGGGAGCTACTGCGCGCCAATATGGTGAACGGTATCCACGGGGTACAGGAAATTACTTTTAATCCTTTGGCTGGTCCGGGAGATGAAGACTATGGCCTGCTATATATGGGTACCGGCGAAGGAGGCGCGGTACTGGCGGGCTATCCTTTTGTTTGTGGCAGCAAAGCGCGCTTCTGGGGCACTGTCACCCGTATCAATCCTCTGGGAAATAACAGTCAGAATGGACAATATGGGATTCCTGCGGATAATCCATTTGCCAACTCCCAAGACCCTGATGTGGTGAAAGAAATCTGGGCGTACGGCTTTCGCAATCCGCACCGCATCTCCTGGGATATGGGCGGGGATGGCAAAATGCTGATCACCAATATCGGCCAGAAGAATGTGGAGTCCATTTACCTCGGCGTAGCCGGTGCCAACTACGGTTGGGGTGGGCGTGAAGGTACATTCATGATTGACCCCGAAGGTGATATTGACAAACCCTATCCCCTTCCCGAAAATGACCCTGAACTGGGTTATACCTATCCGGTTGCCATGTACGACCATGACGAGGGTAAAGCAATTTCCGGTGGTTTTGTCTACCGGGGGACGCTGGTTCCTCAGCTCAATGGCAAATATATTTTTGGCGATATCGTGACCGGAAGACTATTTTATGTAGAAAGCAGTGATTTAGAACCAGGCGAACAGGCAGAGATTAAAGAGCTGGGACTTCAGGCCAATGGAGAAGAAACTACTTTGAGAACGCTCACCAATAATAACCGGGTAGACCTGAGATTTGGCATTGGTGCCGAAGAAGAACTGTACCTTTTCACTAAAGCTGATGGTAAAGTGTGGAAAGTTACCAGTGTTGCAGGGAATTTTATCTCCGCAGCAAAATAGTGTTATGGTGTTATAAGTAGGTTAACAGTTTAAGGTTACAAGTTAAAAGATTTAAGTAATTGATAACCAGTAATTTAATATTCATTAAAACGAAATTTAATCCTGTCGTAGTACTTATTTCTAAAAACTAATATAACACTATCACACCAGTCCGTAGCGGCCATCGCCCCTTAACGCTATTCAACCTATGAAAAAAATACCCTTTATCTTCATTACACTTATTTTTCTAAGTGCATACAGTTTTCAGGCACGAACTCAACCCACACAGATCAGAAAGCCTCAAGATGAAGAGCCAAATATCATCTTCATCTTCGCCGATGATCAGGCGTTTTCTACCATCCATGCACTAGGCAATGAGGAGGTAATTACGCCCACTTTGGATAAGTTAGTCAATGAAGGCGTTACTTTCACCCATGCCTACAATATGGGAGGGTGGAACGGTGCCATCTGCATGGCCTCCCGCGCTATGATGATCACCGGAAGATCAATTTGGAAAGCTCAGGCGATGTTTGATGACCTGAAAAACGGAAAGCAGCATGACGAAACCTGGCCTAAGCTGATGGAAAAGGCTGGATACAACACCTATATGAGCGGTAAATGGCACGTATCTGCCCCGGCTCCCGATCTCTTCATGACCACTGCCCATATCCGGCCGGGCATGCCGGGGGATACTGAAGAGGGTTACAACCGCCCTAAAAGTAAAGAAGATAAAGATTGGCAGCCCTGGGACAAAAAGTTTGGTGGATTCTGGGAGGGTGGTACCCATTGGAGCGAAGTATTACGTAATGATGCACTTTCTTTTATAGCCGATGCCTCTAAGAAAGAAGAACCTTTCTTCATGTACCTTGCTTTCAATGCTGCGCATGATCCCCGGCAGTCGCCTAAAGAATATGTGGACAAATATCCACTGGAAGAGGTGAAGGTGCCGGAAAACTTTATACCTGAATATCCTTATAATGAAGCGATGGGCAGTGGAAGAACACTGCGCGATGAACGCCTCGCCCCTTTTCCCCGAACTGAATATGCCGTGCAGGTCAACCGACAGGAGTATTATGCCATCATCACTCACATGGATGAGCAAATCAGGCTGATACTGGAAGCCGTAGAGAAAAGCGGTAAGCAG
>JBBSOG010000583.1:0-3355 GCA_038259985.1 Cytophagales bacterium
GGTATACTACCCGGTGGGAGGATTTGATGGTGGTGAAGGTGGGTGGTATATGGAGAAAGTCTAGAAGAGTACATAACAGGAATCACAGTGGGTTCTGTGTATTGGTAGGGCTTGAAATATCTAAATTGGAGTTGGTGTAAAGGATAGGTAGATGAAAGTAAAAAAATGGGAGATTAATCTCCCTCTTTGTCACCCAAGATATAGTCAACCGTGGGGACGGCCACTACTTTCTGTGCATGTTAGGCAGCTTCTATCACAAAGCGTTTATCATTACGAAGTGCTTTGAGCCATCCCTAAAAGTAGGACGCTGAATTGTTAATTTCATCTTCAGCTTGCAATCCCATCATAGTTGATTCATACTACCGAACTACTTCTTCTCAATGAACCGGTCATCATAGATTTAGTAGATTTCATCTACAATTTCTATGTTTAAATCCGGGTGCTCAGGATTGAGCAGGTAGTTATACTCCCAGGGTGAATGTACAGAAGGCACTCGTAAGATTGGTGAATGCTGTTGCGCTAACCACTGTTTTCCAAGTTCCTGCGTGAGTTCCCTGTTTTCCTTCCATTCAGTCGGAAGCTTATCATGGTAATCTTCCAAAAATGAAATGGGTGTGTTGTAGGTCTCTATCAGGATGAGCTGAAAACTTAGTTCCAGATCAGTGCGGCTCAGGTGGGTTAGGTGTTCAATTAAAGATAGTGCACTGGAACCAGCGGTATAAACTACCGGCTTGCCAGCCGGGTTCCATCGTCCACCAACAAGTTTGGCCCCGGTGCCGGAAAGGCCTCTGGAGTACTTAGGTTTGGTGATGCGAAAAAGATTCAATATTACAGGATTGTGAAATGACTAAAGAACGCCGTGTTCCAGACGGATTAACTCAGCTTTTACTTCAGTACATCCGGCAAAAGTATCTAAAATATCAAAAGGTATCCTTTGTAGATAAGCATGATAGGTATGCATCCATTTATGAATATTATCCACAGATTCCAGGGTTTCCAGCGCCTGTTCGTACACTTGTTGGACAAATAAAAATCTTTCTGTCTGTTGCCTACCTAGTTTATCTTGCTCCAGAAGGTTATAATACCCCTTTCTGCTCATAGCCATCAGGAATGCCATGTCCTGCGCGGTGAGCGCAAACTTTTGCTGAAAATCCTTTACTTGCTGAGAGGAAATGCCCGCTTCAATAAGGGTGAGAATATCCATAGGTAAAAATTTACATTGATATGTATAAATATGCACATTAACTCTTTACGCACTTCTTTTGAAGTTGGTTTTATCTGAAGATAATCAGAAGTTCATGGAAGCAACTTGGGTTTCAAAATGTGAACTCGCTGGGGTCAAACAATAAAGCATTTTGAACAGCATGCTAACTCTTATTTACAGAATCAAAATAAGGTACTAAACACTTTATTCCATTCACTCAATTAGTGAGACATCGCCTCACTAATTGGACATTTGAAGGAAAAGAACATAGATTGATTATCTACACTGAAAAAGCCTTTATTTGTGCAGATATAAATAACATGCACAAAAATCAAAAGAAGTTGTGCATAAGAAATCATCATGCACAAAATTTCTTCTTATTTATGTATGTCCTTTGCGAATGAGCTGAAACAGATCACTATTGATGTAATAGTTGCTTTTGCCAAACTTCACTTTAGCTAAAAATTTTTTGTCGCTTAATTCATTCAGATAAGTAGCCGCAGTATTGCGGTGTACGCCTAAGTCTTTTTCTATAAACTGAATCTTGGTGTATGGATGCCTAAATAGGTTCTCAAGTAGCTCTTTCCGATAGATCGTGGTTTCTGCTTTTAGCCTTACTTTGTATTTGTCCATCAACTGGCGAATGTCTTGAACCAATTGGGTGGTGGCTCTGGCGGTTTGTTCTACTCCTTTGAGCATGTACAGTATCCATTCATTCCAACTATCGGTATCCCTTACCTGTTGCAAAAGTTGGTAGTAATCGCCTTTGCGTTCAATGATGTAGCGGCTTAAGTACAACACTGGGATATCTAGTAAACCTTCTTTGACCAGATACAGAATATTAATGATACGCCCAGTACGGCCATTGCCATCGTAAAAAGGATGAATGCTTTCAAACTGAAAGTGAATGATGGCCATCTTGATCAGTGGGTCCAACTCCTGCAATCCGCTTTCGTTGATGTAGTGCTCCAGGTTGCCCATAAGATTTTCTACTTCCTTCCCGTCTTGCGGTGGTTCGTAGACTACTTCCCCGGCATTGTTTTTCAGTTGGGTACCGGGCAGTTTCCGGAAACCGGCCTTGTTTTTTTCCAACTGTTCCTGAATTTCAAGGATGTGACGGTTGGTAAGCAAACCAGTGGTCCGCACACGTTCAAAACCATGTTTGAGGGCAGCAACATAATTTTGCACCTCTTTGGTTGCCAGGTTTTTATAATGCTCATCCACATCCGCCCGAAAGAGCTCATCATGGGTAGTAATGATATTCTCAATGGCCGAACTGTCTTTGGCTTCCTGTAAACCTAAGGTGTTAATCAGGATTTCTTCATTGGGGATGGTTTTTGCCTCCCCTTTAAGCTCAGCCAATGACCTGCTGGCTTTATTGAGTTGCTTCAATATAGCGACCGTTTCAAAATCATGCTGATATGGCAGTGGCCGGACTTTATACATAAGATTAAATTTTGCGTATACGTACGAGATTTGGTTCACTCTCGCTAAGGTTATTGGATAGGGTTTCCAGCAAATGGATATTTACCGGCTGCATAGGCGCTCTGCTGCCCATTATTATAGCCTATGGAAATGCGCGGAATGAGTTGCTGGTGGTTTTTAGTGATTTGTATCATGCAGACCAATAATTATAAGTTTAATTAACGTATATCTTCTGGGAAGAGAGGTTTGTCCATTAAACAAGAGTCAAAAATTAACGAAAATAACTTGAATCTTGCATTGTAA
This sequence comes from Cytophagales bacterium, assembly GCA_038259985.1. Taxonomy (GTDB): domain Bacteria; phylum Bacteroidota; class Bacteroidia; order Cytophagales; family Cyclobacteriaceae; genus Catalinimonas. The sequence goes on from JBBSOG010000583.1 coordinate 2,933, forward strand.
ACCCACTTGAGTGCAGAAATGTGTGCTGGTTTTCAGCGGATTATTAATTGCTAAAAGGATCAATCTTGTATGCTGAGGTTCTCAAAAACTTTACTGATATACCCCTTGTCCTTATCAATAAACAATACCTTATTATCAGCAAATTCATCCTTAGTCACTTTTCCATCACTCCATACTCTCTTTACCTTTTCAAATGGAGTAACCGAAAGAATAAAGGCTGAAATATGTACCCTAATTCCTTTTTTATCTTTGTCTATATCGGATTGAATTTTGGCTTCAAGTATGGGGGCATCATATCTACACCAAAGGACTTTGGGATTGTTAAAGTGTGTTTCTCCTAATAAAATCCCTTTCGGATCAAGGAAGTAGATGTACTGCTTTTTTCCATCAATCACCCACAGAATAAAATCGGGGTAGAATGAA
>JBBSOG010000584.1:0-3349 GCA_038259985.1 Cytophagales bacterium
AGGGTATTGTTACGGGTACGGGTTTTGCCAAAAACTTCTTCTTTGTTTCTGTCTTGCATCGCTACGCGCTCCAACTTCAGGCTTCTGGCATCCACAAAATTATTGATGGTGATAGGTCCTTTTTCCTGCTTCACCACATAATAATTACTTTCTTTCTTTACCATATCCTCCGCATCCGGTTCTACCGGCATATCACCCAATAGTACCGACTGAAGGAGGTCAAAATTAATATTAAAGTCAAACTCCTTACTCAGTTGCTCAAAGTTATAGGCTGAGTATTCTTTGTTCATCCGGTTAATAAAAATGATGGAATCCTGGGTAATGATGCCACGGGCCGCTTCAATACCAAAACCCGGGGTGATAGAAACCCAGATAATACTATCCTTTTTCATGCGTATATTGGCAGTGGCATTCAGGTTCTTTTCATCATTGCTGAACTTGATTTTGCTATTAGTCGTCAGGTATTCAAATTCCAGGTCATTGACAGCAAACTCTTCGGCAATTTCCATATCCTTAAAGCTCAGTGACTTCTTACTACAAGATGAGCAAAGGACAATAAGGCTAAAAAATAAGGTTAAGGTTTTATTCATACAGTTTTCTGTCGGCGATTTTTTTATCTATCAAATCTGATGTGTCGTCCATGCCTTTAGCTTTCATCCACTGTTTCACAGCCTGGTCTACTTCTCCCATTTTAAACAGGATATCCCCGTAATGTTCCACGATTACCCCATTATTGGCATCATTTTCAATGGCTTTCTCCAGAAGTTTACGAGCTTGCTTATATTCACCTTGCTTATAGAGCACCCAGGCATGTGTATCCAGGTAATTGGCATTCTCAGGGTTTAGTTCCAGTAGCCGGGTAGATAGCTTCTTGGCATATTCCAATTTTTCCTGACGCAAGGCCAGAAAATAGCTATAATTGTTGAGTACATAATCGTTAGTAGGATCTAATTTGAGCACGGTTTCATAAGCTTCCTCCGACTTTTTATAGTCTTTCAACTCATTGTATACATCACCCAAATACATATTGCTATATATGGCAAGCTCATTGTTATTGGCCAAACGCTTACTTTGTTCCAGGGCATAGGCAGCTTCATCATAGTTTTTGGCTACCGAATTGGCTGCTCCATTATAAAAATAAAGCACTGCCTGATTAGGAAACAGTTCCAACGCGGATTCAGAGTGTTTGATTACACTTTCAGTATCCTGCAAATCCTGAAATTCAATGGTGAGCAGGTTTTGCCATACATTGAAGTTTGTTTCGTTGAAATCCAAGGATTTCAAATAATTGTCACGGGCACCTTTGCTATCTTTGATGGCATTCAAAAAATCACCTTTGATCACATAAGCATCCCCCTCTTCAGGATGGGTTTCTATGAGTAGGTCAGTCAGTGCATGGAGGTTCTTTTCCGTACTTTCATTGGGCAATTCCCTAATTTGCTTCGCAACCAGTTCAAGTTTGAGCTTTAAGCTCAGGTCCGGGTTGGCAAAAGCCACTTCCATATTTTCACCTGACTTGTCTCCGCTACCCGTTTCCTGATAAATTTTGGAAAGCATCAGACGGGCCTCAGGGTTGTTGGGTGCAACTTCCAATAAGCCCTCCAGATATGGAATAGCGTCTTTTTCCCTGTCGTTGGAGACAAATATCTCTGCCAGCGCTATGACATATTCTGCCTCTCCTGGAAAAATATTTACCAGTTTTTCTCCCTCGGCAATGGCTTTATCAAGTTTGTTGATTTTAAGATAAATTTTCTGTTTTGCCCGAGTCACTTCAGGGTTTATCCCAAATATTTTTTCCGCACGGTTGTACACCTCCAATCCCTGATCATAATCTCCCTGATAAAGATAAATAGCCGCCAAGTCAAAAAGGTATTCGTCCGTGTCGTCCAGGTTGGCAATCATTCGCTCATACATCTGAGCAGCTTCTGCAAAATTGGATTTTCTAGTCAGGATATCAGCGGTGAGGGTATAGAAATACTCGTTTTCATCGTCCAGTTCCAAAGCTTTGTTAGCATTGGAAAGGGCATTATCCAGGTCCCCTCTTCCAGCAAGAATAGCAGCAATCTTAAAGTAGGCAGTAGCATTATCAGGATCACTTTCCAATGATTTTTTGAAAAGCATTAGTGCCCTGTCCATATTTTCGGAGTCAAAGTCGGGTTCACTCAGGATATAATATTTTACCCCTTCAGTAAAATAAAAGGTGGCTTCCCTTACTTTTTTCTCTTCTCGGTTTGCTTTCTTTTTCTTTTGCGCAAAGCTATCAGAAGAGAAAGTGAGCGTCACGATGACCAAAATAAATAAGGTCCTCATGAAATGGCTGGCAAATGGCATACTCAATGTTATTTAGTGTTTTACATCACCCCAAATGTGATGAAAGAAAGTACTGACTGCGGCAATCCGGCTTTCTTATAATGACTATAAACGAATTTACTTGACTTCCTATTTTAAATTAATCAAAAACATCTTAAATACGCTGCTACTCATGCATGTTTTCCACTACAGAATTATAATCTCCGATGCTAAAGTCGGAAGAACTCAATTTGAGTGTCACGTGATTACCTAGCATAGAATTTTCCAGATTAGCATTATCTACAATGGTATTCGTCTGAATGATAGAGTTTCGGATTCTTGAGTTTTTGATTTTAGTATCATCCCCTATAGATACATAAGGACCGATGACTGAGTTCGTTATCTTCACATTTTTACCGATATACACCGGAGGGATGATCGCTGAGTTTTCCATCCCATCGGCATCTGAACGGACCAAGTCGTCTTTGATGTATTCCAAATAGCGCTGATTGGTGTATACTGTAGCATCTTTATTGCCACAGTCCAGCCATTCATCCACCTGACCGGGCACGAAGCGGACGCCTTTGTCCCGCATATTGTCTAGGGCGTTGGTAAGTTGGTATTCCCCGGAGTTTTTGATGTTATTATCCATCAGGTATTGTAGTTCGCGCTTCAGCAAAGCGCCATCTTTGAAATAGTAGATCCCGATGATCGCTAGGTCAGAAACAAAAGACTCAGGTTTTTCCACAAAACCGGTAATCACATGCTCCTCATCTACCTTCACTACCCCGAAAGCAGAGGGTTCCTCCACCTGATGCACCCAGATAATGCCGTCCTGCTCTTTGTCCAGCGTAAAATCTGCTTTGAAAAGTGTATCCGCATAGGCCACGATTACATTACCGTCCAGCATATCTTTGGCACAATAAAGGGCGTGTGCTGTACCCATAGGATCATCCTGATAGAATATTTTGCCCGCCGCGCCTATGGTTTTGGCAACTTCTATCAGGCTTTTTTCCACCTGTTCCCCAAAGCTGCGGTTGATCACAAAGCCTACTTCTTC
>JBBSOG010000585.1:0-3341 GCA_038259985.1 Cytophagales bacterium
ACACTATTTTAACCCCTCTTCTAAGTTTCATAGCTTTCCGCTTTAGGGTGAATAAGATTGATTACTTCCCTGGCAATGTGCACCGCTGCCTCGGGGCGGGCTAGTTTGGCCATATTTTCTGCCAGCGCTTCCTGCTGGCCCTCATTTTCCAGGAGTGCCAGCGCTGCCTCTATCATTTGTGCAGGAGCATCCTTGTCCATCACCATCAATGCAGCATCTTGCTTTACCAAGGCCTCCGCATTCTTACGCTGATGGTCTTCGGCCACATTGGGCGAAGGCACGAAAATCGTAGGCTTCTTTACCAAAGCCAGCTCGGATATGGCCAGGGCACCGGCCCGGGAAATTACCACATCGGCTGCGGCATAGGCCAGGTCCATACGGTTCAAAAACTCATGGAGCCTGATGCCTTGCTTATTTTCTATGGCATTGAGCTTCTGTTTCATCTCCTCGTAGTAAAACTTTCCACACTGCCAGATTACTTGTGCGTCTTTGGCTACCAGTTTACTGATACCATTGATCATACTGTCGTTCAATGTCCTTGCTCCCAGGCTTCCGCCGACGACCATTATGGTTTTCTTATTAGGGTCAAGGTCAAAGAATTTGAAGGCTTCTTCCCGCTTACTTTCCAAGCCATGCGCAGCTAGCGCTACAATGTCTTTTCTCACCGGATTTCCGGTAAATACGAGTTTTTCTTGGGGGAAAAACCTATCCATCTCCTCGTGGGCTACACATACTTTCTTTACCTTTCCTGCCAACAACTTATTGGTCAGCCCGGCATAAGAGTTTTGCTCTTGTAGCAGCGACGGAATTTTTTTCCAACTGGCAGCGTACAATAGGGGACCACTAGCGAAGCCTCCCACGCCCACTACTGCGTCAGGTTTAAAATCAGCCAGTATTTTAGAAGCACCTTTTAGACTGGAAATAAGCTTAAGCGGAAAAGCCAGGTTGTCCAGCGTCAGTTTACGTTGGATGCCACTGATCCATAAACCCATGATTTTGTAGCCAGCTTCCGGCACTTTCTGCATTTCCATTCGCCCTTTGGCGCCTACAAAAAGTATTTCCGTATCCGGGTGGGCAGCCTGTAGCGCATGGGCAATGGCAATGGCCGGGTAGATATGCCCACCGGTTCCTCCACCACTGATGATGATGCGATATGGTCTTGCTGCTTTCATCACGCGCTTTGAAGTTTACGTACTTCCTGCTCTTCTTTTTGCTTACTGGTACTGAGGATAATCCCCAAGGCTACGCCGGTAAAAAGCAGGGAAGTCCCACCCATACTTACCAATGGCAAGGGCAATCCGGTAATCGGCCCCAGCCCAACTGATACGCCCATATTGATCATTGCTTGTATAACAATGGCGAAGCTAAGCCCGGCGGACAGCAAACCGCCAAAAGCCCGATCACTTTTGGATACCGCCTGCATGCCCCGGTAGAGTAAGGTCAAATACAAAAAGATCACGATAACGCCCCCTACTAAACCATACTCTTCTATGATAATGGCAAAAACAAAATCAGAATAGGAGTGCGGCAGAATATTACGCTGATCGCTATTGCCCCAACCTTTTCCATTCACTCCGCCAGTGGCAATGGCGATATAGGATTGTACTGCCTGAAAAGGTTCATCCTCTCGGTCAATAAAGCTTTCCAAGCGATTCCGGGCAGTTTCTGCACGTTGTCCTAAGAAAAGGGCAGCACTTCCAAAAAGCCCTCCTACCAACACCAGCATACACAGATACCTGAGTGGCACCCTACCGATGAACATCAGCAACATACAGGTGGCAAATAGCATGGCTGCCGTGGATATATCTGAAAGGGCAATCAGGGCACAGATTCCCCCGCACCAGCAGAGTACCGGGATCAAAGTAGCTTTAAAGTCAGCTATTGCTTGCTGACGACGAGAGAGCATACCTGCTAGATGCGTAATCAATGCCAGCTTCGCTAAATCCGAAGGCTGAAAAGCCTGGTTAATAATAGGAATAGTCACCCAGCGCGAAGCTTGGTTAATGGTGTCTCCATACATCCAAGTGAACAATAACAAAGGCACTGATAGCCAGAGCGCCAGCGTAGAAACCCGGGCAAATATCCGGTAGTTCGCCTTGTGCACCACATACATGACTAGCAAGCTGACCATGAGCAAAGTAATGTGCTTGAAGAGGTAATATTCCGTATTTCCTTCTTGTAAGCGGTATGCTAAGGTGCTGGTAGTGCTGTATACAATAAGTACCCCTGCTGCAGAAAGCAACAGCACCACCATCCAGATTACCGGATCACCTTGCAGATATCGTTTGGCCCAAATTCTAATCATCTTATCGTATTTTGAGCGTTACCAATGTTAAAATGGCCAGCATAATGCCTATCAGCCAGAAGCGGGTGACGATCTTGGCCTCATGCAAACCTTTCTTCTGATAATGGTGATGTAAAGGCGACATTCTAAAAATTCGCCGCCCTTCGCCATATTTCTTTTTGGTATATTTGAAATAAGACACTTGCAGGATGACAGAAATATTTTCTATCACAAAGATGCCGCACAAAAGAGGAATGAGAATCTCTTTTCTTACGGCCAGCGCCAATAAAGCAATAATCCCACCAATGGACAGGCTACCGGTGTCCCCCATAAATACCTGGGCGGGATATGAGTTGTACCACAGAAAACCTACACATGCCCCTACAAAGGCCGTAGTGAATATGACCAGTTCTCCCAAACCAGGAATATACATGATGTTGAGGTATTGTGAGAAACGCAAATTGCCGGAGACATAAATAAAGATAGCCAAAGCAATGCCGATAATGGCTGAAGTACCCGCGGCCAATCCATCAATGCCATCGGTGATGTTTGCCCCGTTAGAAACCGCCGTGATGATAAAAGTAACGATAGCCAGATAGATGATCCAGGTGTAACGGTCGTCAATCTTTAGCAGGCCGAAAGTGAAGAAGGAAATAAAGTTATCGTAATCTGCTTCGTTGCCTTTGACGAATGGAATAGTGGTCTGGGTAGTTTTTATGTCCTCATAAGCAGACTCCGGTATATCCATCGCTGGGTTGTCGGAAGAGGAGAACATTTCCAGCACACTTTCATCAAACTCACGTACTACTACATCTTCGTGGAAAAAAAGCACAGAGCCTACAATGAGACCTACACCTACCTGGCCTACAATTTTGAATTTTCCGGCAAGCCCTTCCTTGTTCTTTTTGAATACTTTGATGTAATCATCCAGGAAGCCTACTAATCCCATCCATACAGTGACTATCAGGGCCAGGATGATATATATATTTTCCAATTGCGCGAACAGCAATGTGGGGATAAGGATGGCTGCCAGGATAATTAGCCCGCCCATGGTGGG
>JBBSOG010000586.1:0-3336 GCA_038259985.1 Cytophagales bacterium
TGCCATCATTATCTCGCGCGTCACTTTCATCATCTGCCTGATATGCCCCGAAATTGCCCCACTGCTGCATGGTAAAATCCGCGCCTATCGTATATTTATAAGCCTTGTCCAAAGCCAGTCCCAGACCGATTTTTTGAGGAAGTACCACATTTCCATTTTGATCATCTACAATCGTATCAATGCTGACCAATTGTCCGTTACCTATCTGGAGATTTTTGAAGTTAACATTTCTTGTGGCATTTAGGGTGGTTTCCGGCTGGTATACTACCCCAAAGTTTAGGGTAGTGGTTTTGCCTGTTTTAAGTGAATAATGCAAGGCTGGCTCTACCACTATTCCACTGTAGAATGTGTTTTCATTGTAGGAAGCTACCAGGTTAAGGTCATTGCCGGTGATAGGCAGGATACTTAAATCATTCTCAATAGCTCCAAAGAGATACGAGGCTTTAACACCTAGCGCTAGGCCTTTGAATACCCTGAATCCATTAGAAAAATGAATTCTGCTTAAGCCCCCACTTCCTTCCTGCGTGAGGTTTGACACTTCATTATTGCTGGTAAGGATACGAGGCTCTTCTATTTTGTATTCTACCTGGGAGAAAGGGGACACGCCAATACTCATAGACCAGCGCCCTTCGATAATAGGAAAAGCAAATACTCCATATCCGAGTCCACCACTGATATTGGAAGCGGACTGGTTTCCTTTGGCCATGTCCTTATATTCTATTTTGAAAGCAGCATCAAAAGCGCTGAGCCGGTTTTGATAAAGCAGGGCGGGATTTACATTATTGATATGTAAACCTGTACCGTTAGCGATTCCTAAGCCGGCCATTCCGGTATTGTGGATAAGTGTTGGTTCTACCAAGTTGCCCAGTCCCTGTGATGAGTAAGGCGTTTTGTCGGTCTGTGCCAGGCTTACACTTGCACAGATCAGCATCAAAAGAAAGGGATATAAAAATTTATGACACATTATATTCTAAAATTCGGTTGAGTCCAATCAAAATAAGTTCAGGTACAAGCGTATGGGACGCGGAAACCCCCTGAGAGAGCATAGTGGCATCTCCTCCACATATAACAACCTGCAAATCTCCGAATTTGTCGGCATACATCCGAATCATTTGGGTTATTTCTGCTAGTGTGCCGTGCAAGACACCACTTTGCAGGGAAGAAAGTGTATCATAGCCTATCAGCGGGAAATTTTCAATTTCCTTTTGCTTTATGTCCACTAACGGTAGACGGGCTGTAAAAGTGTGCATCGCTCTGCCCCGCATATGCAAACCCGGCGAAATACTTCCGCCGTAATAGTGGCCTTGTCCGTCAGCAATGTCATAAGTGATGCAAGTGCCGGTATCAATAGCCAACACCGCCTGCCCTGGAAAAAGCGATATGGCACCGGCAATAGCTGCTATACGATCTGTTCCCAGGGTATGGGGAGTTTGATACAGGTTTTGAAAAGGGAGGGGTGTTGCTGAAGTGAGCAGGAAATAGTTTTGGTTAGATGCAATTTCCTGCTCAAGTCCAACCAACTGAGTTGCCACGGAAGAGACAATGAGGGTATCAAACTTTTCTTTCCTTATCAGTGATAAAACCTCATGAGAAGGAAGTGTATAGGCTTTTTGTAGTTGGCTATTGTAAAATAAACCAGCTTTTGCCAAAGAATTACCGATGTCAATAACTAAATTATTCAAAAATAATGAACGGTTTATCGAATTTAAATTCCAAAACTTTGCGATTATACTATCTTTGCTCCTATCTGTTTTAAGTTTAAGGTTTGATATTGCAAACTTATGAAATCAAGGTTTATGGTTTCTTCTTAATCACAAACTTTGTTGAACTACACAAACCAACCATTCTAGATGAGCAAGGGCGCGTATACTTTTTTCATTTTGCTGATACTTACGTTATTCTCATTACCTTCTTTGAAGGCTGATCCTATCTTTGATACTACCTCACCCAGCTATGCCAGCGCCCTCGTACCAACCTACGATCTGCAACAAGATCATGGTGCCGGGGAGGCACAAGAACACGTAGCAGCGGAGGAAGAAGCCCACCACGAAAGTGCCCCGGGCTGGACAGTACTGCCTTTTGTGCTCCTGCTACTCATGATCGCTACCGGGCCGCTTTTTTATGAACATTTCTGGCATAAAAATTATCCCCTCGTTGCAGTAGGCTTGGCCGTGATCGTGATATCCTATTATATGTTTGTCCTGCACAACCAGCACGAACCTGTGCATGCCCTGGCAGAGTATGTACAATTTATTGCCCTGCTCTCTTCCTTATACATTGCCTCTGGGGGGATTTTGATCAAAGTAGATAAAAAAGCAACGCCCACGGCTAACGCTGCTTTATTAATCATTGGATCAGTAATCGCTAACCTGATCGGGACTACCGGGGCTTCCATGTTACTGATCCGACCTTTTATTCGGTTGAATAAAAACAGGATCAAAGCTTATCATATTGTCTTTTTCATATTTATGGTCAGTAATGTAGGTGGGGCTTTGACGCCCATTGGTGATCCTCCGCTTTTCCTGGGTTTTTTGAGGGGAGTCCCTTTCTTCTGGACCCTAGAGCATAATTTACTGGAATGGGCAGTCACTCTCCTGATTGTAGTCACTATATTTTTTGTGATTGATAGCAGGAACAAACCGGAGAATGGGGTGGAAGAAGAGCCGGTGACTTATACCAACAAAATTTCCTTGGTCGGCATGCGTAACTTTCTGTGGTTGGGGGTGATCATCATTGCCGTGTTTATTGATCCTAATAAATTTGATTTTGTGCCCGGCATAGAATACGATGGGAACACCTTCTCTTTTGTAAGGGAGTTCATTATGTTTTCAGTAGCCTACCTATCGTTCCGTTTTGCCAACAAAGAAGCCCACATTGGAAATGATTTTAATTTTGAGCCAATCCGTGAGGTAGCTTTTATTTTCATTGGGATTTTTGGTACGATGATGCCCGCCCTGGAACTTGTTGGGGGCTTCGCCCGCTCGGAAGCTGGTGCTGCCCTGATCACCCACAATACATTATATTGGGGAACAGGATTGCTTTCAGGCTTTCTGGATAATGCGCCTACTTATCTTAACTTCGTAGCGGCCGCTATGGCTTCTAAAGGGGCAAGTATCAACAATGCTACCGAAGTCGTTGGTTTTGCCCAGGGGGTATATCCTGACGGGATTCTTGAGCTAACCGCTATTTCAGTGGCTTCAGTATTCTTTGGGGCAATGACATATATCGGAAATGGGCCTAATTTTATGGTGAAATCCATTGCGGAGCAAATTGGTATCAAGATGCCTTCTTTCTTTGGATATATCATCCGCTTTTCGCTGCCCTTTTTGCTGCCCA
>JBBSOG010000587.1:0-3329 GCA_038259985.1 Cytophagales bacterium
ATGGTTTTGTGCTGTGGACCCGCCTCGCTCCCGACCCTCTGAACGGCGGCGGCATGGACAGCGCCTCGGTCGAAGTCGAGTGGACCGTAGCCGAAGATGACTCCATGCGCCGCGTCGTGAAGAAGGGCAAGACCACCGCTGCCGCCACGCTCGCGCACTCGGTCCACGTGGAAGTCTCGGGGCTGCGCGCCGCCCGCCCCTACTGGTACCAGTTCAAAGTGGGCAAAGATGTTAGCCCCGTCGGTCGCGCCATCACCGCCCCCAAACCCGGCGATTCACCCACAGCGACATAGAACCCATTCTGCTCAGCCTGGATAATCAGGCGGGTTTTAGTGTGACCAAACTGGGTGAGTCTATTGAAGGCCGGGCTATTTATGATGTATCTTTTGGCAAAGGCAAAACGCAAGTGCTGTTGTGGTCACAGATGCACGGCGATGAGTCAACGGCTACAATGGCTGGGCTGGACCTCTTCAATTTTTTTACCGCCAATGACAAAAAGTTTGCTGACCTCCGTCAGTCTATTCTACAAAATGTAACTGTGCATTTTATTCCGATGCTCAATCCCGATGGTGCGGAAGAATTTGAACGGCGTAATGCCCTGGGGGTGGATATGAACCGCGACGCGCTCCGTCTGCAATCGCCGGAATCGCAGATTCTAAAGCATATCCGTGATAGCCTGAAAGCGGATTTCGGTTTCAACCTGCATGATCAAAGTACTTACTATACTTCCGGAGTGAACAAAGAAGCGGCTACGATTTCTTTTCTGCCCCCGGCTTATAATTATGCCAAAGACATCAATCCGGTGCGGGAACGGGCGATGCAGATGATTGTACAACTTAATGAAGCGCTCCAACATTATGTAAAAGGCCATGCAGCCCGCTACAATGATGACTTTGAACCCCGTGCCTTCGGTGACAATATCCAGAAATGGGGCACCAGCACCGTGCTGATAGAATCCGGCGGTTTTCCCGATGACCCCGAGAAGCAACGCATCCGTAAGCTTAACTTCATGCTGTTGGTGACTGCCCTGGATGCTATTGCTACCGAAAGTTATAAAAAGCTGGATAGGGAGAAATACTGGGAGATACCGGAGAACGAAAGTTATCTTTATGACCTCATTGTCCGCAATGTGCAGAAAGAAGTGAATGGCAAACTGTATACGATAGATGTAGGCATCAACTATTTTGAGATTGAGTTTGAGAACATCAACGACTACTTTGATATTGGAAGCATACAAGAACTGGGCGATATGTCCACTTTCTTTGGTTATCAGGAATTTGACGCACAAGGGATGGTAGCTGTGCCCGGGAAAGTATACGAGAAAGTACAGCCGGATTTGAGCGCCGTACAAAATCTTGATGCCCAGGCGCTAATGAAGGAAGGCTACACCACCATCAGGGTAAAGAACCTTTCGGGACAGGAAGACATCCGTAAGCAACTGATCCTGGATGTCGCCAGCCGATACGCTGAACCTGACCATAGTTTGAAGATGCGTAATCGCCCCAACTTCATCCTGGAGAAAGATGGAGAACCACAGTATGCGGTGGTGAATGGTTTTCTGAGAAAATTATAAAGAAAACCCTTCGCGCCCTCTGCGTTTCCCTTCTTCGCGGGCTTTGCGTGAAAAAAAGCTTTTAGGTTTCACGCAGAGGGCGCGAAGAAATTACGGCGCAAAGCCCGCAAAGGGAGCGGAGAAATATGCTAGACTTTTTTGTGAATGAGCATGGGTTCGGAGATTCGTTTGAAATCAGCTTCATTGATTTCAAAAAAGCCAGACATCAGGTACATGCCCCACTTATCTTTGTTTTTGATAAAATGCAAATTATCCAGCAATGGCCGGATTTCCAGTGCATTGACCTCATAAAACCGGATATTTCTTCGCCAGGGCTGGAAATCTTCGTTGACTTTTACCTGATAAGGCTCATCATCGGTGACCTGTCCGGCAGCGGTAAATTTCTGGTAAGCTTTGCCATTTTCGTACTTATCTTTTGAGGAGTAATAAATAATCCAATCGTCTTTTTTTAACTTGTCCAAGTTAGTTTTTTTACCATGTCCTGCCTGGGCAAAGCCTTTTTCTACACCTGCTTCTACATGGTCTTGGGAAGCTACAATGATATAAAATTTCATATTTTCGTTTTGAACTCATAAAAGAAGGGGCAGGCAAAGAAGCCACCCCCCCCCTTTCAGTTTAATGATTATACCTACAATATTTCCTCACCCGGCATTCGCGTATAGACATCCACGCCCATGCCATTAGGGTCTTCTATGACAAAATGGCGATCGCCCCACTTTTCGCTTTTGGGCTTACTGATGATCGGTGCATCGGTTTGAGAAAGCCTGGCAAACTCAGCATCCACATCTTCCACTTCTATTGCCAACCAGCTTCCTTCGGTAAATACGGGCTGAAATAAGCGATGCTGTCCGGGAATTTCGGGTTGTATGAAAGCCAATTCATAGGGACCCTTTCTGAGTAGTACAAACCACTCTGCCTCATAGATGGTCTCAAAGCCAAAGTATTCCTCATAGAAGGCTTTACATTCCTGGGTCTTGCGGGTGACAAATCCGGTGTACATTTGCATAATTTTATGGATTTTAGTGATACCATAAACTTAAGCAGGCACAGTGACAACCCTATGTCAGCAGGGTTTAGAAATCTTTTAAAAATGTTGCTGAAGTTCTTGGATTAGCGTTTTCATAGTGTCTTTCAGGCTCTCTGGCTCAATAATCGTTACCCCGTCGGTATAGGTGAGTAGCCAGCGGGCAAAGTATTTTTCCGAACCTACCATAAACCACATTTCCACGCCATTTTCTTCTCTCTTTTCTTGTACAAAACCCTGGGTATATTTGGTCTGGGCAGTGTAGCGGGCCATGGAAGACTCAAAGCGGACTTTCATCAGACGGGCGTCGGTGGTCTGACTTTGCTGCTGTAAGTATTCTTCCAAAGAAAGGTAATCCCTTAAATGATAATGCTGGCCTAGCATATTCACCTTACTCATACGGTCCAGGCGAAAGTCGCGATAATCCTGGCGTAGCTGGCAATACGCGATCACATGCCAGGCATCGCCATAATACACCAGACCAATAGGCTCAATCCCCCTTTTGGTGAATACTCCACTACCGGGAGAGAAATACTCCATCTCTATGACCTGCCGTTGCATGAGCGCCTGCTGTATCTTGCTCAGATGAATATCATCCGGGTGATCGGCACGGGCAGCCGGTGCCATCACTTTCACTTTGTCCTGCAGGTCTTCCAGCATATCCTGCTCCTGGCTAGGCAGCACTGATTTGATCTTAAACAGAGCGCTCTCAAAAGCCTGTTGCACCCCTAC
>JBBSOG010000588.1:0-3325 GCA_038259985.1 Cytophagales bacterium
TCCTTCTTCAACTGGATCAACGAAAAGACCCAGATACAGAACGCTTCCAAGGTGCGTTCCTATGAAGGGCTACTCGTGCATGTATTTGGTAAGATAGCTGCTGCCTGTTTTGCCCTAACTCGCTACCCTTGATTCGCATATGTTATATATGCCATAAAACACATCGGATGAACACCCTTACTTTTCCAAGTTAACAGACATTTAGTTCAGTGTATAACAGGCAATTGCTGGGCATACTCTCTAACAGAAGAATCTATATCATTGAAAAACCGTTATCTTTAGAAAAACACACACATTACTATGGAAGGAATCAAATATCTGGTAGATGCCACCAATAAGAAAGTGGCCGTACAAATAGACCTTGAGAAGTATGGTGAACTTATTGAAGAACTGCTAGATGTAATAGAAGCCGAAGAGTGCAGAAACGATGAAACTATCATCCTGGAAGAACTTAAAGCAGAACTCAAAAAAGAAGGCAAACTTTGAAATATCAGGTCATCTTTACCAAAAAAGTAGCCAGGGAAATCCGGCAACTTAGTAAAAAGATATTTCCCGCATTATTGAAAAAGCGGAATTTTTAGAACAAGATAACCCGCCCCGAAGGCAGTAAAAAGCTGAGTGGCATCAAAGAAGACTTTTGGCGTATCAGGGTAGGCAATTACCGGATCATCTATCTCATTGAAGAAGAAATCAAGATTGTTAAAATCACCAAAGTAGGACATCGCAAAAACGTTTACCGCAAGAAATAGTTAGCCCACCAAAACTTCTTCTAACGCGTTAAAGCCATCAAAATAATTTCCTATCCTTTAAAGCAATAATATCCTGCTGGCTATTGATCATGCGCTTGGTGCGCAGGTAGCGGTTGAGGTTGTATTCATCGTAATATTCTGACTTCAGGTCTACGCTGCTGATCTTGACATGGGCTTCCAGGCCGGGAGAGTGAATGAACTGTCCCTCCCCGATCCACATACCTACGTGGGTCACGCGCTCGCGGGTACTGTCGGTGGCTGCCCGGCCGAAGAAAAGCAGGTCACCGGGACGCAACTCACCAAAGTTTTTCTCTTCGTCTACCAGTTCTCCCGCAAATACCTGCTGCGAGGCATCGCGGGGCAGGATTTTGCCATTCATGAAATAGATCGTTTTGGTAAAGCCACTGCAGTCTAAGCCTTTGGAGGAAGTGCCACCCCAAAGGTAGGGCACGCCCATCATTTTAAAGGCAGTTTTGACGACGGTACTTTCGGTAGCTTCAGCCTCGGCTACCCAATCTTCAAATAATTCGGATTCGTTTTTTCGTACAAACGCAGAACGGCCATCGGGCAGCAAGACTTCATAGCTAAAGGGTGTTTCATCTACCAATTCCATCACATTTCCAGCTACTAAATCCGAGATAGTCTGGGTATTTTTGATGGGTTGTTTGTAGGCATAGCCATACATTTCGGTAAATATTACTTTTTCTTTGGCCTGCCAGGCTTCGTATTCAGCTTGGTTCATGGGTACAAAACTCCCCTGCATCCAGCTAATGTATTTATCCGGCGTTTGCACCAGGTGCCACTCCCCTTCTTTTTTGAGGATTCTTAAAGGCATGCCCATCGTCGCCTGCGTGGCCAACTCGGCAGAATGCCCGGGCTGTGAACGGATATTCGCTACGGAGATAGAGACCACCCCCAGCGTATCCTCTCCGAGCGTGGCGTCTGGCAAGATGCGGATACTGTCAACGAGTCGATTACTTTGCCCAGATAACTGAGCCAATAAAGCAGCTTTGGCAGCAGACTGGTCGGTTTCGCCCTTCAGGATGAGCGTATCGCCTTGTAGTACTGGCTCAATATCAAAGATAGCCACCCTTTTGTCAGGGGCAAACTGTGATTTTATCTCTTGTAGAGCAGTATTTACTGCCTCCATGCGGTTATCAACTTTTTCGTGAGCGGTGCAGGCAGCCAAAAAACCTAATATCCATAATATATTAGTGCTTAGTTTATTGATCATAGTTCATTTCAAATTTACTCAGGTCAGGTTGATGTTCCCTTTTCCTACCTTTTTCATATTCCAATACTGCCCTACCCAGTTCTCCCAAAAAGGGCAGACCGATTTCATCGTACTCATAAACGTTGTCGTTAAAGATCTGGTTCTCATTGACGTAAATCACGGCAGTCAACAAAAACTCTACTTTATTTTCCAGGTCAGCGACGTAGGCGTTGTCTATAAGAAAACCATAGGCCATACCGATTTTGTTGAAAATCCTGATGTTTGCCGGGATGTTCTCCTGCTTATCCCCGAAAATAAAGAACTTGGAAAAGCTGTCATAATAGTTTTCGCTCGTATCCGCTTTATAATCAGGAAAAGTAGTCTCGCGGGGTAGCTGCGACATATATTGGTACAGAAAGTCATAATCTTCCTCTGATAGGTCAAAACGTTGCTTTTCCGGGACGGCCTCGGGGAAAATAACCGCTTTCAACATATCTTGTAGATTAGCTACTGAAACAGCGTTGTTTTGCCCAAAGTCTTTGGCTTCCTCCATGAGTGTATCATTGCGCATAAAACTTTTGCCCAGAGGAATATTCTCATCCCCCACCCAATCTTTACGGCTGCTTACCATATCCTGCTGATAGAGAATTTTGGCATTGTCATAGAAGGAAACGGGATTAGTATTGCGGTTTTGCTCAGGCGTATTGAAGACCGAAAGCCGGTGTATGATGCGCAAGTTTTCATAGCCCTTTTGATGCAACTTGTTGTTGATATAGTCTTGCCCCAAAAATTCATAAAGCCGGTTGTAAGCATCATTATCGCTGACTACGAGGATTTTTTTGATGTAATGTGCTACGGAAGGCATGCCGCTCTCGGAGGTAGAATCAAACTGAACTTTGGTCTGCCCGGCAAAGGCGCTATCGGTAAGCATAGTGCTGTATTTATTTAAGCCATCTATGCCCAACTCATTCAGTTTTTGTAAAGCGAGCAAGGCTATCGGAAACTTGACCACACTGGCGGGATAGAAATAAGTATCAGGGCTGACGCCATAGGTGTATGCTGTAAATGAGGGCTTATTGTTTTCGTCCCGGTCTATTTGCGTATAAAGGATTTGCACCTGGTATTTTTCGGGAGCGTTTAGTACGGTATCTACCACTGCAGACTGTTGGCTGCGAAGTAAATCTACGATTAGATTGTTTTCTTCTGTTCCATCAGTGGAACAAGACCAATGTATTAAAACAAAAAGTAGAAGCCACGAAGAAGGTAGTAAAATAGTTTTCATACGCTGAAGATTATTTACATTAAAAAGCAAACGCTCTTTTATTTATAAAAAAGAGCGTTTGTTGAGAATATGTTATCAGAA
>JBBSOG010000589.1:0-3325 GCA_038259985.1 Cytophagales bacterium
CATTTTTACTGGCTACTGTAAAAAATCAGAATAATGTCTAATATTGTTCTTTGTTTGTTATCAGGGGATCGTATCGTTGCAGATTTTTTGAATGATAAAACAGTATTTCTTTCGTTTGTTACTGAATTAGAATTGTTAGGATATAAAGATATAAGTCTGGAAGAAAAATCAAAAGGTGAAAATTTAATAGCAGACGCTACCATCATTGACGTCAATTCAATGATAAAAAAAATTGTAATAGAATTAAGAAAAGCCCATAAGATTAGGCTCCCGGATGCGATCATTGCCGCAACTTCACATTATCTCAATATTCCATTGATGACATCGGATAAAGCGCTAACCAGGCTGACGGAATTAAACATATTATTGTACGAAAAATAATAAAAATAGGCACTTGCGATGCATATATAGAGTAGGGTCTTAAATTTAGACTTTTTCATGTGAATTGAATTTGTTTCCAGTAGATATTTAACCGAACCGGAAACTAAAGAAAAGCCATTAGGCTTGGCAAAAACAAAAGTTTTTGATTTCAAACGAATGTAAACAGGCATTTGAAGTATAAAAGAATTTTTTTGGTGGTCGTTGTACTGCTTGTGCTGGCAGCGGTTTTATTCTATGTAGAACGTCGCCGGCAACAGGACGAAGAGATACCGCTCTGGTCTGTAGTGCCCGAGAGCGCCGCCTTGGTCTACGAAACTGCCGACTTACCGGCAAACTGGGAGAAATTCAGCAGTAGCCAGCTGGGGGAGAACTTGCAATCCATGGAAGCTTTCCGTCAAATTGGCGAGCAAATGTACCTCATGGATAGCCTGGTCAATGTGCAACAATTTTTTGCTGGGAAGCAGCTCCTGATCAGCACTCATGTCATCTCCAAGGATGCCTTTGATTTTACTTACTTTTTCAAAACGGATAATGCTAAGGAACACAATGCCTTGCTACAGGCTATCCGCCGTTTTGAGGAAGAAGATGGTGTCAAGCATGACAGCAGAATGTTCAATGGCTTCAAAATCAATGAACTCAGCAGTAAGCAGGGGGGGCGGCAGTTTTCATACCTTATTTACCGGGATATCTTTGTAGGCAGTTTTACCCCTTTTTTGATAGAAGATGTCATCAGAAATGTAGAAACAGGCTTCAGTAAATATAGCTTTCAACAGTACAATCCTGCGTTGGAGGACGTGCCCAAACTAGCCGATGACGAAGGTAATCTTTACCTGAATATGAGTAAATTACCGCTCCTGCTTTCTGTCTTTACCACCAACGACATGTTGCCTTACCTGCAGCCCCTTGCACATCTTAGTCAAACGGTTTTTCTGGATGTAAACCTGGGGGATAAACAACTGCTACTCAATGGATTTAGCAAAATTACCCGACAGGCAGTGCAGGAAGTAAACCAGAAAAAACCGGAACCCATAGAATGGCTGGGTACTTTTGCCAAGGAAAAGTCACAGGAAATTGGTATGTATAATTATGTGCCTGAACGCACTGCTGTATTTTATCATTTTGGAACAGAAAATGGACAGCAGTGGCTTCAAAAATTATACAAACAGCAGGAGGGAAGTGACGCAAAACTGCTCAAGCAAACCCAAGGCTATCGTAAAAACCTAAGGGAGTTTTATCATGTTCAGCTAAGCAGTGTACTGAACTGGTTTGAAGGTGAAGTAGGGTTGATGGTATTGGAATCTATTGATAATGATGCGCCCGATAAGATACTGATGATGGAGGCCGGGGATACTGCGCAAGCTTTTACTTCGCTTCAGCAGTTAGAAACCCAACTTACTCAGGAAGGAAAAGCCACAAGTTACAAAGAGCGTTTTGCCGGTTATGAGATCAGGGAAATCAGCTATAAGGAGTTTCCTGCAACTATGCTGGGGCCACTGGCTTTAGGGTTTGAACAATGCTTTTACCTGATCAGCGACCGCTATGTGGTGTTTGCCAATAACATTCGTGCATTGAAGCGCCTAATTGCCGACCGGGAGTCAGAAAATACCTGGGACAAATCTATCCGGGAGGTAAGGTTTTTGGAAACTACCTTGGATGAATCTAATGTGAGTGTGTTCATTAACACGTCCCGGAGCTGGGAATTATTTCGTAGTAAGCTTTCACCCAAATGGAAAGCTTTCCTGAATGAGCATGCCGATGTACTGAAAAGTTTTGACCACCTGGCGATACAGTTCAGCAATGCCGAAGGTGATTTTTATACCAGCATGGCCATCAGTTACCAGCCCGTCACTTCTACTGACAAAGAGCGCGACCAGTTTAAAGATGTGGGCCGTCTTTTTGTAGACAATCCTCTCAGCACCAAACCCTTTGTGGTGCGTGACCATACCGACCAGACCCTGGAAGTATTGTTTCAGGATGAAGCCAACCAGCTTTACCTTGCCAAAATGGATGGGGAAATCCAGTGGAAAGACTCTCTCCCCAGTCCGATTATCGGTGAAGTGCAACAGATAGAATATTTTAAGGATAATAAGCTTCAATATCTGTTTGCCACCGATAGCGCCATCCATGTTATTGACCGTAGCGGTGCATATATTTCCGGCTATCCTTTTTATATGCCCGAAGGCGTCAGGATACGCCACCTTAGCCTGGTTGACTACGACAACAGCAAAAACTACCGTTTTCTGGTGAGCGACTGGGAAGGGAAACTGTGGATGTTCAATAAAGACAGGGAAAGCCTGGAAGGTTGGAACCCCAACTCAGCCGTCAATAGCTCGCTAGCGACCGCGCCATTTCATGTGCGGGTTGGGAACAAAGATTTTATCATTGCCATGCAGGAAAATGGTACGATATACTCCCTCAACCGGCGGGGACAGCCTTACGTGGGGTTTCCATTAGAGCTCAATATCCCCATCCAAAGTTTAGCCTATACCGAGCTTGGAAGTACAGCGGGTAATACAGTGCTTAATACGGTGGCATTGCACGGAGAAATTATTTCTTTTAACCTGATGGGAAACATTACCAAAAGAGAACAAATTTATCGTCCGTCATCGGAGACCCGTTTTCAACTGTGCATTGATGCCCTGGGTAAGACTTTTATCATTGTAAGGCAAGACGAACAGCTATTTGGTATCCTTGACCGAAATGGGAAGTTGCTTTTTGAGAAAAATTATATGAGTCCCGCAGCACTAGCCGCTAAAATGCTGGAAGTACAGTACTATGATTTTGGCGCTGGAAACGAAATATTTGCGGTAACCGACGAAGTGCAGGAATTTACTTATCTCTTCACCCGACAAGGTAGGTTAATCAAAGACCGTCCTATCGAAAGTAAGTTTCCGGTAGGCATTCTTTTTTACGATAATGAAAACCGTTTCCAGGTATTCCGCAA
>JBBSOG010000590.1:0-3315 GCA_038259985.1 Cytophagales bacterium
TTTCCGGGAACCGTCCCATCCAAACAGTGCAGCAGGAGAACAAATGCTATGTAGGCATTGATGGCCGGCCAGAGGACTTGGGAAAAGGCTATTCCAGCGCGCTGATGCCTTTTGTCAGTGAGAATTTCATGAAAGTATGCCAGTGGAATGGGGAAGACGCAATTCCCGCCCAAGAACTCAAAAAACTCACTACACTGATTGATCAGGCACATGCCGAGGACAAGAAGCTAAGGCTTTGGGCGTCACCAGACAACCGTAATACGTGGGAAGTACTACGCAAAGCCAAGGCCGATCTCATCAACACGGATAAGCTCGCCGAACTTGAAGAATTTCTGACCCAGGGCAATACCGATAGCCATTAGTATTGATGATAACTTAACATTGGCTTAATGTTAAGAACATACGCCTATTGTACTTTTACGAACGTAGATTTGATTTTCATAATGGACGTTCGCAAAGAGCTAGGGAGTTCCCTAGCTTTTTGTATTTGATACCAATGCTTCTTGGTGCAACCTATATTTCTCACCTAAGTTCAACATAAGTAATTCCCCCGCTATGCTTCCCTGCTGTTCCAAGTCCTTCAAAATCCTGACAGGTTCACCAAGGGGCTCGTCAGAAAGGTCATACGTGCCATAATGCATAGGGACCATCACCTTGCCCCCCAGATCACGAAACGCATGCACTGCCTCGCCGGGGTGCATGTGCGCTTCACTCATCACATAGGAAGGTTTGTAAGCACCCACCGGCAGCATACAAATATCAGGACTGCCGAAGGTCTCCCTGATTTCTTTGAAATGACTGGCATAAGCGGAATCCGCGCCAAAATAGATACTTTTATCTTTGGTCCTGAGCAAGAAACTTCCCCAGAGCTGGCGGTTGAAGTCGTTGAGAAAACGACGGTTCCAGTGCTTGGCCGGAAGAAAAAACACTTCAACATCCTCCGAAAGCCTATACTGCTGCCACCAGGCTGCTTCCTGGTACTTGATATTTTTCTTCTTTTTTCCCAATAAATCGCTGATTTTGAGGGGCAGCAGGAGTTCCATTTTGGGATTTTGATCCAACAGTTGGTGAATGATGGCTTCGTCAAAATGATCACGGTGGCCATGGGAGATCATCAGGTAATCTATGCCAATAAGATCGTAGATAGAACAAGGCAAACCTACCTGACGCTTGATCATGGGCAAATCTTTCAGGCAAGGATCAGTCAGAAAACTCACGCCACCGATCCGAATAAAGAAAGATGCGTGCCCAAGCCATACTATCAGGTCTTCATCGCTGGTGATAAATGAGGTATTGCGCTCTATCTTGAGCTGAAAATCATCCCTTTTTTTCTCTTCTTTTTGCGGATTGCAGCTTATTTGCCATTTTAGTATTTTCTTAAAAGAAGCCTGGCCAGAGCCGTATTCTTCTCCATAAAACATATTGTTTTGAAACAGGTTTCCTTTAAAGTCTTTCTTAATGGTCTGCAAGTCAGGGTTTGATAGGTACATATCCAAAAAAGTAGTGAAGTTAATATGCTTTGTTGTTAATTTTTATGACAAGACAGTCGTTTATCCCGTCCTGGATGTATTAACTCTTTTCACCCCCAAACGTTCTATTTACTGCTTATTATTACTGTTGCCAGTCCTCATTGCATGTGGTGACCATACTCAGGAAATCAGTGGCACCTACGAAACTACTATTTCCACCGCTTCCGACTTTGTCACCGATAGTCTGGTAAGCGCCGAACTGCCATTAGCCGATTCACTGGCAGCCGGTCAGCAAGCATCAGCTTCCGATTCTTCAGATGCTGCCTCCGTAAATCCGGGACTATCCAGTCCGGGATCATCCAATCCGGGACTATCCAGTCCGGGACGCACTTTGTCGCTTGAATTGCATGAGGATCAGCGGGCAGCGCTTAAAACTACTTTTCTTAATGACGCCCCACTGGTGGTACAAAAGGGCAGTTGGGCTTTGGTGGAGAATGAAAGGGTCAGGGCATATTTTGTAGAAAAAGACGGTAAATTTTTCAAAGACACCCTCACTTTTTACCGGGATGGCCCACGGCTGGTGCTAAGAGGAAAAAGCGAATCCATCGCCGATGAAATCAGTTTGATTAAAATGGAGTAAATGCGTTGCAACACTCAGAATAAATGCGAACGTGCTTGTCAGATGTGCAATGTTGAGCGATTACAAAAATGCGTAGTATTTGGTCTTAATCAATTTGCTATACCGCAGACTTACCTGCTTTGAGGACTTTGGCTTGTTTGGCCCAGGCATCCCTTTTAATTCTGCCGGGAAAAAATTCTATGGCTTCGTTGACCTTCGTTTCATCTTCCTCATTAAAGTTAGCTACCTGCTCAAAAGTGTAAATACCTAAAGCGTTCAGCTTCTTCTCAATAAAATGCCCTACGCCTTTGATTAGCTTCAGGTCGTCTTTTTCGTGGGCGGCAGAACGGCCAATACGCTCAAAATTGATTTGCGATGCTTTGGCTTCAATCCGGCTTAGCACCTCATCCTGTTTGCTAACGGGCTTTTTTGGCACTGATAGTACCGGTGCTTTTGGCTTGGTGATGGCAGGTGGCCTGTTTTCCACAGTTTCTTGGCCTTCTAATTTTGCCGTCAAATCAGCCATTTTTTTGGACACTGCCCTCCTCCTCTTGGTACAATGGTCAAGTTGCATATTAGCTTCGGCTAAGGATTGCTGTGTTGTAGTAAGCTCCGTTTGTAGTTGGTTTATCCTGGCTTCAAAAGATTTTACACTGAACTGGTTTCCAAGTTTGTAACCAAGAAAAGCTGCCCCTCCCAGGGCGATCACCGCCAGTAATAAATCTATGATCATAATTACAAGTATTTAAGTTTGATGGTCAATTAAGCTTGATCTGTACCCGCCTGTTTTTGCTGCGTCCTTCCTCAGTATCATTGGTGGCGATGGGTGCGGACTCCCCTTGGGAACTTGTCTTGACCTGAGAGCGAGAGATGCCTATACTGCTCAAAATATCCCGGGTAAAATCTGCGCGCTGCTGGCCGTATTCAAGGTTTCCCTCGGCATCACCTACATTGTCAGTATGCCCTATCAGCATAATGGAGGCATCCTGTTTTACATTTAGATACTTTCGGAGGTTAAGGATGTACTGCCGCAATTCTTCGGTCACTTGCAAAGTGGTGGCCCCGGTCTCAAAATACAAATCCGGTGAAGCAACCCTTAGTTTTTCTTCCAAATCAGCAAGCTCGTCATCATCCATCTCTTCTTCGGGAAGGTCGTCAGTGACTTCAAAAAGAAGCCCGTCCACCAGGGTGTCTTTTTGGAAAGTAAGGTTAATGCTTTCCCGAAAA
>JBBSOG010000591.1:0-3308 GCA_038259985.1 Cytophagales bacterium
ACTCATATAGTCTAACGACCAAACTTCGTTGACCATTGTTGGCTGATACAGCGACTGTTTGACCCTGGCGGGCAAACGTTTCTTGGCCTTACGGCGAATGTTCAATCCCATTTGTTTATAGATTCGGTATACGCGCTTATGATTCCATAGAAATCCTTTTTTCCGAAGCCGATGATAGCATTTCCAGAAGCCAATTGACGGATGCTTCTCCGTCAGGATTCTGAGTTGTTCAATCACCACTTCATCATTTTTTTCTTTTGCTTGATAGGCAAAAGTGCTTCTAGGGAGTAACAATACTTGACAGGCCTGACGCTGGCTGACATGATGACACTGTATCATGTGCCGAACTAACTCCCGCTTTCGTTCAGGCCCTATAGCTTTTTTTCTACGGCATCTTTCAAGGCTTCGTGCACTAAACTCAATTCGGCAAACATCTTTTTAAGCCGGCTGTTTTCTGTCTCTAAATCTTTTAGTTTCTTCAACTGCTTAGCATCCATACCCCCATATTTAGCTTTCCAATTATAAAAGGTCGCCTCGCTGATGCTGAGTTCTCGACTGAGATCCGATATCTTGGTCCCAGCCTCTTGACGTTTGATAGCAGCGATAATCTGCGTTTCCGTGAATCGTGTTTTTTTCATGAGTATGTTTATTTAAAAGCGGCAGCCGCGCTGTACATAATGATCAGCTACCGCGCCCTATCGGGCTTGCTGACTCTACTTTTAAATGACCCACTTTCGGGGAATTTCACAGTGCGTACTGTACCCAAAAGTTGGGAGTGATTGAAGGCTTGCCTAGTGAACAGGAATTGAATAGTTACATCGGAAAATTTAAATTATCATGAAAATTTGGATATCAGGGACCGTTGACCAGGTAATAGAAGACGCAAAAACCGGTTTGGTAGATGCCATAGTTACCAATCCTACCGTTATAGCGCAATGGTGTCAAAAAGGGGAATCATTAGAGATGTTAGCAACTCAAATAATAAAAGAAACCGGACTTCCAATTTATGTTCAATTAAAGGGACTCGACGTTTCCGATTATTTGCGTCAATGCGATCTCTTGAAGCTGATTTCTGAAAAGATCATTCCTAAAATACCATCAACGCTTCAGGGTATACAAGCTGCGAAACTATTAGAGTCAAAAGGAATAGAAACTTTGGTAACTACAGTTTGTTCGCTAGGTCAAGCTTATGCCTGTGCTGCAGCTGATATAACTACTATATGTCCCTATTATAACCGGATAAAAGAAGATGGGGGAAATCCAAATGAGTTTTTACGAAGTATTTCGAGTATTTACCGAGCCAATGAAGTTAAAACTAATATATATCCGGCAAGTATAAGAAGTCTCCCGGATGTTGAGCAAGCTCTTGAAAACGGAAGTCAAGGTGTTATCATATTCTCTAAGCTATTTCAAGAGCTTTTTCAACATAAAGTGACTGATTTGTCTCTGAGAGCATTTGAAAAGGACTGGAATGAAATTATTTGGCAAGACAAGAAATAGAGGCTAAAATGCGGATACTTTACTGAACCACATAATATTGTCTAAGTTCAACTAATGATTAAAACATCTTTTTCTGTACAAAAAATTTATTGACAACCTGTACTTTTGTCAACTTCATTTTTGGAATAAAAAGAAAAAGTGATTTAGCAAACTTTTATGATTGGGTAGGCTGCTTTAATAAGTGTCTAGATGTTATATAGATTGTTCGTACATTTTTTTTGATAGACTAACTGCCACTTTGGTTTTGATTGGTTTAACTATTTTCAATTAGCGATTCGCATGATAACATAGTATACTCATTTGGTAAATTTGTGGTTTATTCCCTATCCTGCATCTTATAGATTTAGCTTTCTTATATCACCTAAACGAATAGCTTATGAAAAAGGCCATACTAATTTGTTTCAAGAGAGGGATGCAGATTTTGACCATCTTCTTTTTTCTTGTTGAAGCGGTTTGTGCTCAAGATATTACTGTAAATGGGGCAGTTACTAATGAATCGGGAGCTGCCCTACCGGGTGTTACTGTTGTTAGCAAAGGAACTATGACAGGAACCATAACAGATGCCGAGGGCAATTACCGAATTGAAGTAGGAAAAGAAGCCGTGCTGAGTTTCAGCTTCGTGGGATACCTCCTACAGGAAGTGGCGGTCAACTCTAAATCGGTGATCAACGTGGTGCTCCCCGAAGATACTCGCCAATTGTCAGAAGTGGTGGTCACCGCCCTGGGCATTGAACGGGACAAGGAAACGCTGGGCTACGCCGTGCAAGAGCTGGACGGAAGCAAGCTAAACCCTTCCAATGATCCCAACATCGTAAATTCCTTGTCTGGTAAGATTGCCGGAGTACAAGTTACAAGTGGGGGAAGCACCGTAGGATCTTCGTCCCGGATTGTGATCCGTGGAAACTCATCGTTCAGTGGCAACCAA
The DNA here is from genome assembly GCA_038259985.1 of Cytophagales bacterium. GTDB lineage: Bacteria > Bacteroidota > Bacteroidia > Cytophagales > Cyclobacteriaceae > Catalinimonas. Next base: position 2,426 of record JBBSOG010000591.1, read on the forward strand.
CCGCTGTTTGTCGTGGATGGCACGCCCATTGACAACTCCTCGCCGGGTAACTTGAATGGCTATGGCGGTATTGATTGGGGAAATACCGCTTCTGACCTGGATGCGAACAATATTGAATCGGTTACCGTGCTCAAGGGTGCTACCGCTTCGGCCTTATACGGCAGCCGGGCCACCAACGGCGTGATCCTGGTGACTACTAAAAAAGGGAGTAAAGGGGCTAATCGGATTGGCGTGGATATTACCTCTTCGGTGGTGTTTGACCAACCCGCTTACTTTCCGGCTTTCCAGAATGAGTACGGTGGCGGCTGGGACGGCAGCGAGTATATCTATAACCATTACCTGGAAAATAATCCAGGCTCCGACCTCTCCTATAACGAATATGCTAAGCAGTTTTCGTACAACTATGTTGATGGAAACGGCGGTGGCGTGAACGACTACTGGCCCATCAACTGGGGGCCACGACTGGATGCCGGTTTGCTTTTAGACCAGTGGTCTACTGGACCCAACAGCCCCTGGGTCTCGCGTCCGGACAACCTGAAAGACTACTTCAGGACGGGTATCAACCTTGAGAACAATATCGCCATTTCGGCTTCTGGAGAAAAAGCCTTCGGCCGGGTATCTTACACCAACCTGGATTCCAAAGGTACCATCGACTTCACCGACCAGTCTCAAAATACCATCAATGCGAGTTTTACGCTAACGCCCAGCGACAGAATCACCGCGAATGCCAATGTCTCTTACCTGAAGAAGGAGAGCAATAACATTCCTAACAACGGATATTCGGGACCGATTGTGGATTTAGCTTGGACCCAGCGGGACTATGATACCAAATATGTGAAGGAGACCTTCGACAAGCAAGGCAATAAGGGGTACATCTTTCCCA
>JBBSOG010000592.1:0-3303 GCA_038259985.1 Cytophagales bacterium
AAAAGACCCAGATACAGAACGCTTCCAAGGTGCGTTCCTATGAAGGGCTACTCGTGCATGTATTTGGTAAGATAGCTGCTGCCTGTTTTGCCCTAACTCGCTACCCTTGATTCGCATAGATCTATTAATAAGTAAGCACAACCTATTATTTAAACAGCAAGCGGCGTTTTCTTTGGTTCGGCAAAATCATAGATATCTTCCATGTCAAAACGGTCATTGAGCCTTTGGGAATAATGCAGTTTCCTGATGATCAGGTTTTCATCCAAAAGAAATTCAGCGGGCATAGTCCCGATGGATTCCCCATCAGCCATCATGTGCATGGGCAAGCCTTTGATTTTAGCCTGAATGGCGCTTTTTGCGAAGGATGTAACATGACCTACTGCCGATTTGAAGCCGGAATCCTCAATGCCGTAGGTGTCATACCATATTTTTTGTGGGTCAGAAATCAGTGGAATAGGAGAAATTTCTTGATGAAAAGTGCTCCTTAACATAATGCCAGCCTTGGATTCAAAAAAGAAAATCATTTCCAGCCCTTTTTCCTGTAAATCTCTATGTGCTTTTAAAAGTGTATGCACCCTTAGGTTACAAAATGGGCAGCCTGCATGCCTGAAAAAACCAATAAATACTTTCTTCCCTTTGTATGCTTTGAGGTCTATATTTCTGTCATAGATGTCCTTGAGGGCGAATAAAGGAGCAGCATTATTTAATTCAATATTCATTATATTATAATTTTAATTTGAATACTTATACTTTTTATATACGAATTTTATCTACTAACAGTTTGCTTGGTTTTCAAGTACCAAGAAAATCAAAATGAAGAATCAATTGTTGATAAGTGAAATGAGCAAACAAAGGTTTTCTTGTACTATCATATCTTTATAACTCTAAATCCCTTTTCCAAAGAGTGAAAGGTAAAGCTAAAGTAAGCTAAGCAACCTACTTGGATGCAGCATACAAGCTGCAAAAATGACAATGTAGCATTTCAACAGTTTCTCCCGTTTCATTTTACCGGATAGCCATTAATTTAGGACAATAAAATCATTACAATTATGCCAGAGTGCCAAATTATCAAGTACAAAACGGTGGAGATGGTCTATACCGATGTTTCAGGTTGCTCCGGGGATGCGGCTATTCCCTATTTTGAAAAAGTACAGAAGATAGCGAGTACATTGCCTGACAAAAGTATGCTCTCATTGGTGAATGCGAAGGACACTCGTTTTAACTCCAACTTGATGGGGGTCCTTAAAGAAACAGTAAAGAAAAACAATCCCAAAGTAAAGGCCACTGCGGTGTATGGACTCAGTTCGTTAAGCGCACTCATGGTAAATTCTGTGGCTACCCTCACTGGTAGAAAAATTAAGCTCATGGATACCTTAGAAAACGCCAAAGAATGGCTGTATGAAATGCACATGGAAAATGAAGAAGTGGTGATAGAATAATATACCTGCCCATGCTGAGGGCAGCTCATTTTCTTTAGACAATTTTTAGGCAGAATGTGCGGTCTACATTTTAGTTAGCTTACCTGACTTTACTCTTGTTTTTGAAGATCCCGGTTTTTGAGCTGATCGTTAGCTATTTTCTGGTAAACGCCGGTATGTTGGGTATTACTCAACAGCATATACAACGATAGCAAACCACTATCTTCGTGGGAGGTGAGCATTAACCTTCCATCATCAGAAAAATCAATGTATTCCACTCTCGGACAAGGCAGATTGATCACTTCCTGGAAATCACTCATCCGAATAAAGGTGACCTGAAGTTCATGTCCCCCAATCGTCAGGTATTGGCCATCAGGGGTGAACGCTACGGCTTCTACCCGCAGTGGCCTTTTATATGTATGAAGCAGTTCACCGGATTTAAAATCAAAAACCCTGGCAGTGCTATCAAAGCTTCCGGTGGCGATAAATTTTTCGTCCGGGGATATCCTGACTGATTTGATGGAGGCTTCCGCTCCCTGGTATTCTTGTATTACTTTTTTCTTCTTAACGTCAATGAGTGAGGCAAAACCTGTGTAGATATCCTTACCGGTTTTCGGGTCGGGCGTTTGGTTGTTTCCGCCTACAAGTAGTTTTGTATCATCCTTGGTAAAATTAAGGGAGTTGATGGTAGAACCGGTTTTTACTTTGCCTACCACTTCGTAGGTGTCACCGTCCCAGAACCAAGCGTCACCTGCTTCGGAGCCAGTAGCGATCAGTTTACCATCATGTGACCAGGTGATGCCGTCTAGGCCACTGTCATGTTCCCAGGCAGCCAGTTGTTTTCCGCTTTCTACATCCCATATCCGCACAAAATAATCTTCTCCTCCACTGGCGATCCTTTTGCCATCAGGTGAAAAAACCACACATTCTACTTCTGATTCGTGCTCGTTTTCCCAGACCAATGAACCATCGGCAGTATGCCAAAGCATGACTTTGTATCCAAATTTGGAACCAGACACGGCCAGCCTGCCATCGGGGGAAAGCTCAGCGGATTCCACTGCACGTAGTTCAGAAGAAAAATCGGCCACCCTATGCCAAAGCGGAAAAACTTCCGGTGCCTGGGTATTGTAGATGAAGTTTTTTTCCTCCTGGGCAAAAGATCCCCCGGGAAAAAAATTAAAGGACGCCATCACTAAAACATAAGCGATAATGTGGAGATATTTCATGGTGGTGAGCTTAGGCATATACATGGATAAATTTTTAGCTAATTAATAAAGAAAGCAAATAATCATTTTACAAAGGGATAATTCATTAAATCAATCCCCCAAATTAACGGCATGAGGTAGTACACAAACAAAAACAAAATGGCGGCAGAGATTATATTCATCCAAATGCCTGCTTTTACCATATCATTCATTTTCAGGAAACCGGCACTATAAGCAATCGCATTGGGTGGCGTGGCGACCGGTAGCATAAACGCACAAGAAGCTGCCAGACAAGCCCCTGCCATCAGCCCAAAGGGATGCACACCGATAGATTTGGAAAGAGAGGCCAGTATCGGCAGTACTACTGAGGCAGTAGCTACGTTGGAAGTGATTTCTGTGAAGAAGTTGACCATCAATAGCACAACCAGAAGTATAATAGCAAAGTGAAAATTTTCCATAACGCTGAGCTTGTTGCCCAGCCATTCTGCTAATCCGGAGTTCTGAAAACCCACTGCAACGGTAAGTCCACCGCCAAACAAGATAAGAATGCCCCAGGGTAGTTTTTTCGCCGCCTCCCAGTCCATCAGCATCACTCCTTTTTCTTGGGAAGGAATGACAAACAGCAGAAGTGCACCGAAAATGGCGATGATGGTATCGTTGATTCCCGGAAGCCATTTGGC
>JBBSOG010000593.1:0-3298 GCA_038259985.1 Cytophagales bacterium
AGTTTATTTGAAAGAGCCTATTGATTACACAGCAGCTATTGTAGGATTTAAGGGCAAACTCAAGTTGAATGACAAAGATTATGAGCAACTGATGTACATCCTGGAAGACGCGGTCATGATTGGCGAAGTGGGAAAGTAATTACGTCAAGAATCGGTATTAAATACAAAAAAGGCTTCCGTTGAGAAGCCTTTTTTATTTTGTTTAATAGAAATTAAGATGATTCTAAAATCCTACGGCAATATACGCCTGTAACACTGAGTTTTTGGAGTCATCAAATACCGCTTTAGCTGCAGTAGATTCGGCAATATCAGCTAATCCCAGGTTATAACGTGCGCCAATGGTCACCGCTTCCAAATCTACTCCTATCCCGCCAGCTAGACCGTAGTCCCAGGTTTTAAAATTATCACGATCCAGGTCATCTGAACCACTGCCCAGGTCTCCATCGCTAGAAGCATTAGCCCCAATGAGATAACTGAAGTATGGGCCTATGTGGAGGTTTAAGGTCTCGCCTAAGGTAACTTTTACTAGTACCGGAATATCAATATAAGTAAGATTAGTCTTCACCTCACCGTCCAGACCGGCTATATTATAAGTGGCACGGTTACCCTTGGTAGAAAGAAGAAGTTCAGGCTGTAGACTAACTGACTCAGCAAATGCTATCTCAGTGAACACCCCTACATGAAAACCTATGCGCATATTTTGATCGCTAACATCGTTACTATAAAAATTGGATGCGTTGAATCCACCTTTGATCCCTATACGAGAATCATCCATTTGTGCGTGTACGGCAATAGGACTGGCTATCAAAAAAAATAACAAGAAAAATAATTGTTGATTTTGAATTTTCATAGATCAAAAAATTTAATTAATAATGAATGTAAGACTATACTCACAACATCTATAGCTCTCTATTGTTAATGTTAATGCCAAAAAAAGTTTATAAAACTGTTTCACTAAAACTGACAATCTCTGATGTCAAAATCTATGACGAGAGCAAGCTATACAATTCACGTATATGGTAAAGTACAGGGCGTGTTTTTTCGTGCCAGTGCCCAGGATAAGGCAGAAACACTGGGCGTATTTGGTTGGGTGAAAAACGAGCCAGACGGATCAGTGCTGATAGAAGCCGAAGGGCCGGAAGACAAACTGGAAGAATTTGTGGCATGGTGCAAGCAAGGACCCAATCACGCCAAAGTAGAAAAAGTAACACACGAAGGTGGCAATCCCCAAGGTTTTGTCCGCTTTGAAATCAAGCATTAATTTTTGTTTCGTTTATGCCGTTGGGCGTTGTCCAGCGCCGAACTGTCCTGGGGCTGCTTTGTTTCTTCTTCCTGATCATTATTTCCTTCTTCGTTAGGGCGTGGTTCTGACTGCAATACATTATCGTTGTTGTTGAAAATTTTGTCAAAGGTCTTCTGATAAGAGAGGGAGACTCCCTGGTCAATATCAACTTCATTGGTGAAGATATCCCGGTCACTTTGTTGGAAAATCCTGATGTTCAAGTTACCCCGCTGATCCAGGCGGTACAAGACCTCAAATTCGCCATACAGGCCATTATCAGTAGAGTTGTTGGGACCGGCACCCGCTGAACTGTTTGTATTCAGGCTGGTCATTCCCCCTACACTTACAGTAAGACGGTCATTGAAAAACTGTTTGGAGACCTGCAAGCTGACATCGCGATCGGCCAACGCAGTATTTTGAGACTGTAATTCATCGGATTCCAGGTCAAGATTAATCTGTACGCCCCCCAAATAATCTTCACCTAGATTGGATAAAGTACCTGATAATATCCGGCTAACGCTGTTGTCGATTTTGTCATTGACACTGGTTAAAGTAGACCCACCCCCTGAGCCAAATCCCCCCTCGTCTGGTAAAAACCGATTAAGGACGATCAAAGCAAATACCTGCTTATAGAGTTGCGTTTCGTCCTGTTGCATCCTTTCTACGATACTTTGAATCATCGTGGCGCTTGTTCCACCGGTAGGAAGCTCGGGAATTTCAATATCAAAACCAAGTTCCGGATCGGCCAATTCACCGCTAATTTCCAGTAATACATTGACCGGCTGCTTAGTAGTCACATAAGACCCACCGCCGGCGTCCATGATTTCAGTACGGTTACCAGAAGATAATAAACCTTCTAAAGATGTTTGAGCAGTGTATACAGCAGTAATATCGAAGCGGGCATTGGCCGGGTCACCAGACCAGCTGAGCGTACTCCCTTCCCTGATGTCAAATTCTTTCTTAATAATCTGCGCGAAAGTAAGAACGTATTGACCGGATTGTATCAGGTAAGTTCCCTGCATATTAATATCTCCGCTAGGGCTCATCGCTACGTCCAGCTCTGCTTCTCCCGAGACGGTAATCTGATCCCCGTTGACCGGGTCAATGAGGATAGTCATTTTTGCCTCGGGACTTATTTTTACGTCGGTAGACAAGCTAAAGCCGCTAACATCTACCGCTTCATTGCGCAGCGAATCGGCATTTTCGGCAGTAGTCGTGCTGTCTACTGCTATTGTAGTAGCAGTATCGGCTTCCACAAAAGCATTGGTGCTGTCATTGATAAAATAAATAAAATCTGCCTGCGAAGCTTCGTCTGCTTCATCTACCAAAGCAATGGTCATATCTGTTCCTTCATTGACCGACACATCGCCCGTAGCATTGAGATCACTGACTTTGCCTTTAATTTCTAAAGCGGTAGAGGCAAAAGCTCTTCCGTAAAAGCTTTCGTTTTGAAAGTCTTTACTGTTTACAAACTGAAAGTTGTCTGTTTTAAAAGATAAATCAAGTGTCGGGTCGGTCATGTCGGCAAAGCTGATGGTACCATCCAAGGTAGCTTCAGTACGGGCAGAATCCAGGATAGTGAATTGATTCAGGACCAGCTCTTCTCCATTAAACTCCAAAGTCTGATTGTTAAGATAATACTGGGCACCAGTGATGCTAGGCACGATGCTAACTTCATCAGCAAAGGTAAAATTCCCGGTAATGGATGGCTTGGCGGGTGTTCCCTGAAGGTTCAGGTCAGCTTTCAGGCTACCTTCCATACTTTCCACAAATCCTTCCGCAAAAGTCTGCCAGGGTTCTAGCTGGAAGCGCTGCATGTTGATGTCAAAATCAAAGTAGCCGGAATCCAAACGATAGCTTCCGTCCACAAGTAATTCGTTACTGCTCCCGCTGAGCCCCATTTCTATTTGAAGTGGATCGTTTCCTTCCGGGTTGGCCAGGTTTTTCCCGTTGGCTTTCACTTCCAGATTGCCGACTCCCATATCCCTCACTTTTAAGTCATTAATCGAAATCTCA